>CAZSRD010000022.1:0-8070 GCA_964609455.1 uncultured Methanosarcinales archaeon
AGATAACTGAAGAATTAGGAATTAATTCTTATCCTGCATTTTTGATTAACAACCAATTCAAGTTTGGTGGTCTCAATTCAGCTGATTCTATCAAGGAGAAATTCTGCGAGATAAATAAATTAGAAGAGTGCAAACAGGAACTTTCAAAAGATATTAAATAAAAAAATTTAAAAAAATTATAAATCACTTACTCTAAGCATCTGTATACCAGTTTCATTTGGTTTAACCTTAGATTCCATTGCAACCAGGAAACTAATATTTGCTCTTTCTGCTGTTTTTACCAATTCTTCATCAATAATTCCATCAAATACAATTGCATAAACACCAGAAGATAAGCTCTTTATTGTTGTTTGTAGCTCTGATATTGGAACTTTGCCTAAAATATTCAGCTTATCATCCAATATATGCGCCCCCCTTGTACCAACTAGATTCTCTAACATCTCCTTAAATACCTTTTTTTCATCTGCTGTAGCTTCCTTTTTATCCGCCATTGGAGCATTTGTTCTTGGAATAAATGTTCTTTGCGGTCTGCTGCTATAAGTTGGCTGTGGTCTCCTAGGAGCATTTATTGGCGGTCTCTCAATCCTATCTACATCTTTCCCCAACTCCAATTTTACTTGTTCAACAGAAACCCTGCTTCTTAAAGCCTTATGAATTTCTTTCTTGGTTATCTCCTCAACCTCTTTTCCAGCAGATGCCATAGAAACATAATCAATCTCTGCCAAATTTGTCAGTTCTTTTATTATCAATCTGCCACCCCTGTCACCATCTACAAAAGCAGTTATCACTTTCTTCTTGCTTAAATCTATAATAGTTTGTGGGACAGAAGTTCCGTTTAGTGCAATAACATTCTTAAAGCCATGCTTCAATAGGTTCAATACATCTGCCCTCCCTTCTACAACAATAAGTTCATCACTTTCATCTATTGCGGGGCCTGCAGGTAATCTGTCTTTGCCGTATTCCTGAACTTCCATAACTCTTACAGAATACGCAACCTCATCCGCCAGCTCTCGTGAGTCTGGAATAACACTGTCCATCATTACCTTTAGCAATTCCTTTGCTCTTTCTATTACAAAGAGCCTCTTTGTTATCCTAACATCTTCTATATTTTGAACCTTGATTTTAGCATTACATGGGCCAATTCTTTGAATAATCTCCAGAGCAGCAGCAACTATAGAAGTCTCTGCTTTATCCAAACTTGAAGGTATATTAATAGCTCCTGTCGTGTGTCCGCTTCTTGTGTCTACATTTACCTCTATCCTTCCAATTCTTCCAGATCTTTGAAGCTCCCTCAACTCCAATTCTGCCCCTAACAAACCCTCTGTTTGCCCAAATATTGCCCCTATAACATCAGGTCTGTCAACTATACCTTCTATTTCTATAGATGCATTTACAATATATTTTGATGAAACTGGACTAATTTTTCCCATTTTTTACACTCTCCATAAGCTCTATTACATTTCTAGAAGGAGAAATCTACTATCAAACTTCCAACATTTTGTGAAGTGATGATAATGATTTTAGTCTACTCCTTCTTTAAAATAGAACAAGTCTGCTTTTAACTAAGCTATTTTTTGCCTTTTTACAGTGAAATTAACTGAATAAATGAATATTAAACCCAAACTTGCCCTATTTTTACTTATTTAACCTTATTAAGCTTATAAATATGATTGTAGCCCGTTACACTAACTCTCAAGCTCATTGCTTGCATTTAGCGTAAGCTCCATTGAGTACTCTCGTGACGGGCTCCTATAATCTTTATTTTAGCTATATTTTTTTAATGTTATACTAGTATTTAAACTTATATGTTATTAGTATTAAACCCTAACAAAAGCCTCTTGCGAGGCCCTTGCTAGGGAAAAAGAGGTGATTATGAACTTCTTTTAACTTAAAAAACCCATGCAAATGTCCTGTGGCGTTAAATGCATAAGCATTTACTGCTTTACAAGGCATTTGCAGGGAAAAGAGGTGTTTAGACAATATTATCGTAATATTGGCTTTTTATAATAAATTTAAGAGGACTCTACCACCCCTCTTACTGTTACTATCTCAGAGTAGAACTAATATATAAACCTTTTGATTCTGATACTATTTTAGAGTAGTGTATATAAAAAAAGTCAATATTTAAATACACAACGGAATTATGAAAACAATTATGCCAACCAGAGCAAAAGAAAAATTCAAAACAATGCACAATGTCTTTGATGAATTTACAAATAGGACTCTATTCAAACTTATGTCAGAAGGATATTTCCAAGGCCTGGAAAGCCCAATAAGCATAGGGAAAGAGGCAAACATATTCTCAGCAAAAAGGAAAGATAAATCTAGGGTAATTATTAAGATTTACCGTTTGGAAGCTTGTGATTTTAACAGGATGTATGACTATATCAAGGAAGATCCAAGATATGTAGAAATTAAAGGCAAGAAAAGAAAAATAATATTCTGTTGGGTGCAGAGAGAATACAGAAATTTGCTAAAAGCAAGAGAAGCTAATGTAACCGTTCCAACACCATTAACCTTCCAAAATAATGTTTTAGTCTTAGAATTTATTGGAAAAGGCGATTCAGTAGCCTCTAGGTTAAGCATTGAGCCGCCAAAAAACCCAAAGGATTTCTTTAATAAGATAATAGAGAATATGAAAAAGTTATACAAAGCAGGCCTTGTACATGCAGATCTATCTCCTTTCAATATACTCAACAACGATGAAGAGCCTGTTCTTATAGATTTCTCGCAAGCAACAATACTAGATAACTCAAGAGCAGAAGAATTCCTAAGAAGAGACATCAGAAACATATGTACATATTTCAGAAAGTTAGGCTTAAAGATTGATGAAGGGAAAATAATGAAAAAAATAATTAGCTAGGCACTTGTGGTGGTTCTATTCCCCCTTTATCATCAAATATGCTGTCTATATTTGTATCTCCCCCCGCATTGCCTTCTAAAGTTAGGCACTCGCAATTACAAGTCCCTTCTGCATAACCATTAGTGCATATTTTATCGCAAATATATGTGCAACATTTGCCATCTTTAGTGTAAAGCTTTGACTCGCAAGATTGCTTACACCCAGAAATAAGTATAAGTAAAATAAAAAATAAAAGTATTTTTTTCATCTTAATCACTCAGGCATTGCAGGTGGAGCAATTGTTGTTATTGTCACGCCGCCCATTGTGCAGTAATCAATTGCCTTAATTATAATTCCCGAATTTACTTCATTACTATTGAATGCATAGTTTTCTGTTATTTTCTCCCATGACTGCCCTAGTGCATTCCATTTATAAAGCTTTTCAAACTGGCAGTCACCTTTAAGGTCGCTTAGATAGCCGCCAACCATATCCTCTGTTATCGGCACTAAGTTCCAGTTAGGATTTAGCTTTATATCTTCAAAAGATATCTCCTTATCAATTTTGATTTTTAGTGAGTAATCTGTATATGAGTAGACCCAGAATGCATTTGTTGCAATATACTCCTTAAACTCATCCCCCAAAATCTGTTGAGCTTCTTTTATTGTTACATACCGCTGTTGATCTTTTAGATAAACAAAACCCAATAATTTTCTCTCTAATCCATTACTCTCAAAACTTACTAGTTTTCCAGGTAAACTTATTAGGTTCCATCCCTTATAAAGTTTTATTTCAACCTCTTCTGTTGGGAAAGGTGGTGGCGTTACAGGATTTGATGGTTTTATTGTAAGAACAGCATAAGCGCTGTCTTGCACACTTGGATTCCCCAAAAGCATAGCCCTAACCTCAAATTTATATTCTTTCTCATAATAAGATTTTACAATTTCTGCTGAAGCTATATCTTCTTGCTGATGAGCAACTGTTGCATTACCTTGTTGTACTGTTGTTTGCCCTTCAACAACTGCTCCTCCAGTTACAACATTTGTTTGTACACTCTGAACATTAACTATTTTTCTGATCCTTTCCTCTTCTAATTTTTTCTTCTCTATCCCTTCTACTTCTTTTGATTGGCCTACTCCAATAGTTGCCTCTGTTTGCTCTGCTTCAACAACCTGATATGGTCTTACAACCAAAGTAAATGATTTCTTCTCACCTGCTGCCAAATCTATTCGTTTAGGATATTCCTTTAGGAAGGGCAGGTTGTTTACAACAATATTATAAGTATAAGATTGTAACATGCAAAGCGCTCCCTCGGGGCATGATGGTGCTGGATGCTTATCAACTACTGTAACCTCATATTTAGCATACTCTCCATAAGTTATTTCACCCATTGTTGGTTCAATATAAACATCAACATAATCATCGTTAGGAATATTCTTTTTTACAATGAATGTAGCACTATTATCACTTAGCCCAAGTAAGCTTATTTCAGCATCAAAAACATTTCTGCTCTCCCCTCTTTTTAGTACAAACTCTGTCCCCATACCTGTGCATGATGCAGCTTCATTAGATGAAGAGGCTACACAATTAGATGGCATATCAACCTGAACATATGCCCCCACAGCTTTGCATCCTGCTCCTCCACTAGAGCTTGTTTCACCCATACTTTGAGTTGCCGTAGTTGCATAACATTCTTTTATTATGCTATTCAATCTGATCTTCATATTTTTATAATCTAAAAACTTAGCCTCTTGTTTCTCTCTAAGTTCAAACTTTTTATTTAACCTTGCGTAAATTCCGCTTGGTGAACAATCTCGTGGACAATTGCACTTGCTTTCTCCCAATCCGCAATTTCCATCGCCGCATTTTGCACAAACATTACCATTACTTAGTATCATTGCATTGCAATCATCAGAAAATCCGCTTGGATCGTTAATCTTATTTAATCCTCTACAACATTCGCTTGTATAATCATCCCACTTTATTTTTTGCCCTTCACCAACGCAAGTTTGTGGTTGGCTAATGCATTTTCCATTAATGCATTTAGGAGATAGACATCCTTGTACGCAAGGTTTACCTTCTTCACAAGCAGGGGACATAGGGCACATTATAGGACAATCCGAATCTATTTTGCATTCATTAATTGTACAATCTTGCGGACAGTTTGCTGAAGTTTCAGCACAAGGGCAGGTTGTTGCTTCACAGACAACTTGCTGGCAGATGCCATCTCCGCATTTATTAACACAAGTTTGTGTTCCACAGGTGGCATATTGAATTAATGCTCCAGTACATGAGTTATACCATCCTTCTGACCTTGTTCCTGCATATTTACAAACCTTTCCGCAGGTGCTAGAACCCAAAACACATTCACTACCTATACAATTGCATGTCGGTTTGCCCGCACCTACCTGAACAGGGCATACTCTAGCGCAATCAACTCTTGGTTTATCAGACCTTTTTACGCAGGTCCAACTACAACTGCAACTAGAGAAAACAAGTTCACAATCCGAATCACTAGAACATTTATCTTCTTTTACACAAGCACCATCTTTGCAGCCATTTGGGCAGGCGTATTTTTCACCATTAAGATTATCACAAGAATATTCGAGTAGTGTTGACTCATCCAAACATTTATCTGCCCAAGCACCGCAGGTTGGACAGGGCTTTTCAGTACAATAACATGGATCAGTAATACCTTTTACATAATAATTTTTTCCGCCATCCGAATCTTTGCATCTTGTTTCAGGGCATAATGAGCTTGGATCTGTTTTGCACAAACAACCCGCTCCTATTACTGTACCATTTTCATCATATTGTTCTTTGATTTCACAGTACTGTACCTCTGTTCCATCAGGGCATTTATAATATTTAGAGCAAGAATCACTTGTAGAACCTCCTCCGCCTCCTGACGAGGATGTTGCACTGTCTGCAAACACTAACGTTTGTATTAAAACAAAACCTATCAACAAACAGCTAATCAATTTTCTAAAGTTTTTCATCTTCATCTTCCTCCAGTTTTTATTAAACTATAAACTCCAAACCTGTCAAACTTACTGAACAATATTTCAGTAAACATTTCAATTATTTTTTCCATTTTCTTTGTCAATCCTCACTTTAATTTATAATCATCACTTAACTTCAATTCAACTTGAAATTATGCCCCTTTAAAAAATAAAAAATGGGGGTGAATGGCTGACAGCCAAACACAGATAAGAGATAATTTCTCGTATCTAAACACTAGAATATGAACCAAATATAAATAACTTGGGTGGTGCAAAAACCATAAATAAGCCCAAAATAAGGTCCAAATCAAAAAACAAGCCTAAATTAAGGTCCATTTACTCTTTCCCAAGAAACCAACTAGTTAATCCAACTTTCTTCAATTTACCAATCTTTTCTATCTTTACAACCTTTTTCAGCTCTAAAGCAAGCAATATCCTAACTAAAGAAGTCTTTGGAATGCCTGTGCTATACCTAATCTTAGCCTGAGTGCTTTTATTGTTATTCTCCAAAAGAAAATTAACTATACTCTTTTCTTTCTCTTTCAAAGTATTAATTATATCCCTGGTTCTCGAACTCAATTTTTCTTTAGCATCTTCCTTTACAACCTCCTTTTTTTCTTCAATCTCTTCTTTTTTCTCTACTTCCTCTTTCCCTTTCTTACTGATATACCTCACTCCAAAAAATGCAACAATCAACACAACAATCATAATAAGTATAGTCCAAAAGTTAAATCCAGAAATTATCCCCTTGTTTAATGTAACGTCAATATTGCTTAATTCTCCCTTTTTGATCTCAACATCCATAAAACCAACCTTATAACCATGCATTGCACATACTCTACAAGAACCGATAGGTAACCAATAAGAGCTAAAACCGCCAAAATCATCACTAATCTTATTATCTCTGTCCCCATAATCTCCACTGCACTCAAATTTAATTTGTGCTCCTTTCACAGCTTTTCCATTTCCCCCATAAACATTCCCAATAACAGAACCAACAGAGAATAAATATGCTGTTCTCGTAACATCATTGTCCACATCTTGATCAACTGTAATAAAATAATCCCTCCCACCAGTATCTATCTTATCTACCTTTAGGGTTATATCATATGTTCCCTTATATAACCTTAATTTAACTAAACCATCATTACCCACATATTTCAGTGTATTTGTCTTCTCACCAGTTTCTTTATCTAGTATTTCTAGGTTTACGTGTATATCACTAATCAAATTCTTTAGATCATAATCCTTTAATTCAAAAATAACATCTAACTTCCCGATTATCTCTTTTTCCTCTTCTGGAGGAGGCGGAGGAGCAATAATAGCTTCTTCTGTAGCCTCAAACGGAGTCTCACTTTGAGCACATACACTAACTAAACAAGACAGAACTAAAAATATTAAAAAATACCCCTTTTTTATCATTATACAGTATATTTTACCCTATTTATTTAAATCTTATGCAAATAAAACTTTTCAATTTTCGCAAGTTTTAAAAACAATAACGAAATCCTAATAATAAAATCAAAAATCGCCGCCAAAATGGAATACCTATACGAACTAAGAATACCTAAGGACCGCATAGCAGTCCTCATAGGTAAGGAAGGGACAATTAAGAAAGAGATAGAATCAGAAACAAAAACAAAGATTACAATAGACAGCCATGAGGGGGATGTTTTTATTTCTGGTGAAGACGCATTGGGTTTGTATTCTTGTAGGGAGGTTATAAGGGCAATAGGTAGGGGATTTAACCCAGATATTGCAAGGCTATTATTAAAAGCTGATTATTGTTTTGAATTTATTGATATAAAAGATTATGCCGGAAAATCAAAAGATACCTTATTAAGGATAAAGGGGAGGGTTATTGGAGCAGATGGCAAAACAAGAAGGTTAATAGAAGAATTAACAGAATCTTATGTTTGTGTTTATGGAAAAACAATCGGTATTATCGGCTTGTCAGAGTCAGCTTCCATAGCAAGAGAAGCTATTGAAAAATTGTTAAGGGGGAGCCCGCACTCTACAGTCTATACATTTTTAGAGAGAAAAAGAAGAAACATAAAAAGAGCAAGATTATTAGGGGCAGATATTTAATAGAAATGTAAAAAAACAAAGGTTAATTGGAAATGGAGCATTTCCAATTTGCTCAGAAATGTTAAAAACATTTCCGACATTTGATAATTTTAATTTTTTGCAAGACAAAAAATCAAAAGCTTTAATAATAACCCCATTTA
>CAZSRD010000022.1:8170-22530 GCA_964609455.1 uncultured Methanosarcinales archaeon
AATTTTAATTTTTTGCAAGACAAAAAATCAAAAGCTTTAATAATAACCCCATTTAAGATTTTCTTAGAAAATGCCAGAAGACATACCAATTGCATTGGAATTAGCGAAAAAGCAGCGTGAAATAGGCGTTGCAGAATTCTTTGCTAGAAACAGGCATCTTTTAGGTTTTGACAATAAAAGAAAAGCATTAATGACCTCAATTAAAGAAGCAGTCGATAACTCTTTAGATGCTTGTGAAGAAGGAAGTATCCTTCCAGAAATATCAGTTGAAGTTATTGACTTACAAAACGATCATTTTAGAGTTATAGTTGAGGATAATGGTCCTGGAATTGTAAAAAAACAAATTCCGCATATTTTTGCTAGATTATTATACGGCTCAAAATTCTTTAAACTTTCTCAATCTTTAGTAGGTGATGAACCTATTATGGTTAAGATTAATGGAAAGATAAGGTTGCTTCCAATTTCTGAATTGGTTGATCCTTATCTCTCAGATGAGGGGGAGATCAGTGCAAATAATCTCGATTTGTTTGTTCCGGCTTTTAATAAGCAGGACTTAACTTACTCGTTTAGGAAAGTTTCACATCTTATCAAGCATAAGAGAAGAAATGAGATACTGGATATAACTTTAGAAACAGGCAGAAGGGTTAAAATAACTGGTTGTCATTCTTTATTTACATATAATCCAATTTCTGGTGATGTTGAAGAAGTCGAAGCAAGAAAGCTTAAGAAAGATTCTTATGTTGTGGTTCCTAAGTGCATAAAACTTAATAGTGAGACTCATGAGATTAACCTCCTTGATTATCTCTCTCCTAAAGAAGTTGGAAAGCGCTGGTTTGTTTATGGTTTCAAAGAACATCAACTAAAAGAGATCTTTTCAAGAGCTGAAAGGGTACATAAAAAAACTGATAAGTCTAGAGCATACTATAGATTTACAACAGAAGAAGGAACTATTGATATTCTGGAGGATAGTTACACTTACAATTATCTTAAACAAGGGTTTTTACCATTGGAATTAGTTCTCAAACTTAAGGTGCCTGTTGATAGCGGTAGTTGGCTCCAAACTTATTTTCATGGCAAACCAACAAAGGTTCAACTTTTATGGTCCCTGACTTCCCCTCTTTCCAGATTTTTAGGATTTTTTGTTGCAGAAGGTCACGTAGATAATAGGCAGATAGGCTTTTCCTTTTCTCAGACAGAAAAAGCCTTTGTTGAAGAAATAATATCAACAGCAACCTGTCTTGGCTTATCAAGTACAATTGAAAACAGGCTAGAAAAAAATAGTATAAGGGTTAAGTGTTTTGGTGGTCTAATCTCAACTCTTATGCAACATTGGTGTGGTAAGGGGGCCAAGAACAAGAGAGTTCCTGATTTTATCTTTTCAGCTTCCAAAGATATTCAACAACACTTCCTAGATGCTCTTTATCAAGGTGACGGCCATATGTTCAGGGGAATCAATCAACTTGCGCTAACAACAGCAAGTCATCAATTGGCAAATGAGGTGCAATATTTGTGGCTTATGCAGGGCGTTTTATCTTCATTCGAATCAAGGATTTTTAAGGGTCTTGGAAAAGGACTTTCTCAAGCTTATAAAATCTCAATTTATGGTGATGATATTGGTAACTCCTTTATCTTCAAGTCATATCCTACAAAAAATAATTTGCACAAAAATGGATTTCCAAATACCCTTTTTAGTTTTAAAAGAAAAACAGGAAACATTAGCAGACATAAAGATTCATTCTTAATTTCATCAGGGCTAGCATCATATAAAAAAACATTACCTATTTATTCAAGACTTTTTGATATTCTTAAGAATAAGCAATCCATTTCTGATTTGAATCGTGAAATACCCGGTTTTAACCTTCATCACATCAACCACTTAGAAAGAGATGGTTTCATAAAAAGAAGTGACGGCCAAATTCTTATTACTAAACAATTCCTGCGGTTTAAAGAAGAAGTAGGTAAAATCACACAGTTTATAGATTCTGATTTATATCTTTTGAAGGTTAGAGACATTAAGGTCATAACCGAAGGCTATGGCTATGTTTATGATATATCAGTTCCTGACTGCGAAAATTTTGTTGGGGGCCTAGGGGGTATATCTCTTCATAATTCACGCGGACAGCAGGGCATAGGCATATCTGCTTCAGTTCTTTATTCCCAATTGACAACAGGGAAGCCAACAAAGATTGTTTCGAGAATTGGAAAAGGCCATGAAGCCCATCATTATGAGCTTAAGATTGATACATCGAAGAATAAGCCAGAGATAATTACAGAAACAACAGTTGAGTGGAACAAAGAGCATGGAACAAGGATTGAATTAGAACTAGAAGGAAGCTATCAAGGCGGCTCACAATCTATTGACCAATACTTAAAACAAACAGCCATTGTAAATCCACATGTTACAATAATCTACACTAATCCAAAAGCAGAACAATTAATCTTTGCAAGAGCAACAGACAAATTGCCCCATAAACCAACTGACATAAAGCCTCACCCATATGGTGTTGAGTTGGGTGTTTTAATAGGTATGCTAAAGATTACAGAAGCTCGCACTTTACAGTCTTTTTTAACAAATGAATTTTCAAGGGTTGGTCCAGGAACAGCAAAAGATATTTGTGAGAATGCAGCATTACTGCCAAACACAAAGCCAAAAGATGTCAGTAGAGACATGGCAGAAAAATTATTGCAGGGAATAGTCAAAACAAAGATAATAGCTCCACCAACAAACTGCATCTCACCTATAGGGGAAGAACTATTAGAAAAAGGATTGAGAAAAGAGATAAATGCGGAATTTTATTGTGCAACAACAAGGCCTCCAGCAGTTTACAGAGGGAACCCATTTGTTGTTGAAGCAGGGATAGCTTATGGCGGGCAGCAGGACGCTGAAGGAACTATAAATGTCCTAAGATATGCCAACAGAGTTCCATTACTCTACCAACAGGGTGCCTGCGCAATCTCAAAATCAGTCATAAATACAGTATGGAGAAATTATGGGCTTTCACAAAGTAGAGGGTCATTTCCAGTTGGCCCAGCAACATTAGTCATTTCAATAAATTCAGTTTGGGTTCCATTCACATCAGAATCTAAAGAAGCTATTGCTCATTATCCTGAAATCATCAAAGAGATAAAGCTTGCTTTACAGGAATGTGGCAGAAAACTATCTATATTCATCCATAAAAAAAGGAAAATCCAAGTAGAAGGGGCAAAAAGAAGCTACCTCGAAACATATATCCCTCATGTTGCCGATGCTCTTAAGGAGCTATTAGGTTATAAAGAATCAGACAAATCTAAAGTTGAAAAATTGCTTGCAGAAATACTAGAAAAGAAGCGTGGAAAACTAGAAAAGATTGAAATAGATAATCCAGAATATGATGAGGACCTTGCAAAGATAGGAAAAGAAACAGAGGACGAGGAAGAAACTGAAACTCAAAAGACATTAGATGAGGTCAAACAATGAAGAATAAAGTTCTAGAAGGAATCAAAGAAAAGGCAACTGATGTCTATAAGGCAATCCTGAAGAAGAAAACTCCTGAACTAGATATGCCTCTAAGGGCATTGTCTAATGTAAAATATAATGATAAAGACGGCTATTTTGAAATAATGGGCAAGAAAAAGAACAGAACCCTAACAGTTGGTACAATAAAGACATTTGCGCAAAGCTTAAGGATGATGGCATTGTCAAAACAGCTTATCGAAACAGATGATATTGCTTCAAAGAGAGAAGCATATTACATTTCTAAAAATTGGGGAGACGCAAAATTCAGAGAACAGCCAGAATCCGATTCTGTAATGGATGATGTTGAAGCGATGTTGATGGTTAACAGGGAGCAGATTGGATTTATCCCGGAAGAGAAGGGTGGTGAAGTAGCAGGTAAGTTAATAGTTATTGACAGAGACACAGAAACAAAAAAAGAAATAAAGATAGACTGCACCAAATTCGGCTCTGGTGCTTACTCCATCCCAATCTCAATAGAGCATTTGAAATTTGAAACAGACGCAAAATTCATTTTAGCAATAGAGACAGCAGGTATGTTCCAGCGTTTGGTCAAGCACAAATACTGGCAAAAGGCAAACTGCATACTAGTTTCAATGGGGGGAGTACCAACAAGGGCATGCAGAAGGTTTATCAGAAGGTTAAGCGATGATAAGAAAATACCTGTTTATGTGTTTGTGGATGGGGATCCATATGGAATTGGTTCGATATATAGGACACTCAAGGTTGGTTCTGGGAATGCAGCCCACATTAACAAATATTTTTGCGTTCCTCAAGCTAAATTCTTAGGAGTAACGCCTCAAGATATTATTGATTATAAATTACCTACGCATCCGCTAAAGGATGTTGACATGAAAAAAATCAAAGATTTATTGAAAAATGACCCATTTATACATCATTATAAAGAATGGCAGAAAGCACTAAAACAAATGTATGACATGAAGCAAAGAGCAGAGCAGCAGGCACTGGCTGCTTGGGGATTGAATTATGTTATAGACACATATTTGCCTGATAAAATAAAACATCCAGAGAAATTCTTACCATAATCTTTTTATACTAGCTTCTATATACATTTATTAGAATGGCAATTCCAAAATGTTGCGAAGATTGTATTAAGTGGGATCAATTCGGCAAAAGCTGCTGGGTTTATTGGGAAGAGAAAAAGGAATGCACGCAAAAAGTCGAAAGTGTAGAGCAAATGCCGCTGCAGTAGCCTACAATAAGATTTATTAAAAATTCTCATAATTATTTTAAGAAATCTCTTTAAAATCTTAAAAAGATTTTAAATAGATTTATAAATAAATTACTCCTTCTATAGTTTAATGGGCGTGTAACTCAGCTTGGATAGAGTGACAGCCTTCTAAGCTGTAAGTCGGGGGTTCGAATCCTCTCACGCCCGCTTTTTACTATGATTAAAAAAATACTCGTGGCCAAAGAAGGAAAAACATTTTACCTTAAAGATACATCTGTAGATTTTCACTGCCAGTTCGGTCTAATCAAAGCAAAAGACCTAAAGAAAAAAGATGGCTCAGTAATAAAAACCAACACAGGAAAAGAACTAATAATCTTCTCTCCATCTTTCATAGACAGCTATCAAAAAATCAAAAGAGACGCTCAAATCATAACCAGAAAAGATGCAGCAATGATAATAGCAGAAACCGGAGTTAACAGGAATTCAACAGTAGTTGATGCAGGAGCAGGTTCAGGAGCTTTAGCTTGTTTCTTAGCTAATATATGCAAAGAAGTTACAACCTACGATATAAGAGACGATTTTATCAAACTCGTAGAAAAGAACAAAGAATCACTTAACCTAAAAAACCTAAAAATAAAAAACAAAAACATTTACGAAGGAATTGATGAAAAGAATGTTGATTTAGTTACATTGGACTTACCAGAACCATGGAAAGCAATAGAGCCAGCAAAAAAAGCGCTTAAAGTTGGAGGTTTCTTAGTTTCATACTCCCCAACAATACCTCAAGTCATGGATTTCATTACTGAAGTAAGCAAAAATAAAGACCTTTTACATCTTAAAACAATTGAATTAGTTCTAAGAGAATGGGAGATACTAGAAAGAAAAGTAAGGCCAATAACAACTCAAACAGTACATACTGGTTTCTTAAGTTTTGTTAGGAGAATATAATTTTTTATTTAATGTATTCCATATCAATATGTTGTACACCATACTCATCATAAGGTTCAGAAACAGCCTTAAAACCAAACTTTCCATAAAATCCCTTGGACCTTACCTGGCTTCTTGCCCAAATTCTTTTTGGTTTAAGTTTCATTATCTCATCAACAATAAACTTAAGCAACCCATTACCTATTTCTTTTCCCCTATACTCTTTCATTGTTGCCATCCTTTCAATCTTTATCTCACCTTTACCAGTTTCTCTAAATCTTACTGTTGCAACAATCTTACCATCAACTATTGCTATAAAATGTTTAGAAATTTTATCATCTTCATCAGGCTCCCACCCAACCTTAAATCCTTGTTCTTTAATAAAAACATCTACTCTTATTCTAATAGCATCTATAAATTCGTTAATTGTTTCTATTTCTTTGTAATCTACCATCAAAAAAACCTGCTAAACACCAATTCATCTTTTCCTTTATAATAATGATTTTTTAATGTAGTCTCGTGTTTCATTCCCATCTTTTTATAAAATGCCTGTGCTCTTTTATTATCTACATGACACAAAATATACAACTTTCTTAACTTAGAACCATTTTTCTTATAAGAAGAACCAGCTTCCTTAATCAAAGCATTAAACAAAACCTGGGCAACACCTTTCCCCATATAATAAGGCAAAACAGCAATCCTATCCAACTCACATAAGCCATGCTTAGGCAAACCATGCATCTTCCATGTTGTGATGCCAGCTATTCGCCCATCATCATCAGCAACAATAAAATGATGTCTTTTAGCAACCTCTTCTTCAAACGTAGAAACACATTCTTTAATAGAATCAATATTATAACATTCCTTAAGCACAGTAGCTATTCCAACTGCATCTTTCCCAACAGCTTTTCTGAATTTCATTTAGGTCTCCTAAATGAACAAGAAAAACACGCTTGTTTTTCTAAGTTCATTCTACCGTCACACTCTTAGCCAAATTTCTAGGCTTATCTATATTACATCCTCTTAAATCAGCAATATAATACGCAAATAATTGTAAAGGTATTACAGCCAATACTGGAGTTAATATATAAGAATTTTCCGGTATGTGTATATTATGGTCAACTATTTTCCTAATATCCTGGTCTCCTTTTGTTTCAATTGCTATCACTTCCCCCCCTCTAGATTTAACCTCTTGTATATTGCTCAAGACCTTCTTATATGTCCTATTGTCTTTGGTAGCAATAACAACAACAGGCATTTCCTTATCAATCAAAGCAATAGGCCCATGCTTCATCTCAGCAGCAGGATAACCCTCAGCATGAATATAGCTCACTTCTTTTAACTTTAAAGCACCCTCTAAAGCAATAGGATAATTAATCCCTCTTCCTAAATACAATGCATTTGTCTTCTTATAAAACTTCTCAGCATGCAACTTAATATAATCTTTACTCTCCAGCACAGTCTGCATCTGCAACGGCAATTTCCTTAAATCCCTTACTCTATTAGCAACCTGTTCTTTAGGCAATAACCCTTTAACCTTTCCAAAATAAACAGTGATCAAATATAAAACAACTAATTGTGAAGTAAAAGCCTTGGTAGATGCTACTCCAATCTCAGGACCAGCTCTTGTATATAACACACTATCAGACTCCCTATCAATAGAGCTTCCTTTAACATTCACAATAGATATTACCTTAGCCCCTTTATTCTTAGCCTCTCTTAAAGCAGCCAATGTATCAGCAGTCTCACCACTTTGTGATATAGCTATAACAACTGTCCCATCATCAACAATTGGGTCCCTATATCTAAACTCAGAAGCATACTCAACCTCAACAGGGATTCTAGCTAATTCCTCTAACATAAACTCCCCTACTAAACCAGCATGCCAGCTAGTGCCGCAAGCAACAATTATTATCCTTTTTATTTTCTTAATTTCATCTTCACTTAATCCAATCTCTTTTTCAATCAAAACATCACCGTTTTCTAATCTCCCATTTATTGTTTCAGTTATAACATTAGGTTGCTCAAATATTTCCTTTAACATAAAATGCTTATAGCCTTGTTTCTCTGCCTGTTCTGCATTCCATTCTATCTCTTCTATTTTTTTCTTTTTTCTATTGCCATCTAAACCAAAAACTTCAACTTTATCATTACTCAAAACCGCTATCTCTTCATTACCTAAATAAATAATCTTTTTAGTATGTTCTAAAATAGCAGGAACATCAGAACTGATAAAATTCTCCCCTTTACCTACACCAATAATTAAAGGGCTTTCATTCCTTGCAGCTATCAATTCATTATGATCTGAATGAATAACACCTAATGCATAAGAACCCTCTACTTTCTTCAAAGCTTTTAGCACAGCTTCTTTAAAATTTCCATTATAATTCTCCTCAATCAGATGCGCAATAACCTCCGTATCTGTTTCAGAACTAAACTTATGACCTTTTAACTCTTTTTTCAATTCACCATAATTCTCAATTATACCATTATGCACAATAGAAATCTTACCACTACAATCAGTGTGAGGGTGAGCATTTTCTTTACTAACCTTGCCATGTGTAGCCCACCTACAATGACTTATCCCAATATTACCCTCTAAATTTGTCAATTTAACTTTCTTATCAATCTCTTCAATCTTTCCAATATCCTTTTTAACACAGATGTTTTTATCCCCATCTATGGTGCAAATACCTGCAGAATCATAACCCCTATACTCTAATTTCTTAAGCCCATTAATCAATATAGGTGCTGCTTTTCTATTGCCAATATAACCAACTATTCCACACATTTTATATACCAGGGTAAATTATATATATTTAAGCGTTATGGATTAAACATACTAAAATGGTCTTTGCTAGAATAACCGGAGCAATAACAATAATTTTCGGTGTTTTTATTGGATTAACACATTTTAACATACTTTCAAATATTTATTTTGGATTTGATTTAGTCATGATTGGCATTCTATTATTCATCATTCACGAAGCATTTGCTCTTTTCATGAACATGAAAAGCGAAGGAAACAAAACGATAAGCATTGGCGTACCCTCATTATTCATCATTGTTGCAGCTTCTTACTTTGTCAGAGCATTCCTTCCAGGAGCTATTGCTTCAAACATAACTTTAATTATTCCAGTCCTTATGATTGCAGAAGGACTTTATAGGCTGCATTAAGATGTTAAAAAAAGAAATAAGGCTCCTGGGAATCGATGATTCTCCTTTCAAGAAGTTTAAGAAAGGCAATATCCTGGTTGTAGGAACCATATTCAGGGGTGGAACATTGTTTGATGGTCTTTTAACAACAAAAGTAGCAATAGATGGAAATAACTCAACCAAGAAACTTATTGAAATGATCAATAACTCAAAATTCAAAAAACAACTAAGATGTATACTACTAAACGGAATAGCAGTAGCAGGATTTAATGTAATTGACATAAAAGAACTAAATAAAAAAACAAAAATTCCAGTTATTGTTGTAATCAGAAAATATCCTGATTTTAAAAAAATTGAAGAAACCCTAAAGAAAATAAAAAAACAAAATAAATACAAACTAATTCAGAAAGCAGGCCCTGTTGAAAAAATAGGAGAAATATACATCCAAAGAAAAGGAATTTCCTTAGCAAGAGCAAAAGAAATTCTAAAGCTTACATGCACAAGAAGCTTAATACCAGAACCAATTAGGGTTGCACACTTAATCGCTGGAGGAGTAGTTACTGGAGAAAGTAAAGGAAAAGCCTAAAGATTATATCTTTTTACATAATTAGTCTGTCTAAATAAAAATTGGACAAACTTGTGTAAAAAGTTCCTGCGAAGTGCAACCTCAAATCCAGCCTTCCTCATAATCTTATGGGGGATTACAGATGTTGCACAATCAACATATGAAATTTTGTAATAATCACAAAATTCATCCATAGCCTTAACAAGCCTTAAAATAGCCTTGTACTTGTTGCCCTTAAAGGTATCTAAAACTCCTATAGCCCTTATTCGTGCAAAAGCATAATCTCTTGTATAATAGATCCACAACTGTAAAACACCAACTATATTTTTTTTGTCCGATTCACATTTTTTAATCAAATTTCTTGGCAAATTTTTATAAATTCTCCATGGTAAAATTTCACTTTTGTGAATTGGCAGTATAATATGACCTCTGTTATTAAATTCATAATGTATTTTATACTCTGAATCCAACACTATATATAGATATCTCAACCCCTTTACTTTCTCGCTGGGTAAATCTTCATAAATCATTTTAGCCGTAATAATATTTTTCTTTGCTCTTCTGTTCTCTATCTTTTACAGAACCAGGCTTATTTATCCTTGGCCTGCCTGATTCATCATCTCTACGCAAAGTAATAGCAACATCCTTCAGTAAAGAATTCATTCCGCCTTCCATACTAAAGGGGCCATTTGAAATACCTTTAATAGCAGGCTCTCCTTCAAAAACAATTAATCTATCTGAGAGATAATCAATAAATAGTAAATCATGGTCAACAACCATTACAGACATCCCACTTTGTTCTGCAACATTCTTAATAACTTTAGAGACAACCAATCTTTGCTCAACATCAATATAAGCAGAAGGTTCATCTAATAAGCACAAATTGCATTTTTTAGATAAAGCTAAGGCAATCGAAACTCTCTGCAACTCCCCCCCACTCAATTCACTTAACTTCTTCATAAATAACTCTTTTATATTCAATGGATTAATTATATCATTAGTATTTTTCTTAATAGCTTCCTGCAAAACATTAATGACCATTTCATCAGAATCTGCCTCTAACTTCTGTGGTTTGTAAGAAACCGTAACCTTGCTCTGCAACTCGCCTTTATCGGGTTTCTCAACTCCAGCTAACAACTTAACAAAAGAAGTCTTACCAATTCCATTCTCTCCAATTATGCCTAAAATCTCGTGCCTGTTAATGCTGCCTTCACTAATATCCAGCTTAAATTTTCCTAATTTTTTTTCCATAGAAGGCCATTCTGTTAGGATATCCTCTTTCATTTTCTTTGTAGCTGGCCTAACCTCAAACTTTATCTTATGATCCCTAAATCTGATATTATCCTCTCTTATATAACCATCAAGATAAGAATTTATTCCCGCCTTTCCAGCTTTCAATTGCGAAACTATCCCATAACAGCCTTGTTTGCCATACATGATATGTATCAGATCAGCCATATAATCCATCACAATCAGGTCGTGCTCTATAACAATCACAGAAGTTTTTTCATTCGCTAAAGATTTTATGAATCCAGCTATCTTGAGTCTTTGTTTAATATCTAGATAGGAAGATGGTTCATCAAATATGTATAAATTAGCATTTTTCAAAACAGTAGCAGCAATAGCTACCCTCTGCAGCTCCCCACCAGAAATCTTGGCTATATCATTGCCTAAAATATTATCTATCTCTAATTGTTTAGTTATCTCTTCTAATTTTTTCTTCTCATCAACCTTGTTAAGTAAATCTTTAACCTTCCCATTAACTTGATTAGGTATCAAATCAATATTCTGCGGTTTATAGCTTATCTTTATTTTCTTATCTTTAACCTTTTCAAAAAATACTTGTGCTTCTGTTCCCTTAAAATAATTAATCAATTCCTTATAATCTACCTTGCCACCATCTAGCTTTCCTAAATTCGGCTCTAAAACACCTGCTAGTATCTTAATAGCTGTAGACTTACCAATACCATTAACCCCAACTATTCCTACAACCTTCCCAAATATTGGTGTTGGAAGACTGTATAGATGAAAACCATTCTCACCATATTGGTGAATTGGTGGCTTATCCAATTCCTCAGGTAAATTAATTATTGAAATAGCTCCAAAAGGGCACCTGTGCGGGCATATGCCGCATCCAGTGCATAGCTCCTCATTTATCTTTGGCTTATTATCATTGCCCTTGACAATACACTCTTCTCCCATTTTATTTACAGGGCACACTCTAATACAAAGATATCCCCCACAACCTTCTGGGTTGCATTTCTCTTTCTGAATCACAGCTATTCTTGTCATAATACCTATAAAGTTCAGCTTTTATTAATAAACTTTATCAAAAATCAGAGATTTTTGAATACTCAAAAATGTTTTTCATTTTTGAGATTTCAATAATTTTATAAAGAAAGCAAGTATTCTGTCTTCTATGAAATGTTCAATCTGCTCTAAAAAAATAGAGTTAAACTTCCTTGGCAAGATCCTGGGCACTTATGTAAAGAAAAAACCAGTCTGCCCAGAGTGCCAAAAGAAACAAACAACGAAATCTGAGCAATAAACTTATATAGCTCTCTTATTTTTTACCCAACATGCCTCCGTAGCATAGTAGCTATTGCATCTGCTTCGTAAGCAGAGGGTCAAGGGTGCAACTCCCTTCGGAGGCTTTTTTCGATAGGTTTTTAAACAAACCAATAAGCCTGATACTTGAACTATAGAAAAAGCAGATTATTTTAAAAAAAATTTAATCATACTTTTTCTAAATAATTAGTAATGGGCATTAGTTCAATGTAACACCGTTACTAAATTTAAAAAGACAAACAAATTAAAATAAAACTTTTGTCTTTTTATAAAAATTAGTGAGGTATTAAACATGGAAAGATTTAGAAAATTAGGAATTATAGAACCGATTATAAAAGTAATATCAGAAGAAAGATTTGATGGCGCAACAGAGATTCAGGAGAAGGCAATTCCACTTGTTCTTGAAGGAAAGGATGTTATAGCAGGCTCTGCTACAGGATCAGGCAAAACATTAGTTTTTGCCGCAGGAATTATACAGAACTGCGAAAAAGGAAAAGGAATACAAGCGTTAATTTTAACGCCGACAAGAGAGCTTACAATACAGATAACCAAAGAACTGATGAAATTCTCAAAATATAAGCATTTACAGGTTATACCTGTTTATGGCGGAGTTTCCATTAACCCCCAAATTGATGGGTTAAGGGCAGCAGACATTGTTGTGGGAACTCCAGGAAGAATGACAGACCACATCCAGAGAACAACCATACGGTTAGACAGGGTAAAAATATTGGTTTTGGATGAAGCAGATAGGATGCTCGATATGGGATTTCAGGAAGATGTTGAGAAGATAATAAGGCAGTGCCCTGCACAAAGGCAGACTTTATTATTTTCAGCTACTATCACAAATGATGTAGCTCATCTTTCAAGGAAATATATGCGGGATGCTGTTAAGATTTCTGCAAGGCCTGATGTTGACCCATCAAAGCTCAAGCAGGGGTTTTACGATGTTCCGGATAATATGAAATTCTCTCTTTTAGTTCATCTATTAAAGCATGAACACACTGGTTTAGTCATGGTATTCTGTAATTCAAGAAGAACAGCAGATTTTGTTTCTAAAAACTTGAATTCTGCAGGAATAGACGCTCAAGCAATACATGGTGGGTTTACACAAGGCAAAAGAGAAAGAACCATGGAAAGATTCCATTCAGCCAAAGCATACGTTTTAGTGTGCACAGATGTAGCAGCTCGTGGCTTAGATATAAAAGGAGTTTCACACATATACAACTATGACGTTCCTCGCGATAGCAAAGACTATATCCATAGGATAGGCAGAACTGCTCGTGCAGGTGAAGAAGGAAAAGCAATAACTCTTCTTTCTCAAAGAGATTATGAAAACTTCTCAAGAGTAGAAAGGGACAATAAAGTAAAAGTAGAAAGGGAAGAATTACCGCAAATAGAAAGAATCCAGATAAGTTGGAGAGAACAGTCACAATCTAGGGGAAACTTTAGGGGCCCAAGAAGGGATTTCAGGCCTAGAAGGAATTTTAGTAGAAGATAAATTATGTTTTAAAGAATCACATTTTTGTAAATATTTTTCGGAATACCTCAAGAAATCTATTTAAACCTAATTTTGATTCTGTATATTATGGTTCAATCTTTATTATTACAACAAGAAAAAACACCTCAAATAGTTATAGTTCCAGGAGGTACAGGGCAAATTGGCTCTAAAGTTGTAGAAATGTTTTTGGGGCAAGGAGCGGATGTTGTAGTCCCATCATTATCCGGAAATTTTTCGAGATTATGCGGTTTGCTTGAAAGATATACGGCTGATCTTCATCTTCAAAAGTGTGACTATAAGCAAGATTCAGAGACAGATACACTGATAAAATCAATAAATGATAAAATTGGAAGCATTGATGCATTAATCTACTGTGCAGGGGTTTGGTCAGGCCATCAATTGCTCCATGAGGTGACCTACGCAACAGTTAGGGATTCTTTAATCTGCGAAGTTGAATCATTTTTGAATTTTGTTAGGGCTGTTTTGCCTGGAATGGCTGAAAAAGAATATGGGAGGATTATTGCTATGGGCACATATTCCCTCTCAACCCCAGGCAAACCCTATTTAGGGATCCATAGGCTCTCAAAATCTTGTTTGGAAGAAGCTATAAAGACAATAGATAATGAACAAGGATACAACGGAGTTAGTGCAAACATGATAGCTCCTTCGATTGTTTGTACTGATACAGAAAAGAAACTATATCCCGGCATTGACGAAAAAAACTTAGTTCCAATATCAGCAATAACTGAATGCATGAAAATGCTTTGTTATAGCCATGTTGGCCAATATTTACATGGGCAGACAATTGGATTATGTTCCCCTTGGGGTAGATATCTAATGCAACAGGAACTGGATTTAAAACAAAGAGGGTGTGCTGAGTTTAATCTTTAATTAAATAGCAAACACCGGCTGCGTTGAAAAAGTCCAACTAGACAACAAATAATATTGTGGGCAATAGCCC
>CAZSRD010000023.1:0-20329 GCA_964609455.1 uncultured Methanosarcinales archaeon
TACCCTACACTTTAGTGTGGGGTGTCTTGCCCGAGTGTGTAAATCACTTTATTCGGAGGTTCCCGTAAGGGACATCCCCCCGCTACGAGCCCTATATGATTGGCAAAATGATTGGCAAAAGAGTTTTGACCTTATGGTGTTAATCACATACCCTTTTAGCTATAGAATAGGATTGCATAAGATGGTTGAGATATGCTTTATCAAGAAAGTCAGCTAGCCTGCCCTTATAAAAAAGAACTTAACTTTGCCTTTATAGGATCCCGGTTCGGCGTTTTGCGGAAGGATTGCTGTAAAATTCAGGGTTTTTTCTTCGTTTGGCCCAAGAATGAAATTATTCTCGGAGATGTACACCCATTCTGCCATCTTGCCGCTCTTTTTTGTATAGACCCTTACTGGAATTGCCCTTATATTTTTTAAGATGACTGGCCTCTGGCTAGAGCCTCCAGGGCTGAGCGTGCCGAAAGAGATTACAGATTTGTTTGTATCAAAACCGATAATGCTGCCTTTTTCTATATTTATTTTCATATCCAACTGCTGGATATCTTCTATAACATAGAACATATAAAAGAGGAGGGTCAGCGAAAATGAAAGAAGGATTGCTATCAAAGCCAATAAAAGAAATTTGTTTGGTTTCATTTATTTCGCTTATTTTTTGGATTGTTATTTTTTTCCTTGCCCCTTCTTTTTTTCATCAGGAAAATCACTATAAAGATGTTGCCTACCACAAGCAGGATTATTATAATCACCAATAATACTGCTACTGACGGAGCTTTGAATGGAAGCTCGGCTTTCTTTTCCCCTTCTCTTCTTGGCAATACAGTAATTTTGGCCAATTCATCCATAGATTTGCCTTCATAATAAATCCTTATCTGGGCTATGTAATCTCCAACAGCAACATCAGAAGCATCCCAATATGCTATCAGGGTTGTTTTGCCCCAAGGAGACAGATCTGTTTTCATTGTATTTATAGTTTGGCTGGCTATCTCCATCTCGCCATATACATCCTTTATCTCTGTATTCCACAGGCTTTTGATTTCTATGCCTATCTTGTTTATTTCACCCTGATAAGCTTCTTTTGTATAGTTAGTTATTTCTAAAAAAAGAGTGCCTATTTTGAATTGTGCTTCTAATATAGATTGATTGTTATCATAATTTATTGTAGCCTTTGCCATGTAATCACCGCTCTTGTAGCCTTTGCTGTCCCACGTGGAATAAATTGTCCTGCTTTCTCCCGGGCCTATATCATTTATTTCTTCAATCTCAACAGCGCCTATGCTGCCTTGCTCGTTAAAGACCTCAATAGTCCCGTATATCCTGCTTATTGCTTCTGTACCCCTGCTTAGCAAATTAATGCTGAAGGTTACCGGCTTAGTTTCTGCTGCATCACTTGCGCTAAAGCCAATATCAAGGTATTTTCCGGGATAGGGGGAGGTTATTACAAAAGCCTTATAGGCTGCTGTCACTGCCCTTATGCCTCCTGAGCCTGGCGGAGGAGGGGTGACATCTGTTGCTCCTATCATCAGCCTATTTGTTCCTGGCCTGATGGTTTCCGGAAGCTTAAGGTTAAATGTAAAAAACTTTTTTCCACCGGCAGGTATATCCAGATATTCTTCTGGGAAGGTTACATACTCAGCTAAATCCCCATACGCATCAAGCTTTACCTTTATATCTAAACCTACATTATTAACAACAAATGCCTCATAATTTTCATTTAGATTAGGGTAAAACCCTATATTTTTAGTAAATGAGCCTACGCCTATCGCATGTATATTTGGCATTAGAATAAATAAAAATAAAAGAATCAGGTATAGCTTTTTCTTTAACATTTTCATAAATACAGATCAATCCTATGGAAGTTCAGTAGCAGTAAATGTAAGGGTTGCCGTACTTTCCCCACCAGTAGGAGCATTAGCAGGCAGTTCTAACTTTGCAAACATATATATAGCATTCTGAGGGGTTGCACCACCAGCATAAGAAAGGTTATCACACAAACCAAAATCAGTAGTAATATCAGTAAAGTTCCTCCAGCCCCACTGAAGACCAGTAGCACCCAAAGTACCAATTCCAGTAGCATTTGTGCACCCAGGACCATAAACATTAGTTAGTATAGTTGCATTTGTCGAACTAAAATAAAATCCTGGATCATAA
The DNA here is from genome assembly GCA_964609455.1 of uncultured Methanosarcinales archaeon. Classification (GTDB taxonomy): domain Archaea; phylum Nanobdellota; class Nanobdellia; order Woesearchaeales; family JACPBV01; genus CAZSRD01. The sequence goes on from CAZSRD010000023.1 coordinate 2,149, forward strand.
GGCAACGCACCACTTGCGGGCCCAATTAAAGTTGTAGCTAACTTATTTGTTCTAACAGTTACATTTATGAATGAATTACCATCATTTTTAATGGTTATGTTATCAGGGGGACCATTTGGTATAGATGTACATACACCGGGAGCTCCCCAATCAAGAGAAACATTACTGGAAACATTTGCTCCAATAGAAGAATTAGGACTGCAAGATCCAAAATCAATTGTGGTGTCTACCATCAAAATAGATGATACTCCTGCTATTGTAACATTAACATAACCTGATCCTCCAGAAGCCATGCCTGTTATTCCGGGCGTAAGCTGATTAAGCTTGCTGAGGCTTATAAGTGTGCTTGATATTGAGACGACGATTGCTAATACAATCAAAAACGTCAATGCCTTATTGGATACTTGTTTCATTTTTATTCACCTTTATTTTCTGGATTTACGATTTTTATTGCCACAACTCCGTTTTGAGAAACGGTTTTTGGAGGCTGTGTGATAGATAATTTAACATAAGCATTAGCATGGCCTTGAGCAGGAGGGGGTGTTTTTTCCTGCGATAATAATTTTTCTATTGATGTAAATGTAAATACAGAGGTAACTAAGAAAACCAATACCAAAAGAGCTAACAGTATATGTTTCCTATTAAACATGTAATTGACTTTTTGAGGTTGTAAGTATATAAAGATTTCGTTTTTTTTAAAATTATTTAGTGTTCTGGAGCGATTAAGGACAGCCTCGCGTTAGAATAAGATTTATATACTCAAAAAGTAATATAAGGATGAAATGAAAAAAATACTCATTATCGCGCTCTTTTTTACTATAATGCCCCCTGCCATGGCTTCTGTGCTGTTTGATGGCTGGATTAACAACGGCGAAACCTTCAAGGCAGGTGAACATGATTTCTATGCAGAATATGTATCATCAATACAGAAATTAAACTTCAAGATGGACGGCATAGGGGGCATACTTCTAGTAGGAGAGTGCGAAACAAAAGACAATATAAAATATTGCTTTGAGGATGTTGAATACCCTCAGATTAAGGTTAAGATCGCCTACCTTGAGCCAGACATAGAAATACAGAGGACATTCTCTGCCACATCTCCGCTTGTTAAGGAAGCTGTGACTGTAAAGGTGGTTTTGAAAAATAACGGAGACAAAAGCGCAACACAGGTAAAATTCAAGGAAATATACCCTTTAGGGTTAAAGACCGCAACAAGCAACAATATTATATCCTGGGAAGGAAACATAGGCGCAGGGGAAGAGGAAACATTTGAATATACCCTGATTCCAGAAGAGGTACTTTCATACGATTCTGCAGCAGAAGTTTCTTACAAGCACGAAGGCCAGGAAAAAACAAAAAAATCCTCTTCACAGAAAATAGAAGTTAAAAAGCCGTTTTCAATTGAAAATACCCTGTCTTCAGAAGCAGTTGAAAAGGAAGAATTGGCTGCCTATAACCTTACCATAGAGAACAAAGACGAATCTAACCGGCTGGTTATAAGCCGCCTTGAGATAGATGTGCCTTCCCAACTTACAATCGTATCTGTTTCAGAAGGGCTGAAAAGAGAAGGCAGCAAGCTAATTTTTCAGGGAGAGATAGACAAGAAAAAAGTTAAAAGCTTTATAGTTACTGTAAAATCTTTTCGTGTTGGAAAATTTGTTGTGCACTCATCAGCTTTAATTAAGCTGGCAGGGATTTCTTTTGCAGAAGAGCTGGAAAAATCATTCAGCGTTGAATTATCCAATATCGTACCTATACTCGAAGTTCCTGCAACAGTGAGGTCAGGCTCCTCATACACTGCGTATATAGCTGCCAAGAATTACGGGAAAAAAGAGATAAAAAACGCAGAAATAATGGTTGATACGGGCCTCTTTGGCGTTTCAAAACAAAAAATTGACATAAAGGCAGGAGATACCTATGAGATATTCAAGAAGACCCTCACAGCGCCATATGCAGCAGAGGACACAGCGTATAACATAAGTGTTTATGGCTCCTATAATTCCCCATCAGGAAAATCATATACATTTGAAAAATCAGCCCGTGTTATTGTAATAGCCGCCAATAAAACAGTCCAGATAGTAAAAGAATTCAGCAAGGAAGAAATTTACCCAGGCGATAAAATAGATGTAAATGTTAAGGTAATAAACCAAAAGGATACTCCTATCGAGAGCATTGATGTATCTGATACATTCCCAGAGGAAATAAGGTTTTCCCTTGCAGGAAACGTTACAGGCTATATAGAAAAACTTAACTCAAATGAGGAAAAAGAGGCTTATTCATATTCTTTAATAATACCCAATGATTACAAAGAGGATGGGATAGAGTTCAGGACAACCATCAACGCAAAAATTGACGGCGAACCTGCAATAATAGAACGGGAGGATAATATCAAAGTTATCAGGGAAGAAAATAGATCAATTGAGGAAAAGGAGATGGAGCCTGCACAGAAAGATGATATGGCAGAAGGGATGCCAAAAGAAAGCATCTTTTCCAAGCTGATAAACCTAATAAAAAATCTATTTAAGAGAGAATAAGTTTAGTTTGCCTTAAGCTGTTTTTTTGATATAACTTATTTTGGTGTGGGATTGATTTAATTTGCTCCGCACTCTGTTTTTTGCTAGATATTGATTACTTTATGGTCACTGTATAAAACGGCATTCCCATATATGATTTCTGTCTTGAGCATATAATCCCCTTTTTCAAACCCTTTAATAAAAACCAAATCGTTAATATTAACGCTATAATCCCCTTCGCCCAGTATATATTCCTCATTTCCTTCTTTTATTAACTTGCAGGGCTTTCCTGACTTTTCAAGGAATTCAAAAAGGGATATTTTTGTTATGGTGCTGCCGATCTCTATCTTTATGTAAGATTCTACAGGAATATTATCCTGCAAAGAGATGCTTATTGTTCCGTTAATCCTATATAGTGTCTTATTTTCGTAAACAGCAAGCCCTGTAGGCTGTGTTTTTATCATAGCTGCTATTGCAAATAAAGAAAATAATGGCAGGATTATAGAAATTATGTTTTTTGTTTTGTTTTTCATTTTTTCCTCCTTGACATTTTATAAAATACGAACCAGCCTGCATTAGCAATTACCAGTAGAATGGTAAGGAATAGAACTGGAGAGCCAGAGGAGGGAGAGGGCTCCTCTTGTATAGCATACCCTGTTATCCCGATAATCTCTGCTTTAATAAAGTTCTTGCCAACAGAAGCCCTGAGCATCTTTTCATCTGTTTTATCCTCGTATTTTAGTATTAACTTTCCAGTGTATTCGTCTGCCTTAATGCCTTGTGTATCCCAGTAGCTCAGCATTTCCTTCTTCTCAAACGGCTTGAAGTCAACAGGCATGCTTTTTATGTTAGCTATACTTTCTCCTTTTTTGTCAAAAAGCATTAGTGAGTAAGCATCTTTTATATCTATGTTCCCTACATTTTCAATAAGGAGGTTAAGCCTGGCTATTTCTCCTAATGTGAAATCCCTTATTGAAATGTCTAAGGGGATCAACAAGAAATCACTTGTATAGAATGAGTTTTCAGCAATTGTTGTAAAGCCATCATAGTTTACCTTAGCAACAATCCTGTAAATGCCTGCCGAGAGCTTTGATGAATTAAAAGATGCGCTTAATTCTGCCCTGCCTTTAGCAGAAACGGGTTTTTCATCTGTCTGCACAGAGGCAATGGTGTTTTTATACATATCTTCCAATATAATTTCAGCCTTTGCGCTTTGCACATCTTCTTCTCCAAAGTTCACCAGGGGTATGAAGAATAATATTTCGTTTTCTGCCTTTCTTTCAACTATGCCTATTTTTGTAACAATAACATATTTCCCGGGGTAGGGCACATAGACATGAAGCTGGGTTATTACCTCCTGCATTGTGCCTATCACAATCTCCTTTTCCCCTTTTGCTATTGTTACTTCCCTTATGAGTATTTCTGCTTCGTGCAATCCTGGCTCCTCAAACTCATTTGGAAGCTTAACTTTATAGTATATCTCCTTTGAATCCTCATCCGGATTCATTTCTAATTCTTCGAATGGCAGTTCTACATAATCTTTGAGTATTCCCCTGGCATATATTGCCAGTGAAAGGTTTTTATGCTCATTATTCAAAACCTTAAATTTAACATCCGTTTCAAGGTTTGGCTCAAAGTTTAATGTTGTTCTTCCTGGTGTTACACCTAAAGAATAAGATAGGGGGGCCAATAATAAAATCATTGCGATAACAGCGAATAGCTTAATTTTCATTTTGAGTAATACCTTTATTATTTTCATGTTACCTTCACGTAATAGCCTGTAAATAGTATGGTTGAATTTTTCGTGCCGGGGGGCTCATTGGGGGGTGCTGTTATTCTTATGTCGATTTCAGCTGAGTCTCTGTTATCTGAGTAATTAAACTGGTAAATTCCTGTTGCGTTTGAAATGGTAAAGTTAGTCCAGGATGTTGCAGAGCCAGAAGAATTGAATGCTCCCTCTTCGCCTGTAACATTATCTATTTTGTACTGAAAATACGAGGATTCCTGATTAAAAGAGTCCCATAGATACTTATCAACTGTTAAATTAACATTGATATAGCAATTGCCATCATTTTGTATAACCATCGGAGGAGGATAGTTATCTGTTGTGTCATTATACTGGCTTAATGCAAGCTCGCCAAAGCTGACATTGGATGTTGGAATGCTAATAACTACTGATGATGAGATTGAGAAGTTGAATTTCGAGCTGTTTTCGCTGTATGAGTAATTATCCAATGCCCTTACCCACCATTCATATTTGTAGCTGTCATCACCATAATATTTTAATGGCGCTGATGGGGTGTAGTTTGCACCTGTTATATTGTATATTTCCCTGTTGTCAACAGAGCAGCCGCCCAGGCAGGTTATGAACAGGTCGTAGAGTATTGCATCATTATCAATATCTGTTGAATTTGTCCAGTTGAATCTGGGGGTGGTGTTAGTGATTGCTGTGTTGTTTAGTGGATATGATAGATTAATTGATGTTGGCGGAGTGTTATTAACTATAAATGTCCAAGTATCTGTGTTGTTCCATTTATTTGATGTGTCATTTGCATAGAACATCCATCCAATTGTGCTGCCCCTTGTTAGGTTAATTGTTTTTGTTACATTTGATTGGTTGAGTAAGCCTGTCATTTCTACTGCTGTGTCATTTGCCCATGTGCCGTTAGTTCCGTTCCAGCTGAATATGTAATGGCTTAAGCCAATATCATCTGACCAGTTTACATAGAACCATACATCATAGTATCTTCTGTTGTCTGTTGATAAGTTGGTTAAGTTGTTGTTCCAGATTGGCGCTCTTGTGTCTGGTATGATTGTAAATGTCCTTGTTAATGATGTGTTTGCGTTAAATGCATCATCCCAACATGTTACATTCCATGCATAATCCCCGCCTGCAAAGTGGTAGATGGTGTAGTTTGTTGGCGTTCCGTTTGCAGCAGTTATATCTGAAACATTAACAGTTCCATTAATTGTTAAATTGCACAATAAGATTGTATCCAGATTGTCTGTTGCTGTCCAGTTGAAGTTGATATTAGCTGATGTGAAGCTTTCTGCATCAGCTGGGTTTTGTAATATAATAGATGGCTTTATTGTGTCAATTGTGAAGTTGTAGGCTGCATTTAGGTAAGTTCCGTCTGAACTTCTTAAGACGTTGCTTGCATTATCCATTGCAGCAGCATAGACTCTGTAATAGCCGTCTCCTGTTCCATTAGCAGAAGTGTTGAATCTACCGTTGAAGAATGTGTCTAGCTTGATAATATTTCCAGTGCCTGCTGTGTTGTTTATTGTAAATGGAGCTGTGCTGTTGTATAATGTGGAAACTTTAGACCATGCTCCAGAGCTTAGCCTTTCTACTGTTAATAATAAGTATAGTGAGCTGTTAGTTGTTCCATTGTTTTGGAGCTTAGATTGATTGGCTTCTGCTGCGGTATAGTCTGAGAAGCTTGAGACGTTAAATGTTAATTCTTTGGTGTTTGTATTCCAGCTTAGTATTGCACAGTCTGCGCAGTCAGCCCCGTCTTTTAGTATTTTTGGATAGCCTAGCTGCACATTGTACATTGTTAAGTTGGCAGAAACGTTTAAGGATGGATACATGCTAGTATTTACCATTATAGAAGCATAGCTTATTTGTATTGCAGTATCCAGGTTCATAGTATTGTTTAATGTGATGTTTGCATTGAATTTGATCAATCCATCTGCACCATCATCTATAATAACATTAGAAACATTCTCATTAGCTGAGCCAACACCTGAAAGGTTTGTTGTTTGCCCATTTCCTGAGAATTCTGTGTAGGTTATGCCTGATGGTGCCGATTCACATAAACAATTTGTCCAATCAGTCCCATGAGTCTCGCAAATTGAATACGTCACAGACATAGTAGTAGAACAGTCACTACCAATAATATAACAATCGCCATCATAACCATTCCAACGTTCCCCATTCGTGCCCCCTGCATCAGTACCAACACTGATGCATGAAGAATATCCATTTTCAGTACATAGGGTGGTGCAGCTTTTGTCAGTTACTGAATTTAAAATTACAGCACTATCACTCCACTCAACTTCTTTTTCTGCAATTATTCCTTCTTCATTCTCTGCCCTAATTATTGTCGTATAATTCTTCTCCAAGGTATCATGAACATTCCAGATATTCTGCCATGTTCCGTCATAGTTTGTGCCATTAATTAAGTTCAAATCTAAAATATCAGTTCCTTTCTCGTGAGGCATATCAGCTGTAACTGACTTAATTCCAACATCATCTTTAACGTCAGCAGAGACAAGCATTTTGTCACCTGGGGCGACATCTGTTGGCAAGGTGTAGGCGTTAGATATTATAGGGGCGCTAGATTTATCAGTAGAGGTAAGAATATTATTCAAATCCAATTCCATCTTACCGCTTGGAGGATCTGTCAGATTAACAATTTCATTTGCGCCGTAAGCGTCTTTTATGGTTCTGACTTGGATTGTGAGATTTATGTTAATGTTAAATGCTGAAGATGATGAGTTCTGCCAATTACCTACAGAATCATTTGCATATATTTTGTAAGAATAAGTTCCATTATTCCATGCAGAATAATTATAGGCGTAATTATTTCCTCCTAAGCTTATCATTGTATAATTTATGCCATTAGAGCCAGGCGGTGTTATTTCAACTAAAACAGAACTTATTCCTCTTGCATCTGTAGCAGTTGCATTTATTGTAATGTTTAAGCCATAACCTTGTATTCCCGGATTAGTTGATACTGTGCTTATTGCTGGGCCTGTGGTGTCAACAGTAAATGTTCTTGTTAAAGAGGTATTTGTGTTTGTTGCGTTATCTATGCAGGTTATGTTCCAGAAGTATGTTCCTTCATGGAAGCCGTTTACTGTGTAGTTTGTTTGAGTGCCGTTGTTTGAGAGAATGCTTGAGACGTTGACTGTTCCGTTGAGCGTTAGGTTGCAGAGCATTGTTGCTGCTAGGTTGTCTGTTGCTGTCCAGTTAAACCTTAATGAAGTGGAGGAAGTGTTGAAGGTATCAACTGGCGAGTTTAATATGATTGATGGCTGGATATTATCAATGTTTATTGTGAAGTTGTTTGCAGCCCATGCAGTTGTTCCTGCTGTATTGTTGCATTTAACATTCCAGATATAACTTCCATTATTTAGGTTAAGGCTTACTATTGATGGAGTTCCTGAAGTTAAGGTTGTATTAGTTGCGTTTGCCTGCCAGCTTCCTCCAAAGCTGCCATAAAGAACACAAGCATCTAAATTGGTTCCTGTAGTTGTATAGTTAAATTCTACTGAGCCTGATTGTTGCCATGTATCATTTAAAGGCTTATTCAAAGTTACAGTTGGAGTAGTTGTGTCTATTGTTATAGTTCTCTCTTCACTAATATTCAAATTTCCACCTAAATCAATTGCATAAGCAGAATAGTTGTAAGTTCCGTCTGAAAGAGGAGCAAAATTGCGATATAACCTATATGCTTTATTATTATAACTTGCATTTATTTCCTCTGCTGAAAGCATTCTTGAAAAGATTTTAGCTTCATCTAAACTACCTCCACAAACACTGCCCCCAATACCATTTGCCATAAGTTTTATTGTTCCTGTCCCCCCATATCCTGGAACAGTTGCAGAAGGTCCAATATTCACTCCATCTACATAACCATAATACTTTTCTAAAGATTTATTCCAAACCATTGCTACATGATGCCAGTTACCATCCTCAACTGTTGAAGCAGTTCCAAGAGTAACAGCCCTCATCCAAAAAAGCTCTGCACCAGCACCGCCAAATATAATATCACTTGCATAAGGGTCAGTAGTGTGTGATTGCGTAATCATATAAGTACTATCGTCTCCCTTATACCAAACCATTATTGTAAAATCAGAATTACTTAAATTGGCACTTATGCCTGTATCAATATAATCATCATCACCATCAAACTCTAAGGCTTTTCCATATTTCCCACTCACAATATCTGAAGTCGACTGACCTCCAGCAAACACCCCAAAATTCTCATAACTTGAATTATCATAAATTCCTGTAGCATTATAAAAGTCCATAGCCCAATAACCAAGCAAACTTTTATTCCAATCAAAGAATGCAGATGTATTCATTTCGTCTGTTATAGTTGTATTTAAATAAACACTAGTTTCACTTTGAACATCCCCATCATCAGGAGTTGGATTTTCCCAGATTATTGTTGGAGCATTTGCCTCCATTATAGATAAACTAGTTGAATTCCCCCAACTACTATAATCTTGTCCATCATATAATCTCATTGAACAGAGCCAAGAATCATTCACTGTTGTGTTTCCACTGCCTAAGACAGCATTAAAAAATGCATTATCTGCATAACTGTCATTGTAGTCAATAGTTAAATTAAAAATGCCATCCTTATACCACCTTACTGTAACATTCATTAGGTTTCCATCAATATCACTCAATGTATCATAACAATTAAGATCATCAGTATCATGATTATACCCACTTGTACTATTAATTTCAGGTGTTGGTGTTGTTGGAACATTATTTATATTAAGAGTAACATTTCTTCTATCTATACTCAAATGCCCTAATTCATCAATCGCATAAGCTGAATAATTATAAGTTCCAGAACCTAAACCAGTAAAATTATGATATAACCTATTCAAACCATTATTATAACTTGCATTTATTTCCTCTGAACTCAAAATTCTTTTCCAAATTTTTACTTCATCTACTTTACCATTAACATTTGAGCCCCCCCAACCATTTGCCATTATTTTAACACTATCCACACCTGGTTGAGCAATTCCAGGACCAGCAGCAGAACCTATGTAATTACTATCAATGTATAGATATGAAGTATATGTTGGGTCCCCCGGTATAGATGTAAATCCTATATAGTGCCAAGAACCATCACAAATTATATTACTGCCACTTATTGTTACACCATCTACCCATAATCCCCCACTAGTATAACCTAATATCCAATCACTTGAAGTAGAGGATATATCTGCCTGAGATATTACATATGCATTAGTACACGAAGAAATGTCTTTTACCCATGCAAATACACTAAAAGGAGTACCACCTGTTAAACTATAATCCATATGAGTATCAAGATATCCGGTTGAAGTAAGTTCTAAAGCATGTCCAAATTTTCCTGCAGTAAGATTTAATTCTCCAGCTCCACCTTCAAAAGTACCAAAGCTATTATAAGTAGAATTGTCATAAACTCCTGATGAATTTGTATACTCAAAACTCCAATATCCCAATAGTGAATTATCCCAATCAAAAAATGCTGATGTATTTGTCAAATCAGTGATTGTTGTATTCAAATAAACATTACTATACTCAATTGTATCTCCATCAGTTGGTGTTGAGTTTTCCCATGTTATATTTGGTGCAGATGTATCTAATTTGAAGTAAACAGTATCAGAGCCATTATTTACCCCATCTGAGGCAAATAAGGTTAGATTATAATGGCCATCAGAAGCATTAAAGGTTGAGTTTGAATTGATGGTTGTTGTGTTTGTGGTTCCGTTTATAACCCAATAATAAGTTAAAGAAGATGCTCTTGAATCAGATGCAGAAGCATTCAAGTCAATTGAATTTGAGCTTATAGCCAGGCCCTCTGTTGGATAGATGATAGTTACTGATGGGGCTGTTGCATCTCTGGTAAAGCTTCTTGTCAAAGAGGTATTAACATTAGAAGCATTATCCCAGCAGGTTACATTCCAAAGATAATATCCTTCGTTAAATCCATTTACTGTTTGATTTGTGTGGGTTCCATTAGCAGCGGCAATTAAAGAAACATTCACTATGGAGTTTATTGTTAAGTTGCATACTAAGCTTGAATCGACATTGTCAGTTACTGTCCAGTTGAAGTTTATTGATGCAGATGATGTGTTATAGTTATCTGCAGGGAATTGTAAATCAATAGAGGGCTCAACAGAATCAATATATAATGTATAATTGGTTGCGTTAAATTCAGAGTTGCCTGCATGATCATAACATAAAACATTCCAAAGATAGCTTCCATTTGTTAGTGTTAATGCTACACTAGCTTGTGCTCCTGAAGTTACAGTTGTATTTGTTTCATTCGCTTTCCATGTTCCATCAAAATTGCCATACAATGTACAATTCTTTAAGTTAGTGTCTGTTGCTGTGTATTGGAATGTTACTGAGCCTGACTGCTGCCATGTGTTGTTTGCTGGAGAGTTTAAGGCTATTGCTGGGGGAGATGTATCAACAAGAACAGTTCTCTCTTCTGTTGAGTTTACATTTCCAGCTCTGTCTTGGGTGTATGCTTTGAATGTGTGAGAGCCTTCTGATAATGAAGTGAAGTTATGGGTTAGATAATAATCTGATTGGTTTGTGTATAAGGCTGCTATTTCTTCTGCACTCAGGCTCCTATTGAACATTATTATATCGTCAATTGAACCATCCATGTAAGATTCTAAACCCCCTTCACCATCATCTGCTACACCTATATATGGCCTGCAGTCAGCAGAATAATTAAAACTTGCACCAGCTTCTTTACTAACATATTTTCCATTAAAATATACCAGAACGACTTGGCTTGAATTTCTTACCACAACACCATGATTCCATGTATTATTAGACAATTGCCCTATAAACTTTCCAATAAATATCCCAGTTGAACTACGAGAAAAACCATATAATTGTTCTGTGGTCCCTACATAGAGTCCTCCAGAAAAATGGTCAGCTGTAACTCCTGTATCACAAGAGATTCCAACAACACTTTTCAAAAATAAAGTATCCTCAGCTTTAACCCATGCAGAAATAGTAAATTCCCCATTACTTCCAAAATTATATCTTGAATTTATCGGGACAGTAATGTAATCATTTCCATCAAAATCAAATGCTTTTCCTATTTTACCAGCATCAGTCTGGGTAGCCCCACTAACGGTTCCATTGCTTATTCCCAAATAATCAATTAAATCCCCCGAACTATTCAAGTCATCCATTCTCCACCAGCTTATCAGGGAGTTATCAAAGTCAATAAATGTTGAAAGATCATTAGTATCATTCACAGAGACATTTACAAATACGCAGCTTGTGCTAAGATTAGAGGCATTTGAAGGTGTTGGCGGGGTGAAGTTAATATTTGGGAAGATTGTATCCACTCCAACTGTTAAATTATTCGCCCAAACAGTTGTTCCCGCACTATTGTTGCATTTGACGTTCCATAGGTAATAACCATCTGACAGAGTATAGGTATAGGTTATAGCAGTTCCAGAAGTCAAGGTTGTATTTGTTATATTGACTTTCCAGTTTCCATTAAAGTTTTCATATAAGCCGCAGGCTTGTAAGTTAGTTCCTGTTATGGTATAGTTGAATATTACTTCTGTTGTATTGAACCATGTGTTGTTTAATGGAGTGTTTTGGATCAGTGTTGGCGTAGTTGTGTCTATGGTAAAGTTCCTTGTTAAGGAAGCATTTACATTACTGGCATTATCCCAGCATGTTACGTTCCAGAGATAATAGCCTTGATTAAAGCCTGCTACTGTGTAGTTTGTATGAGTGCCATTTAAAGATGCTATATTGGAAACATTGACAGTAGAGTTAATTGTCAGGTTGCATAATAAACTAGCATCTACATTATCTATAACGCTCCAGTTAAAGTTTACCGAGGTAGAGCTTAAAAAGACATTATTAGCAGGATACTGTAAGTCTATTGAAGGCTCAACAGAATCTATGTTTATTGTATAATTATCATCACCCCAATCTGTTGTTCCTGCAGTATTATTGCATTTCACATTCCAGCTATAACTTCCATTATTTAGGTTAAGGCTTACTATTGACGGGGTTCCTGAAGTTAAGGTTGTGTTAGTTTCATTAGCCTGCCAGATTCCAGAGAAATCACCGTATAAAACGCACGTGTCTAAGCTTTCTCCTGTAATAGTATAATTAAACACAACACTTTGAGTTGTTTGCCATGTGTCATTTAATGGCTTGTTTAAAGTTACATTCGGAGCAGTTGCATTTTCCGCAGCCTTATAGCTTGTAAAATGGCTTACATTGAAGATAAATATTCCTCCGGAATAGCTTAGGTTTGCGCATATTGTGCCTGGACAATCTACATAAGTTCCATTATCAAGGTAGTCAACTTGCGCAATTGCTATTGCATAGCTTAATCCTTTGATTGTGATATTAGCGGTTGTGTTAAATCCTTGATCTAGAGTTGTGTTTACAAAGATATTGTTTGATGTGATTGAGATTACGTTGCTTAGGTTAGAGCCAAAGGCAAACAATGATGTGTTGAGGAAGGTTAGCTTTCCGTTTGTGCTGTCTTCTACTTCCAAGCTGTCAAAGTCAAATGAATACTGCGTTACTTCTTGGTCGAAAATATAATAATCTATTAAGGTATTTGAGAAGCTGTTATTTATTACTGAATGACCTGCACCAGTTGAGCTTATGTTAATGCCTGCTAAGGTACTGCTTGTAATATTCAAGTCTTTGAATCTGTTATTAGCTGATGTTCCTGCGACAAGAACTGCGTTCTTTTTTGAAGAGGTTATATTGTTTAAGGTGAAGTTATTGCTAGAGCTTCCTGTTACATATATTCCATAGTCTCCGTCTTTTAGTATATTATTTTCGAATATTCCTGAATCTGAGCCAGTTGTTAAATAGATGCTTGCTGCCAATGCGCTTGGAGCTGTTGCATTTATTGTGCAGGAGCTTACATTTGTTGAGTCTGCATTGGACAAATAGATTCCATAGCTTCTGAGAATAGTTGACGAAACAGTTGATATTGAATTTATTTCATTATTGAAACATCTACTTGTTCTGCTATTAACGCCACTGATTCCGTAAATTGTTCCAGATGTAGTTAAGTTAATTGTGTTGCCAGAGATTACATCGTAATCAGCCGATGTGTACCCAGGACCATTTCCTACGTAGATGCCATATGCAGATATATCAGACGCACCACTTGCGTTTATGACAAAAGTGTTTGAGGAGTATGTATTTGAATCTGATGCGCCCGTATTATAAATATATATACCATAGGCAGATGAGCTTTGTGAATAAGCATCAAAACTGTTTCCTGAAATTGTGCTGGAGTTTAATGTACCTCTACTGTCTATGTAGATGCCATAAGCAGAGCCACTTAGTGCATTCACATCAAGTGTGTTTCCTGAAATTGTGCTGAAGTTTAATGTACCATCATTATCCATGTAGATGCCATAGGTCATTGAGTTGCTTGCTGAATAAGTTGTTATGTTGTTACCTGTTATGTTTAAGTTTTTGAATGAATTTCCAGAATTAACTGTAAGGTATATCCCATTACCATAACTGAAGCCACCTGTATCATTCCAGTTTATTTTGTTCTGGTAAATAGTAGTTGCGTTGGTGTTCCGCAGGTAGATTGCATATGTGTTGACTCCTAATGTTCCAAATGTTGAAATCATTGTATTGTTCTGTATCAGTGGGCTATCTGAATTAAAAAGATAGATTCCACTGCTGAAATTTCCAATATTCCCAAAATTCTTTATAATCAAATTATTATACCCTAGAGTGTAAACTCCATAATCTGTTTCTGAATCATCGCCTGTGATTGTGAAGCCTGCTCCATCTAAGGTTATGTTGTTTGCTTGAATTGTAAAGCAAGTTCCTATCGTGGAAATATTGTTTTGTAAAGTATAAACAGTATTTGCCAAATCCAAAACTCCACAAGCTGTTGGTCTAGTTTTGTCTTGCACAACAAATGTATAAATATCTGAAACATTAACATTTCCTACTGTGTCATTTGCCCATACTCTCCAGCCGAATGTTCCGCCTGTTGCTGAGAAGTTGCCTATTGTATAGTTGAAGATAGTTGATACGTTTCCTGATGCTGGCTGTATTGTTTGATTAGCCCATGAGCCATCTGTTGTGTCGTTAGTTGTTAACCTGTAGAAGCTGATGTTTGAGTCGTCTTGTATTGTTATGTTGAGCTGCACTGTAGAGCTATTGTAGGTTGTTGAAGAGGCGTTTGTCTGGTTGCTGGAGAAGGATGGGGGTGTTGCATCTGGTGTTTCTGATAAAATGAATGTATCATTAAGTATATTGGTTAAGGTAGTTATGTTTCTTGTGGCTGTTGTGTAATTATAGCCTGATTTAGTTGCGTTGATTGTATAATCGTTGTAATATGTTGTTGTTCCACCATTATTAACATATTCTGTTAGTTCTCCTAATGGAGTATAGCCTGTTGCACTTGTTGTTAGGTTTTGCTGTAGTATTCCTGAAACATTGTAAGCTAATACAGAAGCTCCTGAAATTGCAGCTCCTATTGTGTCTGTTACATTGGCTTTGTAGTGCCATTTTCTGATTAACTGCGAATCTGAGGATACATACTCTTGGCTTATATTGTAAGTTACATTGATAAATGTGTTATTTGTTGAAGTTGAAGTTAAATAAGTGTCATTCTTAGTTGTTCCTATTAAAATGCTATCTCTGAAAATATTATGATTTGAACTTTCAATATAAACTCTTACTGCATTGGTTGAATTTACAGTCATACCTGTAAATGTGTTGGAATTTGAGCTTGATTGAAAATAGATGCCAGTACTAGAACCAGTAGTTGTGATTGAGTTTGAAGTTAAATTATTAGTTGAGCTTGAGTAAAAATAGATGCCGAGACTAGAACCACTAGTAGTTGTGATTGAGTTTGAAGTTAATTTGTTGGAATCTGAGCTTGAGAAAAGAGCGATGCCATGACCAGAACTGCCAGAAGTTGTGATTGTGTTTGAAATTAGTGTAGAGTTTGAGCTTGATGAAAGATATATGCCCAAACTATTAGTTCCAGAAGCTGTGATATTGTTTGAAGTTAAAGTGGAATTTGAGCTTGAATCAAGAGATATGCCGTTATCAGAAGATGTGATTTTGTTTGAAGTTAGTGTAGGGTTAGAGCTTCCGGAAAAATAGATGCCATAACCAGTATCGCCAGAAGTTGTGATTGTGTTTGAAGTTATGTTTGAGTTTGAGCTTAAGTAAAACCAGATGCCATATCCACTACTGCCAGAAGCTGTGATATTGTTTGAAGTTAGTGCAGGGTTAGAGCTTGAGAAAAGAGCGATGCCATGACCAGAACCGCCATTAGTTGTGATTGTATTATTTTGTATTGTGCCGTTGTTTGCATTAATAAACTTAATAGCATAATCATAATCACCTATACCTTTTCCTTCATATATTTTACAGTTCTGTATCTTGCTTAGATTTACAGTTGAATAAACCCCATATTGATCAGAATTTCCACTTGTTGAATAATTAATAGCATAACCTGCACAATCTAAAGTTACGTTATTGGCAGTAATAGTAAAGCAAGTTCCAGATGAAGACACATTATTCTGCAAGATATAAACTGTATTTGCCATGTTTAAGGTTCCGCAGGCTGTTACATTTGTGGACATATTTACAGTATAATACCTATTTTCAGAATTATTTAAGTTATGGCTTGTGCCATTTCCATAAGCAGTCCAGTTATATAGATAAGTTCCTGTTATTAAAGTTATTGAAGCATTATACCCATTTGCAGTTAAGTTTGTAGCTAAAATTGAATTTCCATTTATGTTTAAATAAACACTTCCGTTTGTATTATTTACAGTTACGTTAAAGTTAGCAATTCCAATTCCAGCTAAACTACCATTGTTATCCCAGTAATTTGAGAATAATGGATATGTTGTGTCTAAGACTGTTAGATTGGATGAATTAACCCAGCTGCTTGGCAAATAACCATCATATAACCTTATGCCGCATATCCATCTGTCCCCTATGCTTAGATTGCCAAAACCAAGAATAGCATAAAATACTGTTCCGCTGCTGTAGCTGTTGTTGTAATCAATTGTAATATTTGACACATCATTTTTGAACCATTGAACTGAAACATTAAGGTTGTCTAAATCCAAATCAGTTATAGAGGATGAGCAGTTTAAATCAGAGAAGCTTGAGTTAGTTCTGTCAACGCTTGCCAAGGAAGGAGAAGGATTATTAGGCGCGTGGTTTGTTAGCTTTATAGTCACATTCCAAGTTTGAGTGATGTTGCTTATTGACATGTTGGATGTAAGATTTGCATAAACAAAGAATGTACGGATAGTGTTTTCATCGCCAGTTGCATTTACCCAGAAAGTTATTAACCTATTTTCACCAGCATTTAAAGTCAGATTATAAGGATTTGTTGTGTTTGTGTAAAAAGGAGTTGCTGATGAGTTCATTGAAATTAATCCTTTTGCTGTTGATGGTTCAGTATAAGTAACAACAAGCTCTGGCATATCTGAGCCTCCTGCCCCAGTAATATAGATAATAGCGGGGTAATAGGTTGTTTCATCTGTGCTTTGCATTCCAACTGAAAAGAAATCAGAAGTTAATCTTGACTGCAAATCAGAATCTGCACCTGTGCCTAAATCAACAATAACTCTGCCTGTTGATTTAAGAAAATCAGAGCTAACATAAGTTGATGCACTTCCAATAGCATTATATAAATCTCCATTAGTAGCATAATCATCTGCCTTTTGCGTTAAATTTTTAACCATAATATCAAAACTTGATTCCTGAAGATTACTGAAGCTTAAAGTAACATCAGTGATAGTTGAGCCATCTGGTATAGAGCTTGTGTCAAAATCAAAAAATGACCTGCGAATTATACTATCTATTCCGGCAAAGCCTGTAAAGACTGCATTTGGTGCTCCGCCACCCCCAGTAGTTTCTAAATCAAAATTGCTATTTATTGCCCCATCATAAGTTACATCACTACCAGTTAGAGTTACTGGGGATGGGTCTAGGCTTACATTAATTTCACCGCAATTTCCCTGTATGCAGGTTACATTCACAGTTACATTAAAGAATTGGTTTTGGGTAACGTTAACATTTCCTGTTGAATAGATTAAGGATAAGCCTATTTTAGGGGTAGTAATTGGCACTGCCTGCACAACAAATGTATAAATATCTGAAACATTAACATTTCCTATTGTGTCATTTGCCCATACTCTCCAGCCGAATGTTCCGCCTGTTGCTGAGAAGTTGCCTATTGTATAGTTGAAGATTGCTGTTACGTTTCCTGATGCTGGCTGTATTGTTTGATTAGCCCATGAGCCGTCTGTTGTGTCATTGGTTGTTAATCTGTAGAAGCTGATGTTTGAGTTGTCTTGTATTGTAAGGTTGAGCTGCACTGTAGAGCTGTTGTAGGTTGATGAAGAGACATTTGTCTGGTTGTTTGAGAAGGATGGAATAACATTATCTGTTAAAGCAAATGTATCATTCACTATATTAGTTAAGGCAGTAATATTCCAGATATGTGTTACAACATTATACCCAAGTTTGGTAGCATTTATAGTATAATTTGAGTAATAAGTTTTTGTTCCTGTGTTGACATATTCTGTTAACTCGGTCTGGTTTGTCCAGCCGTCTGCGCCTGTTGTTAGGTTAGCTTGCAATATTCCTGTAACATTATAGGCTAGAACAGAGGCTCCTGAAATTGCAGTTCCTGCTGTGTCGGTGACGTTGGCTTTGTAGTACCATTTTCTTATTAATTCAGAGCCAGATGCAACATATTCTCTGCTTATGTTGTAAGATACATTCAAGAAAGTGTTGTCAATTGAAGTTGAAGTTAAATAAGCATCATTTAAAGTTGTTCCAATCAAAGTGCTGTCTCTGAAAATATTATGCTTTGAAGCCACCATATATACTCTTTCAGCTTGAGTTG
>CAZSRD010000024.1:0-4453 GCA_964609455.1 uncultured Methanosarcinales archaeon
TGCAAACATTAATTTTTTAAATAGATAATCATTCTTGTAGATCATGTCAGAAGGAGAAGATATAACATCTCATTTAAAAAATGCACGTGGCGAGATGAGACATATGAAGGGTAATCCACACCCAGGAGATGGAGATGCCCCAGAGATAAGAGTAAGCAACCTGGATATTAAATCTATAGATGAAATAGTAATCTATGAAAAAAAAGAAGATGGAGAGCCAACCCAACCTGCATTGTTATATGTAGTCGAATTATTAAATTCGAGAACAAGAAAGCCAAAAACAGAATATGTTGCAGTTTATATTACAAATAACTTTAAGGAGTATTTTAAAGAAGATATTTTAAGATGGCCACAAGTTCAACTGCAACCAAGAAGAAGATATGACATAAATTTTAGCCATGTTGGGGCATTCAGAATAAAAGATTATGATAAATTTAGGGCAAAACTAGAAAATAAATTTGAAGTGAATATAACCGAAAAAATTCCTCAAACTCTAAGACTTCAAATGGCTATTGCCAGTGCTATTAAATCAGTCCACCGACAAGAAAAGAAAAATGATACCTATGCACCTAATTGGGCTTTGCAGCTTTATGACATGTGTCCCTTTATTAAGTAAGTTATTTCTTAACACTCAATTTCTTAATATACTCAATCAATTCTGTAGGAACAGGCAGTATTATAGTGCTGTTCTTCTCAGAAGCAATCTCACTCATTGTTTGAAATAGTCTTAACTGTAATCCAGCTGGTTCTTTCCCAATTATTCTGGCTGCCTCTGCTAATTTCTCTGCTGCCTGACTTTCACCTAAAGCTAAAGTAATCCTGGCTCTTCTGTCTCTTTCAGCTTCTGCCTGGTGGGCCATTGCCCTTTTCATTGTTTCAGGCAGCTCAATGTCTTTTATCTCTATCTTTGTAACCTTTATGCCCCATGGATCTGTATCCTTGTCTACGATCCCCTGAATTTTATTTGATATATCTTCTCTTTTTTGTAAGATATCATCTAATTCAAATTCTCCTACAATATTCCTCATTGTAGTCTGTGCTAATTGAGAAACAGCATAACCAAATTGCTCAACCTCAATAATAGCCCTATTTGCTTCAGAAACTTTATAGTAGAGGACAGCATTTACCTTTAAAGAAACATTATCCTTACTGACACATTCCTGTGATGGAACATCAACAGTCTTTATCCTTAAATCAACTCTCTCCCAGGTTTGTATCAAAGGAATGATTATCCTTAATCCAGGACTCATCAGGCCAGTATACTTTCCAAGTGTAAACCTTACTCCCCTTTCATACTGCCTTACAACTTTCAAAGAACTTAATATTACCACAATAACCCAAAACAGAACAAACCCACTTACACCAAAACCGAATAATGCCATATTAAATCACCCCTAGAATAAAATAAAACTAGCTTGTTTATAAATATTTTGTTTAATTAGAAGCGGACATTAGTAAGTCATAATATATTCTGCTTCTAATTTGTAAAAGACAAACAAATTTATAACTAACTTTTGCCTTTTACTTAATTTTTCTCTAAATAAGCTTACTCAGGTGTCTCTCCTGTTTTCACTACTTTCCTTTTAGCATTATTGCCCTTTCCTGCTTTGCTTTTTTCAGGAGCTCTTTTTTGAAAATCCTTAACCCAAACGTCCAGCTGTGGGAATGGGATTGTTATGTTATTCTTATTCAAAGCATTATATATCATGCAATTCAATTTTTCTTTTGTTCCAAATCTGTCCTTATACGACTTCAGCCAAACAAACGCCTTAAAATTAAGAGAGGAAGATCCCATCTCAAGGAACATTACCATTGCATCATGCGTTTTATCAAGATTATCCAATTTATTAATTTCGTCCATAACGATCTTCTTCACAGTATCGACATTAGAGCCATAAACAACAGAGAAAGGAATGACAATTCTAGCAATTGGATTAGGCAAAACATAATTCTTTATGTTGCTTCCTGCAAGCTTACCATTGGGTATTATAATAACCTCATTGTCCCATGTCCTGATTTTTGTAGCCCTTAAGCCTACATCAATAACAGTTCCAGTAGTATCCTCATCAATCTTGACAATATCCCCTACTTTTATGCTTCTGTCTATCAATAATGAAAACCCGCCAAAAACATTGCCTAGTGTATTTTGTAAACCAAAAGCAACAGCTATACCAATTATACCCAGAGAAGCAAGTAAAGGTCCGACTTGAACACTCCATATACTGAGAACAATAAACAAGGCAGCTACAAACAGTATAACCCTGAATATCTTGCTGCTTACCTTAATAAGATTCTCATCAGGCTCTAATGCTTTTTTTGTAGCACGGCTATGCACCCATGAAGTCATGGCTATATCAAAAATACTAACAAAAACATAGACGAGTACAAAAAGCAATAAAGTAGTGATAATATGCTGCAGCGCTTCATTAAGCCCGTTTTGCAGCTCAAGAGGCACAATTGCTAATTTAAATCCAATAAGCAGAAGCATAAAAGAGATAGGCTTATTGGTTTTTCTTACAAGAAGGTCGTCAACCTCAGTTTTTGTTTTTGAAGTTAATTTTAAAATAAACTTCTCTGTTACCCATGTAATTATTTTGGCACCTAGGAAGAATACAATAAAAGTCAATACAGCAATAGTATACTTACCACCCATCAACTCATCTGCAGATACACCAAAAAACCTTAAAAATGCCATAAAATAAAGCTACAACCAATAGTATAAATACTTTTCGGACTAGTCAAGAGTGACTACTTAGATTCCTCGAGTTTAATTAAATAAGAACCAGGTATTTTTTTTCTAAATCTATCCAGTGATTTCTTAGCTAAATTAATATTCTTTTTATCAACAGAAATAGTAACAACTTCTTGCCCCTCTTTTACTCTTGCAGCAGAGCCTATTGGCTTTCCAAATGCCTTCTGCATTCCAGTAGAGAACCTGTCTGCTCCTGCGCCAGCTGCCAAAGGATTTTCCCTGAGTATTTGATGCGGGTAAGCCCTTACCTGCATAAAATATGCTGAAGGGCCTAAAGTTAACTCCATTAATCGATTGCATGATTGCCTGCCGCTTTCAAGTGCATTATCCCTTATCTGCAAGTCATCCTTAGAAACAAGATGCAGGGAATAAGGAAACTTTTTTTTAAGGTTGCCTGTATTGAACCTAACAACTTTTATATTAGCTGTTGTTTTAATAAAAGACTTCTTTTTATACTTAGAAATCCTGGTATAAGGCCTTTCTAATTTTCTATATGCTACCCACTTTCTGATTCTTGCCATCTTGCCAATAGGAATTAAAGAAGCATTTTTAAACCTTTCTGTTTTATGTTCTGTTATTGAAATAATCGAAAAGTTTATAAATCAGCTATTCAATAGACAACATAAATAGTTATTAATGTATAAAAGAGGTGTAAATAATGACAAGAAAAGCTTCTTTAAGCTTATCGGTAAATGCTATAATCATATTAATTCTGGCCATTGTCATGTTAGGCCTCGGATTAGGTTTTATAAGGGGTATGTTTGGTAAAGTAAGCACCCAGATTGAGGAGCAAGTGTCTAGTGAACCAGAGCCGCATATTCCAACTAGTTTTAGCCCAATAACCCTCTCGAGAGAAAGCATTATAACCCAAGCAGGTAATAAAGAGATTATGAAAGTAAGCATTTTTAATCCTTCTAATTCTAATTGGCTAACAGCTAAACCATTGATAGAGTGCACTGATTTTATAGACCCTGCAGATGCGAGCGCGCAGACAGCAAATGCCAAAACGATTGAGCAGGGAAAATTTGTTACATTCAACCTGCTGGTAACGATTCCTTCTTCTCCTCCAGATACTAAGTTATGTGTTATGAAAATACAAAATGATGGTGCAGAAGTAACTGGCCATTCAAAAGATTTTACAATAAAAATAAATGAATAAGAGGTAAAAAATGAGAAACAAAAAAGCTGCAATTGAATTATCCGTTACGGCAATTATAATCTTAATACTAGCAATAGTTATGCTGGGTCTAGGCTTGGGTTTTATCCGGGGCATGTTCAGCAAAGTTTCAACAACATTTGATGAGCAGATTTCTGCAGAGCCTGAACCGACACAAGCTTCTGGATCAGAGCCAATTACTTTATCTAGACAGACCATTATCGCAAATTCTAAAGATGATGTTGTTTTGAAAGCCAACCTGTACAATCCTACAAATACTGATTGGAATGATGTATTTATGAATGCTACATGCAATAATCTCAAATTTAACGTCCAAGCTAACACAAAAGACATAGCCCAAGGAGATTCAACTAGTTTTAATTTGCTTTTCACAATACCTGCTAGTGCAAATCAAGGAGCATATTTATGCCAGGCATTTATCAATAATTTTACTTCACCAAGTACACCAAATCCTTTAGTCATACTTTACTCAAAAGATTTTACCATTACAGTATCTTAATAATCAAAAAAAGGTGGTAGATATG
>CAZSRD010000024.1:4553-20132 GCA_964609455.1 uncultured Methanosarcinales archaeon
ATGAAAAAAAGGCTTACGCCTAGTGAAGAATTTGAAATAATGAAGCTTGTTCTTGACAAATTCTTATGGTTAGGCATAGGTGTTATGGCTTTTGGGTTATACAGGATATTCACAGGCACTAGCATGACCGGCTTTTCATTAATAATTACAGGAGCTATTATCTTAGTTATCTTCTTGATATTGTTGGTCAAGGAATACGAAATAGTAAGCTAACTTCCTAAAATGGATGTCCCATTAGCTGAAATAAGGCCCAGCGTAAAAAAAGCATTTATATCAAATATTCTCTTTATCTCCGGCATAGTCATCCTGATAATAGCGATATTGCTCTATCTCAATGCCATTGTGGGTTTAGACATTTTTCTTGACAGTTTCAAAGAAATAGGGGTTATCATCTCGCCGCAAAAATTGCTTATGTATTCAATATTTGCGATAGTATCTATTACAGTTTTGATGCTGCTCTTAAACTATGTAACTCTTAGCAAAGTCTATTACACTCTCTACCAAGATAAGATAAAATACTCCAAAAGCCTTTTTATAGTGCAGGTAAAAGACCAAACAATCCCATACCCCAACATCGCTAGAGTCAGTTACAAAAAGAAAGCATTTCTAAATACATCAAAGATCACAATAGACCTTACAGGAATGAAAGAAAACAAGGTTGAGATAGATTTTGTAGATGATGTTGAAGATGTCGTAAGAAAAATACAAGACTTAATGAGGGAGTTTAGGGCAAGATACTACGCCCAATACACCCAGGATTACAGGATGAATAATATTATGGGCCAATTCTAAAAACATAAATTATATAAACAAATTAAAAAATAAAGCATATATGAAAAGAAAAGCAGCTTTCGAATTATCAGCAAGTTTTCTAGTGATACTAGTGATTGCAATCGTTGTTTTTGGATTTAGTGTATACATAGTAAAAAAATTCTTCACGCACGCAGAAACAATAAAGATGACATATGACGAAAGAACAGAAAAGGAGATTGAGAGATTGCTTGATGATGGAAGCAGAATTGCTATCCCTTTTGATAGAAAAACAATAAACAACGGAGAGTTCAAGACTTTCGGAATAGGCATATTGAATACTGTAAGCCCGAATTTCCAGGATGAATTTAGTATAAACCTAAAGTTCAATAAAGCTTATACTAGAAATAATGTGGAGATATGCCATTCTCCTTCTGACACAAGCATTTGCGGAAATCCAGATGAATGGCTGAAAACAACAAGCGGTGATGGAGTAGATGGCTCTGGAGTAACAATTACAAAAACAATAAAAAACAACGAACAGGAAAAGTTCTTATTAGGCGTTGATGTAAAAGGCGCCCCTTCTGGCACTTATATATTTGACCTGATGGTTTGTGTACAGGATAGAGATGGGATAACAGAAGATCCAATAAAATGCCCCCTAGATTACCCAGACCCTTACGACACAATACACAAACTCTATGTAAAAGTTCCTTAACCAAACTTTCCAAAAAACTCATTAACTGGATTTCTTAACATATCTGGGTTGATGAATAGATAAAAAATAAAAAAAAGCACAACCAATACAAGAATTATTTTAAGTATCAGGCCAAACTTGCCTTTCTTAACAGGTTCTGGCCTTAAAAGAGCCTCTTCCCTTTGTATTCGCGGGTTGTCTAAAATCTCACTCCTTTCTGTATCGGGTTCTTGCTCTAACATTTTATTACCTCAAAAAAGTGTTTAACATCTAACGAAGCTCCTCCAACCAAAGCTCCGTCAATATCCTCCTGTGATATAATCTCTTTTATACAGTCTTTATTTACAGACCCGCCATATAGTATACTTATATTTTCTCCAACTTTATCGTCAAATAAAGCCTTTAATAATCCCCTGATAAACAGATGAACATCTTCTGCCTGTTGAGGTGTAGCATTTTTTCCTGTTCCAATTGCCCAAACAGGCTCATAAGCAATTACAACATTCCCCATATCTCTCTTTTTAATATCTTTTAATCCTTCATTTATCTGTTTACCAACAATATCTTTGGTTTTTCCCTTTTCCCTTTCTTCTAATGTTTCGCCAACACATAGTATAGGTTTTAAGCCATTCTCAAGGGCAGACTTAACCTTCTTATTGATTAACTCATCATCCTCATTAAAAATATGCCTTCTTTCAGAATGGCCGATTATAACATATTTAACAAGCTCTTTTAACATTAATGGAGATACCTCTCCGGTAAAAGCGCCTTCTTTTTCAAAATACATATTTTGAGCCCCTAATCCAATATTGCTTGTCTTAAGCTCAGCGGCAACAGCGCTTAAGCTGGTAAAAGGAGGGCAGACAACTATCTCTCTATCATCAATTCCATCACTTAATTTCTTCAAATCTTTAACAAAAGAAACAGCCTCTCCAACTGTCTTGTTCATCTTCCAATTTCCAGCTATTATTACCTTTCTCATAAGATATCTTGCTCAATTCATACTTTAAATATTTTACTATATGCTGATGCCTAGTATGAAGATAACTGCAAATAAAGCTATTACAACAAAAACATACTGTAATACCCAGGCTATGAATGCCTTTAAAAGAGATATCTGAAATGCAAGCTTATAAACAAACATAGTTGCTATGAACATAAAAAGCCCTGCGAACATGCCAATATAATAATAAGCAGCTGCTGAAGAGAGCGAAAGAAGAAGGCTTAGCAATATGATCTTTACTATGCCTGCCTGCCCGCCAACAAATTTAACAGCTAGATACAAAGGTATAGCTGATAGGACTAATACTATAATTGACAAAAGAACATTCGCTGTTAGCAAAGCTAGGACATTAATCATTTTTAAACAATAAAACACCAACTCCTATTAAAATGTTTCCAAAATAGAGTAGAGTAAGGAATATATTCCTGGCAATATCAAAAAACAGCTCAGAAGGATAAAGCTTTATGATATTATCAGATGCGCTAAATAACCAATTACCTTGCGGAAAAAAGATATAGTGAAAATTAGTAAATAAACTACCAAAATCCAGCCACATCACAACCAATATAATCATAGTCAACACTAAAGTAAATATCCCGCTAAAAAACAAGACAAAAGACAATTTTCCTAAAAACTTTCCCCTATCCAAAAAAAACAACAAAATCAATAATAATGTCAAAAGGATAATAGAGATATAATAAGTTATGCTTACTTTCTGCATCACCAATTTGACGTCTCTTAAATGATCAATTTCCCTTTCATTAAACGGGGTTTTGTCAAAATCATCACTCTTATCCCTCAAATAAAGCAATATTCCTGAATTAACCTCATCAGCATTAGGAATCTCCCCATAAATGTTGTATTTCTCAAACTCCCTTTTATAAAACCTGGAATTAAAAGCATTTAGATTAAAGCTTGTCAAGTATACAACCAGAGATAATGTCAAAACCAATACAAAAGGTACGACCCTTTTAGCATGCATATAAGGCTATAATCTAATCTGCTTTATATATATTTTTAAAATTCCTGTAACAAACTTAATTAAACTTTTTTAATTATTTACTTATTTTGAAGGCCTTTTTTACCTTCCTTATGCATTTTTCCGGATTCTTCTTAATATCATGCTCCCAAATCCTTAATACAGTCCAGCCATCTCTCCTTAACTTTTGATTGTATTTTTCAGCCCTAGCAATATTCTTTTCAATTTTTCCTTGCCAATATTTTTTAGGAGGAACTTTGCCCAACTTTTTCCAATTATAGCCATGCCAAAAGTCCCCATCAATAAAAACAGCAACTTTCTTAGAAACATACACAATATCAGGCTTTCCTGGAAGATTATAGTGTATCCTGTACCTTCCTAAGCCATTTTTCCAAAGAAGCTTTCTAAAATTTACCTCTAGAGAAGTGTTTTTGGACCTTATCCGAGACATAATTGAACTTCTTGTTTTCTTGTCGAATTTGTCTGGCATTTTTTTTCTTTAAGATTTTGAAGGTCTCCCATTATCTTAACTGCTAATGCTTCAGCTAGCTTAACAGGCACAGCATTGCCAATCATCTTATAGCCATCAGCCACTTGATCATAATGGAATATGAAATCATCTGGAAAAGTTTGTATTCTTGCGCATTCCCTTACAGACAATCTCCTATAAAGCTCCTCTTTTCCTGGAGCAAAAACCCGTTTGTCTTTTTCAACAAACTTCATTTTTGGGGCTTTTGGATGGCAAGGTGCATGCCTTCCCCCTGCTTGAATCGTAAATGAAGGCTCATCCCAATTTCTTACCCTATTTCTTGACATATAGATAGTAGAAAAGCCCCCATTCATATACTCATGGTTAGGAATGTTAAGCTTTCCATTTGTTTTATTCTTTTGGCTTGCAGGAGTAGCTTCTGGCAAGCCTGCAATAGCATCTTTTAATGTTAATTTTTTATCTTGTGGCTTTGGAAACTCAAATGTTTTTCCAATCTTTTCATGGTAGCCAACAATAAAAACTCTTTTTCTTTCTTGTGGGACACCATAATCTTTAGCGTCAAGAAGCTTGTAATTTACATTATACCCTATTTTCTTGAAAGCATCAACTATTTTAAGAAATTCGCTTTTATGCCTTGAAGATAATATCCCTGCAACATTTTCAGCCACAAAAAACAAGGGCTTCTTCTTAGCAATTAAATTTACATAATTATAAAAAACCTTTCCACGAGCGTCTTTAATGCCCCTCATTGCTCCAGCCAAGCTCCAGCTCTGGCATGGTGGACCACCAACAAACCCAACTACTTCTGGGATTTCCTCATGAGAAATTTTTTGAATTGGCCTTTTATCAATTTCAATGCCATGGTTTGCTTCAAATGTTTTCCAGCTGTTAATATCCTATCAAAAGTATTCCTTTTAATGGCAAATGCATTCTATTACTTATATATAGAATTTCTAAGAAAGTGTAAATCTTCTGAAAATCGTCGCTTTTTCGATAATCGTTTCTAACAGCTAAAACTAAGTATTCAACACCATACATCATACTAACTTGAAAAATATCTTTTAAGAATTGATAATTATCAACCGCTCTGCCAGCTTCTACTTCTAATATTACTTTCCCATCTTTGGTCACAGCATCAGCATCAAAATGTTTATCTATTTTATTATTCAATCCGAAAAGAACCGGAATTGGAATTTTCTCTCCTTTTGATTTACCTTTTTCTACTTGCATTCCAATTTTTTCTAATTCTGGTCTTAAAATTGTTAAAACTCCATTACTATTAAGGTTATTTTCAGGAGATTTAATCTTATCTTCAAACATCTTAAAGCAATTTACAATTTTCTCTATCTGTTCTATTGTTCCTGTTGACCTGGGGAAAAATTGGTATTTTATCATATTACACAACTTATTAATTTTGCATCCATCATCTGATTTTGATTGGCTGGCAACGGTATATTTATATCTTTAACTTCAATATTATTAAAACTTTCTAAATCTCTTCTATCTTTTCTTGAAAAAGATAAGTATTTTTTTGTTTCTATGACGGCATAAATATTAAACTTGTTTGGAGTATACTCAAAATATTTTTTAAAATATATTAAAGGATTTTTAATTCTGCCATATCTCGGATTAAAATTGAATGAATCTTTATTACGAATTTTCTTTAAATTTTTTCTCTCTTTTTCATAAACTTGATGATTTGCAGCGTAACAAGTTCCCTGTATAAAGAACAAATATTTAGCTTCTCCACCTTGAGCATGCCCAATGACATAAAAAAGGTCTTTTTCTTTCCATTCTTCAGCTTCACAATTTTTGCAAGCAGCAGTTATTCTGATATCATCAGATAAAAGCTTATCTTTTGGTGGTGAGCTGTTTAAAGCTAAAGCAGCCCTAGGGCTTTCTATCTTCTTTATCTCAAATGCATCGCTTCCTTTGATAATCATATCAGGTGGATTGTTTTGGTTTCCCAAATAGGAGAATACTTTTGAATATGCTTCTTCTTTTTTATCTTGAGACAACTTAAATGAACCGGCAATTGCATCTTTTATATAAAATTCTAGCTGTTCTCCAACAGCATTAATCCTTATTAAATATGTAGAAGCATAATTCCTTAAATCATTACTTCCAAATGCAACAATATTGCTAATCGCGCTTAAAATGTTATTTGGCATGCATATCCCCCTTTTATATTAATATAGTAAACTAGCTTATTTATAAATATTACCTTAATTTGGCTCTACTATTCTTTCGCCCTTTTCTCAAATTAAATATTCCATAACCTACCTAAAACAAAATTCAAAAAAATTTTAATTAGAAATAGTTTAGTAATCCTAATTAATTTTAAGCTTTTTTTACATTAACTGCTTTTGGGCCTCTGTCTCCTTCTTCTACATCGAATTCAACAGGGTCATTTTCGCTTAAGGTTGTGCCTTCTCCTATTGCTGATTGATGAACGAAATATTCTTTTCCGTCTTCAGCAGCAATAAACCCAAATCCTTTCATTGCATTAAAGAATTTTACTGTTCCTTTCATTTCTTTACCTCCTTATCCATTTTTGCCTGGCAATCATCACAATAGTTTTTCTTCGATTCGCATTTAGGGACAACATATCTCTTCCTGCAATATCTACAATGCTTAACTATGTTATAATCTACCATTTATATGGTGTAAAGTTGTGTTTCTTTTTAAATGCTCCTATTTATTCAGGAAAAAAAGAAATATTTATATACCCTGAGCACTAAAAAGCATATATGGCAAAAAAAGCTAAAAGAGCGGTTAAGCGAACAAAAAAAGTAATTAAGGCGCCTAAAAAAAATATTATTCTATGGAAATGGATAATCATACTATTGCCATTGATTGTAGCAATACTCTGGGTTATAGCCATACTCTCAGCAAGAGAACAGATACCTTTAGTTTATGAACAAGCTTCACCAGAAGGGGTTAGCGCTTTGCTTATACTAATACTGCTGTTCATAGTCAGTTATGGAACATTTGCATTTATGACATTCAGAAAGATAGTAAACAAAGTAGAATAATTATTTTATTCTAATCTCTTTTTTCCTTATTCTCCTTCTCTTAATAATAATCTCCTCTATTTCCATCTCTTGAAGAATTATCTCTCTGCCTGCAACCTCTCTCTGTGCCCTAATAATCTCTTCAACTATCCTTTTGTCTGGTTTTTTAATGACTATTGGCTCTAAAACCTCGCCAGTTTTTGGTATAGCTGAGCCGCTGTCCTCTGCAAAAGAAGGCCTGGGGACATAAGCCTCCATTGGAGCGCCTTCCATAGCCCTTTTTATCTCTCTTAAACCAGCATCATAACCAATCTCTGTTCTGCTATATTTTAGGTCAGAAACAGCTTCGTGCTCTGTTGGAGAGTAAAACCCATGAGCATATTTGGGAATGTCAGCATTAGCCATTGACTCGTATGTAGCAGACAAGCTGCCATGGCTCTCAACATTATAAGAAGCAGCTATATCTCCTCCGATTGTATAACAATTATCGCATTTCATTTTATTTATCCATATAAATTACTTCTTTCTCATCCTTTATCGCCTTATTGATGGCATCTTCAATTGATTTATAAGCATTCTTCTTTTTTACGCTTTCCTCTTTTTTTGTCTCTGAGTGAACAGCTGATGCTGCTGTCTTCTTAACATCTTCTTCTGAAACTTCCGCTTTTTTATCATATTTCTTGACTTCCTTTTCAACGTCTTTCTCTATGCCCTTAGCCTCTTCTTTTTTCTCTTCTTCTCCTTTTTCAGAATTATAAACATCAGATTGAGATTCTCCTGAATTATAATCCTTATTATCATGATAATCCGGATGCTCAGACTCCTCTTTACCAATATCATACTTCTCGTCATCATCATCTTCCCAAACTGTTCTTGATTTATACATCTTTACCATTCACCAAATCTGGTGCAAACCTTGCACATAGTTCGTCTAATTTTGCATCCAATACTCCCCAATGATTATAACTAAATAAATCTTGCCCATTCCCTTCAGCTTCCTTTCTCAATTTTTCACGCCTATCACCCATATCTATAAGAAATTCACCAACATCTTTAGTACCTATAGCAACATCATGTGCATAAGTAGACAAAGTCATCATCTCAGTAATAAAGTTCAACTCAGGAGGGGGAATACTATTTTCATACCTCTCGATTAAAAAAAAGAATACATTTGAAGCAACCCTGTAATCCCCACTAGTAAAAGAATCTAATCCAAACTGCCTCTCACTCATATACAATGCTTCTGCGTTGTCTGCAGCATCTTTCCCCAAAGTATCTTGAAAAAACTGATGAGCATCTGCATAATTTCCATTGCAAAATAAATGCGCACAAAGATCAGTTTGTTGTTTATGATCATAACCTTGAGCTAAATAAGAAACCCATTTTTCAGGTACAGTTGGAAAACCAAAAGCCCTGGCTGTATTCAAGGATTTTCTATCAGGAAGAATAGCCCCCATACCCAATGCTGCAAACATTTTAAGCATATCATCTAAGTTCACTTTACTTCACCTATAACACTTAAAAACCCATTTGGTTTTTTTGTGTCCTGCTCACTTTGTTCGAGGACATCAATTGTAACTTTGGCGACTGTGCCTGGCTTTAAATCTTTCTCTAACAATCTAGGTATAATTATAATAGCTTGTGAACCGTGTTTTGCTATTTTCTTTGTTATTGTGTATTGTTTATACATCTCTTATACATAAAACCAAGAACCCATATTTAAACCTTTCTATTTTGTAACCACCAATAAGTAACTATAAAAAAACCAAACCTTTATATAGTTATTATAAACCTCTTTATAACACATTATAAACAGGTGATTTCAATGGAAAATACTATGATACAAATAAGGAAAGAAACTGCAAATAAGCTGAAAACTCTGAAAGAATATGATAGGGAAACATATGACGAAATAATAAATAAGATGATGCAAGAATTAAGGGAGTATGTTGAAGAGGATAGCCTTGAGCTGAATGAAGAAACAAAAAAACAGCTCGAATTAGCGCGTAAAACTCCCCTTTCTCAGTATATAGATCATGAGAGTGTGAAAAAAGAGCTCCTAAAATGAGTTATATTGTAAAATGGCACCCCGGGGCATTTAAGGTGCTAGGGAAATTACCCAAGGATATGATTCAGAGAGTTTTAAATAAAGTGGATATAGTTAAAGACGACCCTTTCCGTTTTCTTGAACATTTTGAAGCTAAAAACACATATAAATTGAGAATTGGGGATTATAGGGCTTTAATGGACGTTGATATAGAAACAAAGTTACTTCTTGTCAGAGTCTTTGACCATAGAAAAAGGATATATAAAAAATAATTACTCTTCAACCAACTTCTTCTGTTTTACCCATTCAGCTATTGCTTTAGCAGCTCTCTTCCCAGCGCCCATCGCATTAATGACAGTTGCTCCAGCACCTTCTTCTCCCCCTGTAATATCCCCTCCTGCAAAGACGCCAGGTATAGAAGTCATCATGTTATCATCAACTATAAAATAACCTTTTTCATTATGTGATATGTTCACTGACTTAGTCAGCAAAGGATTAGGCCCTTGGCCTATTGCTATTATAACTGCATCACAATCAATTACAAATTCAGAATCCTCTATTGCAACAGGTTTACGGCGTCCAGAATCATCAATAGCTCCAAGCATCATCTGCATGCATTCGATTCCCTCAACTTTTTCCTCGCCTAAGATTTTAACAGGATTTGTAAGCAGCATGAAATGAATTCCCTCTTCCTGAGCATGCTTTATCTCCTCTTGACGGGCAGGCATCTCATTTAATGACCTTCTGTAAACAATCGTGGCATCAGCTCCTAAGCGCTTAGCGCTTCTAGCAGAATCCATAGCTACATTCCCCCCTCCAACCACAACAACTTTTTTGAACTTTTTGATTGGAGTGCTGTAATCTGGAAACTTATAGGCTTTCATCAGATTTATCCTTGTCAAAAATTCATTTGCAGAATAAACTCCATTAAGATTTTCTCCTTGAATACCCAAAAATTGTGGCAAGCCAGCTCCAACACCAATAAACACAGCATCAAATTTCTTGCGAAGCTCGTCAAGCGTATACAGCCTGCCAACAACTGAATCTTTTTTTATCTCAACACCTAATTTCTGTATGGAATCAATCTCTGAATCTACTATGCTTTTAGGCAACCTAAATTCTGGAATGCCATATCTCAAAACTCCCCCAAATTCATGCAAAGCTTCGAATATGACTGCCTTATGGCCAATCATTGCTAGATCTGCAGCGCAAGTAAGCCCAGCAGGCCCAGAACCAACAATAACAATCTTTTTTTTATCCTTATTCAATTCTGGCTGTTTTACTTCTTTTTCCTCGTTATCTGCAGCAAACCTCTCTAATTTCCCTATGTTAACCGCTTCGTTTTTAATGCCCATAATACATAATTTTTCACATTGATCCTCTTGGGGGCAAACCCTACCGCAGATTCCAGGAAGGTTGTTTGTTCTTTTTATGGTCTTAATCGCCATGTAATTTTTTCCTTCCTTTATGTAATTGATAAACCTAGGAATATCAACATTAACAGGACAGCCAGTAACACATTTTGGTTCTTTACACTGCAAACATCTAGAAGCTTCCTTCCGAGCCTCCTCCTCACTATAACCAAGGTTAACCTCATCAAAATTTTTTATTCTTTTTTCAGGCTCTTGCTCTCTTGTTGGAATTTGTTTGCTTGCCATAATCCCCTTAAAAAATAGAAAGTATGCCCATATATAAAAACTACGTTTTTAGAATTTGGTCTTTGTAATCATGGATAGAAAACCTTGCCAAGAGATAAGATATTGTTGATTCAGCACCCTGATTGAGGTTTATTGCAGATTCGCCGACACCATCAAAACAGCCTCCGGTTGATTCATCATAAACAACCTGGTTCAGGGAATTTTTTCCTAAAAACCATTGGAATGCTGTGACTGCTTTTTTCATGTAGCTTCTTTTTTTAGTTACCTCACTTGCGAGGATAAGCGCCTGCACAATTGCAGAGGTATTTATTGGCTGCTGGTCGAAATGGGCCTTTTGGCCTTTTTTCATATACCATCCTCTCTCTCCAATAGGGGAGAATACGCCTTTTTCAAATGTTATTGATAGGAGAAAGTCCAATGATGAGCTTGCGATATTCATGTATTTTTTATTTTTTGTCGAGAGATAGGCGTAAAAAAGCGCTTCAGGAAGCCTGCTGTTTGCATAAGTCAGGTATTCTTCAAACCATCTCCATTCCTTGGATGCGCATTTTTTATACGAAGACAATAAATAATCAGCCATTTTTTTTATTCCAGAGACATTTTTTTGGGATGGGTTAGATAAGTTATAATGATATAGGCCTAAAATGCTGTATGCCACTGCCCTTGGGGATTTGATTCCTTTGGCAGCCTGCAATGCGTTTTTGAGAATATTTTCTGCATCCTGCTTTAGTTCGGCAGGAATGCCTTTTGTGTTGAGAAGAAAACCCAAAGACCATATTGCCCTTCCCTGGGCATCCTCGCTCCATTGATCGAAGTTTATCTTTCTGTCGTAGCTGACAAAATTGTAAAGCCTGCCATTGCCCTTTGAAACATATTTAACAAAGTTGAGGTATAGGCTTATCAGCTTGATGTCTGAATTGTCCTTGGAGATATCAAAATGCCTGCAGCAGGCTATCATCGCCCTTGCGTTATCATCCAGTGTATATCCTAATGCCTTGTTAGGCTGATTGTAGTTTGCAAACTGTATCATTCCAAAATCATCTGTGAGCTTTGTTAAGTGGTCCATCTTTATCTCAGGAATGTTTGTATATTTTTTAGGGATATCTATATAATTTTTGAATGTTTCATTGTAAGCCAATGCCACATTGCACCACAGCATATTCCTTGTATTTTCATAAGCATTCAATTCCATACCCTTCTTTAGTTTAGGATCGGATAATATTCTTATAATAGCGTCTCCAAAGGATTTTGAGTCATTAAAATTGACAATTACGCCTCTTTCCGGTGTGACGAGCTCTTTGGCATGGAGGAATGGCGTTGAGACAGTTGCTCTTCCTGCGCCAACTGCATATGCCAATGTGCCGCTTGTTATCTGATTGGGGTTAAGGTTTGAGCATATGTAGATGTCTGCTGCTTTAAGATACTGGACAATCTCCTCTAGTTTGACATACTTATTGTAAAACTTCACGTGCTTTTCAAGCTTTAGAGCCTTTACTTTTTGCCCTATAAGATTCCTGTAGTCCTCCCCTTCCTGTTTCCTGACTACAGGGTGTGTTTCTCCAACTATGAGGTATAACACATCCGGGAATTTTTTAACAACATTTGGAAGGGCATTAATCACATATTCATAGCCTTTTCCAGAGTTTATCATTCCAAAAGATAAGAGGATTGTTTTGCCTTTATGGCCTATCTTTTCTTTTTCCTTTTTGCTCGAAACTAACGGCACAGTTGGTATTCCGTGGGGTATTACCTTAATGTCTGTTTTAATCCCATAATCCTCCCTTAGAATCTTTACTGCTGTCTCTGCCATTACAATTATGCAGTTTACCCTTTCTGCCAACGCCTGAACTGCCTTTTTTAGCTTTTCTCCTGGCTTCGGCAGGACAGAGTGAAATGTGATTGTTACTGGCTTTTTAATTAGCTCAAGAAAAGCTATAAGATAGTCTCCATACTCCCCCCCAAAAATCCCGAATTCGTGCTGTATATTTATCAGCTTGATCCTATCAATATTATTGATTTTTTTTGCAACATCAATATAATCCTCTATGGCTTTATCATTAATCTGAAACATGACATCCTTTGGATAGTTGTATGTGCTTGTCAGCTCATTATTCATTGCAGCTATCTTTGATTTCAGAAAAGGAGAAAGATTACTGTCCATAGCTGTTGTAAGGTCTTTTGTGAATGTAGCTATTCCGCATTCCCTTGGCGGGAATGTTCCGATATAAAGTATCCAATCAGATTTTACCATGATCCCCCTTTTAAAATTAGGTTTTACCTAGCTATTATTAAAATCTATCGTTTTGACTCATAAAATAATGATACTGCTCCAAGAACACCCATTTTTTCTGTTTTAGACGCCTTTATCCTAATGTTCTTGTAAGCTTGCTTGTAGATATGTTTTTTAAGCGATTCAAGGAATGAGTTTTTGAAAAATTTATATGCTTTGCTGATTGAGCCTCCGAATATTATACATTCTGGGTCTATTGAATTGATTATAGCAGCTGCACCCGGGCCAAGATTACTGCCAAATTCCCTGAATGCGTTTAATGCTCTCTTGTTGCCTTTCCCTGCCATTTCATAGAGCTTTTCTCCTGAGAGCTTGTATTTATTAATAAAAAATTTCCCAGAGCAGTAATCCTCTATTGTTTTGTCCTTGAGAAATATTCTCCCAAATTCTCCTGCAGCGCAGTTATTGCCGCAGTAGATCTTTTTGTTGATTATTATGCCTACCCCAAAGCCCGTACCTAATATTATGCCTGCGATGTTTTTGTAATCTTTTGCAGAGCCGTAAAGGCTTTCGCCAAGGGCAAAGCAGTTTGCATCATTATTTATAAGAACCTTAACCTTGTACTTTTTTTCAAGCATTGCTTTAAGAGGGACTTTTTGCCATGCCGGAATATTGAATGCTTCATACAATACGCCTTTTTTAATGTCAATTATAGCGGGCACTGCAATTCCAATCCCTTTTATTTTTGGGGAAAAGGACTTATCAATTATGCTGGTTAGCTGGGAATAGAGCATTTGTTTAGAGTTCTTGTTTTTTATTTTTTCTTTGCTGTATGATATTATTTTCATCCCTTCTGAAAATACAGCACACCTTATGTTTGTTCCTCCAGCATCAATGCCCATTATCTGCTTCATTTTCCTTTGTAAGGGTTGCCAACCTTAAATATCTTCTTTGGCTTGTCGATATTGAGATTGTTCTTTTTTGCTATTGCTCTTAATAAACCCCATCCTGCTGCAAGAAGGCAGTAATCCTCAAAGAAAGGGGCTGATTTAACCTTAATGCCGGGTATTATATTCTCTGTGCCAATTCCGAACAGTTTACAATTGGTTCTTTTGGAAAATCTTTTAAAATCACCTATAAAATTCCTGAATTTGATTGGTTCAAACAAAATAATGGGGTTTGACCCAATAGATTCTTCTATTCCATGCACTATATGTGTGTCTGGGTAGAAGAATGCCTCTTTTCTGGTAATCTCATGGGCCTTTAAGGCTATCTCATCTCCCACACCGGTTGCTCTTCCGACAATATACATAGAAGAAGAGCCCGCTATTGCATTAAGCATATTATCTGGCACATCTATATCAATATTTGATGAAATGCATTCTGAAGCATCAGCAAGATGACTGGTTATCTTTTTTATATCAACCTTCTTTCCCTGATTTTTTGCCAAGTGAAATATCAATGAATCCAAAATAAGGGCCTGCTCAACAACGCTTTTAGTAGCAGCAACTCCTTTTTCAAAACCGCCCTGCATGATTATTTTTTCTTTGCAGCTCTTTGCTAATATAGAATCTGGAAGAGCAGTAATCGCCAAATATTTTGCTCCCCTCTTTTTAATGTGCTTTTGCAGAAGCACAGTCTCTTTTGTTTTTCCTGAATTGCTGCATAACACAACATATGCATTAGAGAAATCATTGTAGGAAAGCAAGTCAGAAGCGAAATAAACATCAACGCTGTTCTTTATATTCAATTCGAGGGCCCTGCTTTTAGCGTGGTTTGCAGGAAACAAGACGCTGCTGCCCATACCTGTGAATATGAGCTTTCTGGAGCCTATATCTTTTGCTATTTTTTTGGTAAGGTTCAGGTCAAATCCCCTTATGAGCTTTGCGCTCTCAAACATCTCTTTTTCTGTTTCAAACATTATGCACCTGATTTTTATTATTGATGCTATAATCTATTGCCTGGTGTATATAAAGTTTTAGTTTTTTGTTTGGGTTGCGCGAAAAGCCAGAAACGGCAAAGCAGAATGGGGGGAAAGATTGGAATTATACATCTAGTTTAACCAAAAGTTTTATATATGAGTTATACATTATATTTTATTAGTGGTTAGTTTGAAGAAGATTGTAGATATAGAAACTCATGCTTTGTTCAGGATGTTGGAGAGAGGCTCTGAATTTGGATTGAATTATTATGAAACCAAAGACAGGGCGTTTAAGACAGCAAGATTGGGCAAATTAGCAAAAAGGAAGCATTTGTCTAAGAAAAACAAAACCTATTGCCTATATTTTAAAGACAATTTGTCTTTTTATGTAATCTGCCAGGAAAAGGAATTTGAAGACTATATTAAATGCTTGATAAAAACTGTAATTATTGAGCAAGGGAGGGAGTAAAATGGCCGAAAGAAAATGCATAAATTGCAATGTTAAGATGAAAAAAACCTTTGTTGAATACAAGGGGATCAAGTTTGAGGCTAGGCAGTGCCCTAAATGCAAGGAGAAGATATTTACTGAAGATTTGACAATGGAGGCTATATCCAAGTTAGAGTCAAAAAGGCTGGAGAAGGAATATGTTAAGCATCCAATGAAGATAGGGAACAGCTGGGGAATGACCTTCCCAAAGGACATGGCTGAAGTTTTCAATCTAAACAACTCCAAAACAAAGCTTAGCCTGCGCCCCAAATTAGCAGAGAATAAGATTGAGATTATGCTAAA
>CAZSRD010000025.1:0-13976 GCA_964609455.1 uncultured Methanosarcinales archaeon
CCTTCCGACCTTAGCTGGATACTGTGGACTTTAGTCCACAGAGGAGGTCATTTTGGCAACTCCAGTTTTTCTAAATCTACCTTTCCTGAGAGCATTCCTTCTTCCCTATATGAATCAGAATCTTCATGATGGGTTGAGAACTCCATTATTTCTGAATCTTCCAGTCCTGTAAAGCGGTGTTTTGTATTTGGCTCAATTAAGATTGAGTCCCCGGGGAGCATTATTTGTTTTTTTTGGTTTGTTTCCATTAAAACTTTGCCTTTTAATATGTAGAAGGTTTCATCTTTATTTTTGTGGTGGTGCATAGAGCATCTGAAGCCTTTGTTTAGGATTAGTTTTTTGCCACAATAATCTCTATTAACAATCCACTCTTCAGAACCCCATTTTTTAGGGACAATTTTATGTTGTGTCATTTTGGCATTTAGTATGAATAGTTCATACTTTATAGAATATATCTAGTATTTAAATGTTTTGGTTTATTATTTTGTAGATAATACAAAGTTTTTAGGAACACCGTTTCACGTCGTTCCTAAACCGTTTCGATTCTTCGAATCGAAAAGTTTTTATATAAGTTATACTTGTTCATACTTTATGACTAAAAAACCAAAGATAGCTATATCTTTAGATAAGGGTTTGTTGGATCAAATAGATTCCAAAGTTGACGGTTCTATTATACGCTCTAGATCGCAGGCAATTGAGTATTTTCTTCACAAAGGATTAAGGGAGAGCTCTATTGGTATTGCTGTTTTGCTTATTAGGGGGGAGCATCAAGGTAATCTGCTGAAGGAATTTAAAGGCAAATCACTGATTAAAAAACAAATTGAGTTTTTCCATGATAATGGGATTAAAACTTTGTATATTGTTACACAACACAGGTCTGAAATTACTAAGCTTCTTTTAGAGGTTGAAAAAGCGCCTATAGATGTTAAGATAGTGCAAAAAGATGTTAAAGGTAATGCTGAAGCTTTAATGGCTTTGAAAGAGTATTTGAATCAGAACTTTGTTGTTATGAGCGGGGATACTTATAATAATTTTGAGTTGCTTAGGATGGTGAAAAAACATTTAGAGCTGGATAAGTTATCTACAATGGGGCTTATGAGTATTGAAAAAGCCTCTAAATATGGAAATGCTATTCTAGATGGGGATTTAATAGTTGACTTCCAGGAAAAGCCAAAAGCAGTTGCTTCTAATGTTGTAAATGCAGGAATATATGTGTTTAAGCCAGAGGTTTTTGAATTGTTTGAGAATGTTCATTCTTTAGAAAGAGATTTGTTCTCTAAGTTAGCCAAGATAAAGCAACTTGTTGGCTTTTTTACTCATGGAGAATATGTGCATTTTGGTTAAGTTTTTAAATGGATTGAGAATTCTGTCTTATGGTGATATAAATGGCATTTGACCCAAATTTAGACAAGAAATTGTTTTCAGAAACAAAAGAATTTGAAACATCAAGAATTACAGTAGCAGTGCATCAGTATAATGAAGGTGAGAAGAAACTGCAGATTTCCAGAGAGAACAGAAATCAGAATAATGAATGGAATTTTGCTAAGCTTGGAAGGATGTTTAAGGATGAGGCTGAGGCTATTCTGCCTTTGATTAAGAAGTCTTTGGGATATATGTGATTATTTTAACATAATGTTTTTAAAGAAATAATAAATCCTGTTAATTGAAATGGCAATATACCTCATAAAAGACCAAAGCGGAACAGAAAAGATATATTCTGAAGCAAATGTAGTTCCGTTTAGCCGAGAGGTGATTGAAGCTGCAAAGCAGGCTATTGTTTCTGATGGGTTCTCTTTGGATGAGAAGCTGAAATTTTATTTTGGGCCGGATAGCCAACTAATAAAATTTGTTGGTGGGGAGAAAGAGGTTCAATTGCAAGATGTGGGGGATGTGGTTACTAGACGATTGGTAGATATTCTTCAGCCAAAATATTTCCTTGATGATGATCTTTACGAGAATGGAAGAGCGCATTTAATGCCTATTGGAGATTTAGTTGGTGCAGCAGCATTAAGGTAACTTATATTAATAAAAAAAGAAAGTTGTATTATTGTTCTTAAGAAGCCTGTTTTTTTCGTGTTTCCCTTACTTGTTCCATTATCTTTAATATTTCTTCATATTTTCCGGCAAATGCTAAGCTATGAGCCATTTCTGAGACCTGAGTATAAGTATATTCTTTATTAAATATGTCATCAAGCGCTTTAGACGTGTCTAATTCTAAATTGTCAAAGGGGCTCTGCCCTGTTGATGTTGAATTTCCCAATTTATAAGTGCTGGCTTCTTTCAGGCGATTTGCTGAATAAAGGCCAAAAATAAATTCCAATATATATGTATCCAAATCAGTTGCGGCTTCGCTTTTCCTATTCACTTCTGCGTAGCCCCCTTCAAAATTGCCTATGACACAAACAGCGACCCTGAAGCCCATATAAGCATTGTGGGCAAAATTAGCCTTAGCAAGCTGTATCCTTGGGTCACTTTCTGTAATTGTTTCTCTTAAGCTATCATAACTTCTTTGAGCAATAGAATCTAGAGTTGTATTTTGATTAGGGCTTAACATAAAAAATGGGAATTTGTATATACATATAAACTTTTCTTTTTTGTTAGCTTTTTGGAGTAGTTACTTTTATTTTTTAGACAAATTTCAGAACATCTTTTACTTTTATTGCCTTCATGCACTTTCTATAATCCTTGCTTGTTTCTGAATAGAAACATTCGGGTACTTGGCCTTTGTGTACATTAATGCATGGGGAGCAAGGCATTTGTTTGTATATTGCCCTGCTTTTTTTGTTTAAGGGGGCAAATCTTAATGGTAGATTAGGGCCAAATAGGCCAATTGTTTTTACATTCATTGCTGCTGCAATGTGCATTGGCCCAGAATCATTTCCTATGAAAACTTTGCATTTGGAAATAAGATAGAATGTCTGCCTCAAAGTGAATTTACCTGCAACGTTTAGAATGCTGTTTTTTATTCTTTTACTTTCTATAAGATTGATTATAAAATCGTTTAGTTTTCTTTCATTTGCCGAGCCAGTTAAAACAACTTTAGCGTTTTTCTTTTTCCTAAAGGTTCCTTCAATCAGTTCTGCAAATTTTTCAGGCTGCCACATCCTCGATTTAGAGGATTCTGCAGCTCCTGGTGCTATGCCTATCAGGTAATTTTGCCCTTTAATATTTGAATATTTTAGAGATAGATCAGTTATCTTTTTATCAGTAAGAGTATAATTCAGTTTTTCTAATCTTTTAACAGAGCCTTTGACCCCTAAAGCTTTAACTAAATCAAAAAATGTTTTCGAGACATGTTGCTTGTCATTATAATTAACTTTCTTGTCATAAACCAATGACCTTACACCATGCGAAAAACCAACAGTATATTTGCCTATAAAAAAAGACATGATTGCCGATACGTTGAGGTATTCCTCCATATCTATAACAATATCATATTTTTTCCAATTTCTTAGGGTAAACCATTTTAAAGAAAATATATTTGGCTTAATCACATTTAATTTACTGATAAATGGGTAGTTGAAGTAAACGTCTTTGTTTCTACTAGTGCATACAACATCAATTGCTGTTTTTGGATATCTTTCCTTTAATTTTTTTAAGGTGGGTATGGTTAGTATTGTTTCACCAATACCCCATAATTGGATAATAAGAATATTTTTTGTTTTGTCTATTGCAGGTATTTTTTTTCTTTTAAATAATTTTATTAATCCTAGAGCTATACAGTAAGGTACTCCAAATAGCTTGTCAACAAATTTGGTTAATCCAATACTCATTTTTTCTCAAAAGCAAGTTTTCTTACAATCTCTTCTAATCTTTTCTGGTTGCCTCTAACTAATAAGTATATATAGAACATACTGCCTATCAGGAAGAGAAAACCAGCTACGATGAAAAAATCAAGCGCTCTAGCAAACCCAATTGGCTTTAGAATTGGCTGTAATATGTGGGGGAATAGGGTAAGTACGATGAACACTAACCACAAAACAATCCAGAATAAATATTCCTTTATAGTTAGCTCCTTTCTTTTGTAGTGCAAGAAAGTGTAGTATATCATAAAAATTGCAAATAATGTTCCTAAAATCTGTATCCCTAAAATGCCTGATATCATTTTGATAACCTCCACCAAAATAGGTTGAAAACAATTTTTATTCCATCTATTATTGTAGTACCTTTGTATTTATCTGCGTAAATTGTTTTAATCGGTATTTCTCTGAATTTTAGTTTTTTCTTTCCTATGTTGGCAATCATTTCAGATTCCATGCTGTAATTAGATGCCTTCCACCTGATCTTTTTATAAGCCTCCCCTGTAAATGCCCTATAACCACATTGGGTGTCTTGCAGATTAATCCCATATAATAATTTTGTTGTTTGGTTAATAACCCAATTGCCAAATTTTAAGATAAGCGGCATCTCTTTGCTTAGTTTCCTGTAACCCAAAACAACATCAACGTTTTCCAGCTCATTTAGAAAGCGGGGTATTTGAGATGGTTCGTGTTGTGTATCTGCATCCAGGGCAATTATCTTTGAAGCACATTGTTTGATGGCATAATCACATCCTGTTTTTAGCGCAGCTCCTTTTCCCAGATTAATGATGTGTTTAAGCACTATTACACCTTCTTTTTTGGCTTCTTCGCTTGTTTTATCTTTTGAGCCATCATCGACTACTATGATGTTAGAAATATATTCTTTAGTTTCACGGATAACATCCCTTATCTTAGTCTCTTCATTATACGCTGGGATAATAGCAAATATTTCCGATTTCATCTATTCGCTAGAATTATTTAAGGTATTTATATCTTGTGAATTATTGGTACTTTCGTTTTTTGTTTCTTCAGATTCGGTTTTTTCAACTATTTCTTCCTCTTCAGGAACTTTGGGCTGATAATACTCTAATAAGTTAGTTGAGTTACCTTCCCAGTTTACTTTCCATATAATAATTCTTCCTCCGGTTATGTCAGTGACATCACTAAATTTATCAAAATATTTCAGGCCATGACCATTAAGATAAAACATTTTAGTGAACATAGAACTGGCTAGTTGAGGACTGAATAATAAGGCACCATAACTTTCTTCTCCATTAGGTATGATTGTCATGCTTATGCCAATAGTATCATTGAATTCTCTTTCTTTGTAGCTTCCATCTTTCGAAGGGAGGACTACTGAATTAGGATGTTTTATCCCTTGTTGTGTTGAAATATCTGATTGTAATGTTTCCAAATTAATTTCTACTTGCGCGCCTTGCCCAATGCTGCAACTTATTTTATTTTCTTCGGTTTTGCTGCAGCCAGTAGAGCCAGCATAGGATGGCCATGGCGCAATCCAATCATTTGCTTCTTTGTCTGATGTTAAAGATTGGACTTCATAATAAATGCTTTCTGCTTTCTCCCTCGTGTAATTAAACCTATTTTGTAAGAATGAAACGCTCTTTTCCAGGTCATCCTTGTACTCTTTTTTCTTCAATGTGTTATAGCTTAATGCTCTTTCAAAGTCCCAAGAACCAAAATGAGCCCATACGCCAGATTTGCTAACCATATCATATGAAGTTATGAAATAATCTTCAGGAGGAGTGCAATGCGTATATTTTAGGACAAGGTTTGTTTGTTCTTCATTCAATCCTTTTTGCAGCAAAACTTTTTTTGCTTCTTCCTTATCCAAGGTAACGATGTTTTCCAGTATTTCTATTGATTTAGGGGTGTCCTTAATAACTTTATCAATCTCATCAAAGGCATTATTCTGACCACAGTCAACCATCCTTAGGACACCTACAGCGTATTTTTCGTTATCTGTAAGCAAAACAGAGCCTATCCAATGGGCATTTGCAGATCCTTGCGATGTACCATCAAAAGTAACTGCTCTGTCTCCTATCATTTTAAACCAGTGGCCAAAATCCCACCAGGAGTTAATTATTGCGTTTGGCTGGGATTCCATCTTAATTCTTTCAAGAGAAGAGTACCATGCATCATTCATAGATGGAATTTCATTCATTGCTGTTGCTTTTGCTGATTTATATGGTGAAACTAATAAGAGGAGCAAAAGTAAGACTACAATTATATTTGATATTACTTTTTGAATATGAAGGCCTTTTGTTACTAGTTTAGATAAATAATAATATCCTGCGCCAAAAGTAACACTAAGCGCAATAGCAAACGCAGGTACGGATAGGAGCAGGTACCTTATCCCCTTTGTGCTTGCGTATGTTGTTGCAATAAGCCACAATATTAGGAGCAGGGCAGCTTTAATGTCAACATCG
Organism: uncultured Methanosarcinales archaeon; assembly: GCA_964609455.1. GTDB lineage: Archaea > Nanobdellota > Nanobdellia > Woesearchaeales > JACPBV01 > CAZSRD01. The sequence continues at coordinate 6,248 of CAZSRD010000025.1, forward strand.
GTGTCTTTTTCTTTTATGATCAATAATAGTTTAATAATAGCCGGGATACTGATCAAAGTTAGGAATAATATCAAGTTTTGTGGTTTAATTGCGATTATTAACAAAAACCACACTACTGATGCCATAAAGAACCATAAGTCAGATGCCTTTTTGCTTTCTTTTTTTATTGTTGTGAGGGTCATTCCTACAAGTGATATTAATAATAAGAATGCGCTGCCAATACCCATTTGTGAAATTACTGAATTAAGTGAAGCTGGGTTTTGTTCTGCTACTGTGGTATAAACATTTGGCCATACTGTCGTTATTGCGACTTCTTTCATTCTTGCAAAAACAGACGGACCACCAAACGCATTTGTGAACATTCCAAAGTTGGTGAATAATGCGGTGAATAAGGCAGAAGATACGAAAAAGATTAAAATAAGGGTTATTCTATTTATCATTATTGGCTGCCTAATGAAAGATTTTATCTCTTTTCTATGCAGGATCAACAGAAATACGGTGTGAGCAATTGATGTTATTACAATAAAATCAAAAATATACCACCACCCACCCCATGCAAAAGAAAAAAGCCCTACAAAGAATCCGGATAAAGCGGATAATATAAATTTTCTCTTCCTATTCTGGGTTTCAAATGCCTCTAAGAATAACCAGGTTATAAAGAGGGGGAAAAGGACATTATATGCATCTGTATCTGCAAACCCCCCTACAGTTCTTGTTAAGAACGAAGGGTGAATCGCTACAACAAATGCTGCTATAAATCCTCCAAAATTATTGCTTAGCCTTTTTCCAATAAAGAAAGCTGGCAATATGCATAAAGCGGATAATATTACAGGAACATAAAACACTAATGTCATCAAGTCCAGGTTTCTGTTAAAAAAATGCATAAATTTGTAGAGGTAAGCTTCAAAATAAGCGTGGAACATATCTATAGGAACATCTCTCCCAAGGGGAGCATACATGTGGGTATCATATGGCTTACCATTCCTTAACTCGTCACCTGGATGGCCTCTTTCTAAAATATTTTTGGCATGCCTCATCCAGAAGTAGGGGTCAATTGCCACCAGATATGTTTGCCCATTTTCATTCTGTAATCTTGTTTTGAAATAATTAGATGTTGCTTCTATTTGTTGGCTTATCTGGGTTTTTTGTTCACTTAACAGTTTATTAAATTCAGAATCTACCAACGAGTTTTTGTTTGCTTCTGGCAGGTTGGGATATTGCTGATTTATCTGCTGCTTTATTGAAGATTGCAGCTGATTGTAAACTGCATTTGTAGCCCAATCATCTGTTACTGGCAAATAAGCAGGCTGCACTCTTAAATAAATGCTAAAGAACATCGCTATGATTATTAGCGCAGTTGGCAATAAAAACTTCTTATATTTTCTAAAAAAATCTAGCGTACCCTTAATATCGAGAGATATTTCTTCTTCATCTTTTGCTTCTTCTGCTTTGTTTTCTGTTTTATGCTCTTTTTTTCTTTTGAAAATGTTTTTAATTTTGCTAAAATCAAGATTTATTTCTTCGTCTTCTTTTATTTCTTCTTTTGGTTTTTCGGATATTTCCTTTTCCTTGGGTGTTTCTTCGTTTTTAGCCTCTTCACTATCTTTTTTCTTTTTCTTAAAAAGGCTTTTAATCTTAGAGAAATCTATGTTCACTTCTTCATCTTCTTTATTTTCATCTATACCCATCAAACCACCTAAAGTGGTGGAATTATATACCAAATAAAAAGGTTTCTATTCTAGGGGCCTTACGGAAAATAACATTTTCCTAGTTCCGCTCGTTTCACTCGGGAAACTGCCCACTAGAGTCCCACTTCCAGTTTGCGCTATCTGAAATTTTGATTTTATCAAAATTCTCAGATTTTGCAACTTCGTTGCAATTACCTTCGGTAGCACGAACGATAAAAAAATGAGTGGTTTACAGCAAATTAAGGATTATGAACTAAAATAAGAACTTTGAGAAATATAATAGTCTTGGCTCTTTAATCATTAATTTTAATAAGAATTTAGAGGGATAGTCTCTATCAAAGTGTTCTATCACTCCTTTTATTTTATCTTGTTTAAATAGTTTTATTAAAAGATTCCAATCTTTTTCTTTGAATTTATCCATGATTTTTCGCATTTTAAGGTGGACTAAAAGGTCTTTCCATATTTCTTTTTTCCATTCTTTTTCGTAATTTTTCTTGTTTATTATTGAGTTTGCTAAGGACTCTGCTGCTTTTAAGCCTTGTACAATCCCTCCGCCTGTTGTTGCTTTAACTTGTGCTGCTGCATCACCAACTAAATATACATTGTCATTTTTTGTTTTTAAGCTGGGGTTGTAGATTGGGATTAATCCGCCTTGCTTCTCAATGATATTTTTGTTGCTAATGTTTTTTGATTTTAGAAATCTATTGAACGCTTCGTATGGATTACTGTAAGAAGCGACACCTACTCTGCACACTTCCCTATTTTCTGGCACAACCCAAGCAAATGCCCCTATACTAGGGTAGAATTCAATCTGATTTTCGTTTTTAAATTTGACAACTGCTTGAATTCCAGCCATAAACTTTCGTTTTCCGAATAGGTTATTAGATTTTGCAACCTGGCTTAATGGGCCGTCTGCACCTATAAGATAATCTGTTTTGAGTATTGTTTCATTCTTATTGTTGTATTTTATTTTTATAAGTTTATTTTTATTTTCCATAAATTTGTAATTTAAGAATATTTTAGTTCCCTGGCTTATTGCAAGATCTGCTAAACAGTTATCAAATTTTTTCCTGTCTAAGACGAGGTTTTTGTTTTTTAGTTTCAATTCTAAAAAGTTATTTTTTGAGAATATCTTTACTCTATCTATCTTATTTACGATTACATCTTTTTTTAATTTTAAGAGTTTGTTGATTGAAGAAGTGACTAGCCCAGTACATTGAACTGGTTTGCCAATTTCTTTATGTTCCTCAAAGATTTGTACATCTTTTCCTGCTTTTGACAGCAGGTATGCAGAATAGCAACCTGAGGGGCCGGCTCCGATTATTGTAATCATCTTTTTCTTGGTATTGGCAATTACTTAATATAGTTTAGTTTTTTACTTTATAGTAAATATCAAATTTGAGCATTTTAAAATAGTGAAAATTAGAAAGCTTTAAATATTATGCTGATTTACCAGTTTTAAATTGGGGGGTAGAATAATGATTAATATCATTCCTTATAATTTACAAACAGGTCCTAGATTAGGGAGGCAGGATATTGGGCCTATAGTAGGTTTTGATGAACCACCTGTTCCTGGAGCTGTTTTATCAGATCTTTCTTCTCCAAGAATGGCTGAGAGGTATTTGCGTGCTTTAGGCGATGGTCTGGACCAATTATTACAAGGCCCAATTGGTGATGCTCCAACATTTCTTTACAGTAGATTGAGGAAAGTTACCCCGGAGGTAATACCTGAAACTAGCCACGGAGAAGGACAATCTGTCATTAGTACTCGCAGGAGGGGAAGTGTTGGAGGAGCAGTTACAACTCTTTTATCATTGTTAGCACTTTATTTTACTACAGGCTGTGTATCTTCACAGGCTCGTCTTGAAAAACTTAAGGATGACCAGTTTTTAGCGCAAGGAGACAGGAAAAAGATGCAGCCTGCCTATAGAGATGATGATGGATTAGTAAAACAGGCAAAAACAATAGGTGAGTTTGGAGAAGGGGGCATTGGCCCTGGTCTTCCTCCTGATAAATATGATCTTGGCGATTTAACTAAAGCTGTGATGGAATTAAACGCTTATGTTCAAGGAGATTATAAGAAAAAGATTCAACCTACAGATCCAGAAAGGTACAAGGAAACAGAAAAGGCTGTTAAGGGCGCAACAAGAAGGCTTGCAGATTTGTATGGCAGGATGTATCATGATATGGTTCGTTCTGGTTTGTTAGATACAGCAGCAGGATTTAAGGAGCAAACTGATGCTGTTTATCAAGCAGCTTATGGAAATCCACTTCCAGATGTAGATGCTATAAAAAATCCAGGAAATAAAGAGGAAAAAGGCACATATCCAATGTCTGCCCTTAGGAAATTTCAGGGAAGCGATTTAAGAGATTTTGTTCTTGTTAATTTTGTAGATGAGGTTAGGTTTAGGGATGCTTATCATGATAATTCATTGGCAGCTTTGTTAGCATGGATTGCAAGACAGACCAACCCAGATGATTATTTTGGGAAATTGGCCCATATTGAAAACTCCCGCTCATTAAGAGGAAATGCTAAGAACTTTAATGAATATTTAGCAAGATCGGGTATTGCTGGAAAATCTGTTTTGTATGATCTGTCAGGAATTTTCAGTGATTTTGGGATGCATAATGCTGTTATGGAAAATGGAAGGGCAAGACAAAGCGGCATACCTGTTTTACAACAAGTTTTAGCTAATCCGGCAAAATATGGTTTAAAGAGCGTATCTGATGTTTCTTCATTAGCTTCTAATTTTGTTTTTGGTGCTGTTGGAGAAGTTCCTATCATGGGTTATAATGGTTTAGTTAGATCTCCTGTTGAATGTGGAACTAATGGTTTAGATAATATAGTGGGTAGTAAAGGGCTAACTTTGTTTTCAAGGGGTGCTTTAGATAGGATAATACTCCCTTATTATGTTGCAGTTGATGTATTTCCTTTAGGAAGGTCCTTTGGGGAGTATACTCAATCTACAAATTTAGATGCATTGTTATTCACGCTTGGGTTGGTTAACAGATCTGCATCATTAGACCAATTGGATATTATAACCAATGATGGAAAGATTTCTCCTAAGGAATTCAGGCTTTCCAGAGTACATCCAGCAATGGCATTCTATTTTGCAAATGGCGGAGCAGATTCAATGACCGAGGCTCAATTTAATGCAATAGCACCATTATTGCCTAAGAAGGGAATCAGTTTTGGTTCAGTTGCGGGTGTTGATAACTTAATTTCACCTGAAGAATTTGCTTTACAGGCAGCATCAATGAATTTATCTAGAGATGATCTTACAAAAATAGTTTTTAGTTTGTTCGATAAAGATAATAGCGGCCATCTGGAAGGAGGGGAGTTTACAGAAGTTTTGAAAGTGTGGTACAAAAACCCTCCAAGAATAATTGGGCATTATGTAAGAGATGGCGAGAATGAAGCTTTGAAAGGGGTTTTAGTGGGTTGGCCTTTTACTCAGAATTTATTCTATTTTGATTTAGAACAACTTGATTTTAGACACAGCGGAGGATATCCTAGATCAACGCCAGAGAGGATCACAGGGATCGCAGCTGCAATTGCAAACGTTTTATTAGGCGGAGGAGCTAATGGTCCAGGGGCGGTTACTGGAGGAACAACAGGCGGACCAGGAGCAGGACCATGAAAAGATTCTTATTGTTTCCTTTGATACTTGCACTTTTTACAACTGTTGTTTATGCTCAGGTTAATGAGCTTAACAATTTCAGATATGCTTATTATAATTCTAATGGAGATTTTGTTACTACATCTACACCTGTTGATCAGGTTAACTATATTGGTTATGTGTGCACAAGCAATAACTGCAGGACTGTAAGCACTGCAGGCGGTACAATGTTTGATGGGATTGCAAGAAATGCAGGAGCACAGACAAATAATTATGTTTTTACTTACCCTACAACTTTGTTAAACCTAAATGGTTATGGCGTTTATTTGTATAAGCCAGGATATATAACATATGAGATTAAATCTAACTGGGCGGGAGTAGGAACTGTAGGGCCATACAATAGGTACCTTTCAAAAGTACAAGAATGCAGAGCTCCAATAGAACAATTAACTGTTTTGAATGATGTTCAACCAAATGTTCCTTTGCTTGTGGGAGTTAATGCAAGTTTGGATTCAACTGTTTTTTCACCTCTTTCAAATTCAGGTCCTTTGGATTATACACCCCCTCAATTAGTAGATGATTATTATTCTGTTAAGGTTAATGTTACATTAACAATATATAATTATACTGGAGATATTGCTTTTGAGGAAAATACAACTTTGCTTATCCCATTTAGCGGCTCTAAGAGGGCTGAATTTACATGGACACCAACTGTAGCTGGAACTTATTTAGCAAGAGCAGTTACTAATGTGCCAGATCCTAAATGCCTTTCAAGCCAAGAAGAGGATACTGAGAAAAATTTCCATGTTCTTTCTGATGAACCACGAAATATGTGTTACACATTATTGAATGGTATTGGCCTTAGCGATCAATCTCCGGATCCTGGTGAAGATCTGACTATACATGCTTTTAAAACAAGCAACTACGCTGATGATAACTATTTGTTAACGCCTATTCCTACAAATACTACAATTAAGGTTACTAAAAATGATGGCACAGTTGTGTTCCAACAGGCTAAACAATTAGCTGCTAATCCAAACTCTGTTGATGCAACTTACTTTGAATATGTTTGGAGTATTCCATCTGATGCTCCTGAAAATTATACTATAACAATTGATGGAATTGGGGATAGCATATTGTGCAATGGAACAAACCTAATGGAAAATATTAGTGTTGGTACAAGTGTGAAGCCGTTACCTAATACCGCACCTGTTTTACAGGATATTCCTGATAAAAATATTGATGAAGATGCAACTCCTCCAAGTGATTGGATAGATTTATGGGCTTATGCTGAAGATGGAGAAAGCACTGATGATCAATTAGTTTTTACTATAGTTAGCCAGAGCAATCCAAGTTTGATTAATTGCAGGATAGAACAAAATAGATATATAAATTGTGATAATCCTGCACTACACAGTTGGGGAAGTTCTACAATAACAGTTGAGGTATCTGACAGAGTTTTTACAGACAGGGATAGCTTTACTATATTTGTAGATAAAATCAATTATCCTCCTGTTTTGGATCCTATAGGAGACAAAGCAGTAAACGAAGGGCATTTATTGCAATTTCAGATAAATGCTGTAGATTTTAACAATGATTCTTTAACATATTCTGCTTTAGACTTGCCAGCAGGTGCAAAGTTTAATTCAACAACAAAACTTTTTAGTTGGGTTCCTGATTATGATCAGTCTGGCGAGTATTTTGTTACTTTTAATGTTACAGACGGAGTATTTTATGATTCAGAAACAATAAAAATAATTGTTCTAGATGTTTGTGTTGATAGCGATCTTGATGGTTATTATGCAATATCTATAAACTGCCCAGGCAGCAATGATTGTGATGATGGAAATGCTGCTGTAAATCCTGGCGCTGCAGAATTGTGCGATGGAAATGATAATGATTGCGATGGCTTAACAGACGAGAATTTCATTAATTTAGGAAATGTTTGCACAACAGGTTTAGGGGTATGCCTGGCTAATGGCAATTTTATTTGTAAGCAAGATGGCTCAGGCACAGAATGTGATGCTGTTCCAGGACAGCCAACAGGCAATGATGATGATTGCAACGGCATAGACGAGAACTGTGATGGCGCTGCTGACGATAATTATATACCAACTGCCACAAGCTGCGGGCAGGGAATATGCGCTGCTAATGGGCAGTTAAATTGCGTTAATGGAGCTACACAAGATTCATGCACAGCAGGAACACCTGCAGCTGATGATGCGACATGCGACGGTGTTGATGATGATTGCGATGGAACAAATGATGAGGATTATGCAAGCTCAGCAACCAATTGCGGAATAGGAGCATGTTATGCTGCTGGAGCAACAAGCTGTGTAGCTGGCGCAGTTCAAGATACATGCACACCAGGACAGCCAACAGGCAATGATGATGATTGCAACGGCATAGACGAGAACTGTG
>CAZSRD010000025.1:14076-19628 GCA_964609455.1 uncultured Methanosarcinales archaeon
TAAATTGCGTTAATGGAGCTACACAAGATTCATGCACAGCAGGAACACCTGCAGCAGAGCTTTGTGATGGCTTAGATAATGATTGCGACAATATTATAGATAATGGCGGAAATGCTTTGTGTAACGATACATCCTACTGCAATGGTGCAGAGGTTTGCAATGGTGCAGCTGGATGCCAGGCTGGAAACGCAATAGACTGCTCAGGCAGTAATCTTCCAGGCATCGCAACATGCAATAATAACCCAGACAACAATCCATTTACATGGGATTTCTTTGCCGGGTTTAATTCAGTATGTGATGAAGTTAATGATATATGCACTACGGGAACAGTAACTTTAACAAATACATGTGATAAGACGCTATGTAATGCGCCATGTGAAACAAATAGTCATTGTGACGATTCAAAATCTTATACTACTGATATCTGTGTGTTGGCAAGCTGCACCTGCAGTAATCAAATTTCAGATTTAAAGATAATATCTGAGCCAGTGACAACATTTACTCCTGCTGATGAAAAATACACAAGCACATATGAATATGATGTTGATGCAGTAGGACCAAATCTCGGAATATCTTATACGCTGCTTCAGGGACCATCTGGAATGACCATTAATACTGTAAGCGGCTTAATAACTTGGGTGCCTAAGGAACCGGGGATTTATTTTGTTGAGGTAAAAGCTGAGGATGGTGTTCTTAGTGATACACAATCTTATTATCTTCAAGTCCAAAGCCCGCCTAAAGATACATTACCAAGAGAGAAATTTTTCATAGGCTGGATAAGAACAAATCAATTGGTGTATGATGAGATTAAAGCCGGGGATTTATTGTTTGTTGATTTAAGTTTTGAGAATATTGGAAGAGAAAATACGAAGTATGCAACAATAAGGATAACACAGCCTGAATTGGGAATATCTAGGAAGCTGGGTCCTTTTGTAGGCCCTGAGATTGATGAGGTTATGAGCAGGGGAACATATTTAGAGATACCAGGGGATGCTAAGCCAGGCGTTTATACAGTAAGGATATCATTATCAGATTTGAGCGGTATGAGGAGAACAAGGCACAGGGACTTTAGGATAGTATAGTAGTAAAACTTTAACTGATAAATAGTGATAATTAGTAACTACTAATGTATACTAAACTACCGAAATGTTTATATATAAGTTGTGTTTATCAACTTATAACGGTTTATAGTCGAGATTTAATATCTCAATTTAAAATAAAAATTTGGGGGTAGGAAAAATGAATATAAAAAATTTGTTTGTATTGGTTTTAGTTAGTATTTTAGCTTGTAGTTTTGCAAGCGTAGCAGCAGTAGCACCTGTTGGTGATTTAGATGTAGATATTAAATCAGTTGAGGTCGAAGGTACAGAAGTTAGTGTTGGAATCACATATATTCCTGGTTTAGAAAAAAACGATGTTATAGAGGTTGAGGTAAAATTCACAGCAAATGATAATTTGACTGTCGAGGTTGAAGCAGAGTTAAGCGGTGATGGTAAAAATGATAAGGTTAGCGACTCTACTGACGAATTTGATGTCCATAGCGGAACAACTTATACAAAGAAACTTGAACTTGAATTACCTCAAAGAATGGATCAAGATAGAACTTATCAACTTAGAGTTATAGTATCTGATAAGCATAATTATAAGATGGTTGTAGGCACATTAGATATTGCAACAACAGATCATGCAATTCAGATAAAAGATGTTGTTTTAAGCCCTGAGAATGAAGTTAAAGCTGGTAGAGCATTATTGGCTACAGCAAGAATAAAGAATAGGGGAACTGAAACAGAAGAAGACATTAAAGTTAAAGCTTCTATCCCTGCTTTAGGCATTAGCGCATCTGATTATATAGATGAGCTTGATGCAGAAGGAGGAGATGATGATTCAACAACTTCAGAAGAGTTGTACATGAGAATCCCAGACTGCGCAGAACCTGGACAATATACAGTTAAGGTTTGCGTTGAGTTTGATGATGGCGATGAAGAAGAGTGCATTACAACAAAGATAGATGTTGTTGAAAGTGACACATGCGCAGCAACAGGATTAGTGCCATCAGAATCAACAGGAAAAACTGTAATAACAATTGGCCCTGAGACACAAGATGTTGCAAAAGGCGGATCTGTTATGTACCCAGTTACAATATCTAATCAGGGAACAGAATCAAAAGTATACTCTATCAGTGTTGATTCAGCAGATTGGGCAGACTTTAGCGTAACACCATCCAATGTTTTAGTAGTTGGAGCAGGTGAATCAAAAGCAGCTTTTGTTGCAGTTGATGCTAAAGAATCAGCTTCAGGATTGCAAGTTTTCTCAGTAACAATAAAGAGCGGAGAAACTGTACTAAAACAAGTGCCTTTGAGAGCTAACATAGCAGGCGCTAAATCAGCTAGCTTAGGCGGACTTAAAAAAGCTTTAGAAGTTGGCTTAGTTGTTTTAGTAGTTTTACTAGTGATCTTAGGCTTGATAATTGGATTTAACAAGCTAAAAGGCAGTGATGAAGAGGAAGAAGAAGGAGAGAAAACTTATTACTAAATTTTTTTATTTTTTAACTTTTTCTTATTTTTATTTTGTTGTGTTTGAGTCTTCCTAGGAGGGATATTGATGAATAATAAGCTTGTAATTGCACTTATCGCATTGTTATTGGCCTTACCTGCTGTTTTAGCAGATATTAAGATACAATTAGGCGCGCCGTATGTTAACCTGGAGGATTTCTCAGATATAAAGTTTTCAGCTCATTCAGATTATTACGAATTTTGCGCTTCTGATTCTTTGACAATACCTGTCCTAATAAGGAATGATAATAAATTTTCAGATACCCTTAGTTTTACTGTTGATAAAGAATATGCTTCTTTACCAGTGAGCTCAGCTGCATTGAAGAGCGGGAAAAGCGTTATTTTGCCTTTAAAGATAACTCCGCCTTTTGATACAGAAGAAAATACTTCTTTAGTCTTAGGCATAGTTACAAAGCAAGAGGGGCTTAAAAGGAAGGTTATGATCAAGACAAATATACGAGAGTGCTACATTTTTGAGCTAGAATCGGGAGAAGAGGATATTTGCGGTTGTGATGAGATAGAATATGGCCTATTATTACAGAATAGCGGGGAACATACAAAAACATTTAGTTTAGTGTTGGACGCTCCAGAATGGGTAAATCTGACTTTGACCAATGAATCAATTAATTTAGCTGCAGGGCAAAAGAAAGAGATTAAATTACAGATAAGCCCTCAATGTGATGAGAAAGGAGCTTTTGATATTGATGTTGGGCTGATTTCGCAGAATGGCGAACTAATTAAAGACAGAAAATTCGAAATTGATGTTGTACCAGAGAAAACATGTTATAATACAATAATAAGCGCCAAAAGTGTGAGTATGGATTATTTGGGTAATAATATCCTTATTAAAATGAAGAATAAGGGCGTAAAAGATGAAGCATACTCTTTAAGTGTTGAAGGGGCTGATTGGTATACATTGAGCCATGAAGAATTTACACTAAAAAAGGGAGAAGAAAAGAAGATTAACCTTGCACTTCACCCTACTGAATCAGTGGTAGAAGGGGAATACAACCTTGATATTAATGCAAAATCTGACTACAGAGAATACACTAAGTCAATTACTGTTAAATTAAAAAAAGAAGGTGTTTTTTTGAGTAAGGTTAGATTCTATGTAAATTACTTTAAGTATTATATTTTAGCAGGGGTTATTCTTTTGATTGTAATTTTGTTGTTATTGGTTTTAATCAACAAAAGGAAAAAAAGCCCTAAAAAGAAAGAAGAAAATATTGAGAAAGAAGAGAAGGTTACAAAAGAAGAAAAAAAAGCTTCTAAAACAAAGAAATTACCTAGGTGGTTATTTGACATATTTTTTGTGTTCCTATACTTAGTGGCTTTGGGCTTATTTGCATTAATTATTTACTCAACTATCAGGTTCAAGCCATTTTATGAAAGCGCATCAAACTTCATTTCTAATCTGTTCATAACTTATGTTTTGCCTTATTCTGCTTACCTAAGGTATGTTTTAGCTGGAGTTGGCACTCTAATAATTGTGTTACTGATAATTGATTTTTTTAGAAAGAAACCTAAGAAAGGAGATAAAAAAGCAGAGTTAAAAAAGAAAATTGAAAGAAAAACCAAAAAAAGAAAACTTAGATTATTTGAATATTTATATATTGGGCTTGTGGTGTTACTATTCTTAGCAGTTGGCATTTATGTTGCATATAAATTTTTTGGAAAATCAATTTCTTTTGATTTCTTACCAAATATTTTGGCTAATATCAAGAATTTTTTAATTTTGTATTACCCTTACATATTGATGGGTTTGGGCATATTGGTTATATTAATAATAATCCTTAATTTTCAAAGCAAGAAAATTTCATGATAATAAATTTATTATCTCAAATATTACTCCTAAAGCAAACATAACCAAAAGGACAAAACTTGAAATTCTTTTTTCTTTGATATTGTACTCTGGTTTTCGATTTCCTAATTTTTTTGCTTTCCACCAAATCATAATTATCAATATGCCTGTTAGGGAGCCACCGAAAGCGCCAGTCAGGTCTAAAACTCGGAAGAATGCGTTTTTTATATTTAGGCTAATCATGATTATAAAAAGTATTAGTGGAATAAAACATGAAAGAATAGAAGAGTTTTCTCTTTTTAATCCATAATCAAAGTGATACATTTGGGTTAAAGCAAAAGCAACAGCGATAAATGAGGTTGCCATTGTTAATATACCGAAGATTGTGCCTAGTATAAGCATTTTACTTCCAAGAACACTAGCAAGGCCCAATATAGCTCCATCTGTTGTATCATTCCCTGTGGTTCCAACAACAATCAACGCAAAAAGGATGTAAATAACAAGTGGAATTAAAGATCCTAAGATTATTGCTTTTTTAAGGTCTTTTTTATTATTTTTTAGTTCCTCATTCATTAATGGAATAGCTGGCGTAGCCAGGAAAGCAAATAATACCACCCCATAAGGTATAAAAAAATTGGTTATATCAAAATTAGTCAGGTAATCTACGTTGATGATTGGGATTATAAAGGCTGCTAATATAATTACAATAACAAAAATGAATAAAACCATCAAAACTTCGCTTCTCTCTACTATTTTTATTCCTTCGTATACAATTATAAATGATAATATGAAAAATAATAGGGAATAAATTATGTTAGTTCCACCGAATATTGGGCTTAGTAATGCGTTTAGAAATTCACCAATTTTAATTATGTATGCTATTAAGGCTCCGTAGGAAAAGATGATAAAGGAAAAAGACATAAGATAATTTCCAAAGGTCCCCAAATAAATTTTTGCATATCCAGTTAATTGATGTATGCCTTTTGTTCTTAAAGTCACTTCACCAAGATAAAGGTTTAGGATAAGAACCAAAATCCCCAGAACCAATATATTCAATATGCCGGTTATGAACCCTGCTTTAGCAACAACAAAAGGTATTCCCAGTATCCCTGCTCCGATTGTGAAACCAACTAATGTAGAAATTGCCTCTAACAGGCTTTTATTTGGCATAAAACTCTTTTTGAAGAAATATTATATAA
>CAZSRD010000026.1:0-16490 GCA_964609455.1 uncultured Methanosarcinales archaeon
GCTCAGCTCCCCTCACTGGATACTTGGGACTTTAGTCCCAAGAGGAGGTCATTTTTTAGTTTTACCTCATTGGAGCAGGTGCTATGTCAACATAAGCAGGAGTTTGCACAAAGCCTAGGCTTTGTATTGCCTCGCCTAGTTTTCTATTCTCAAATATCACAACACCGCTGTTTGCAGACTGTTCAAGCATATGCTTAAAGCTGGCAATAATCCTTTCATCAGTTGCTGAAGAAATAGGCATATGTGCATCCATTCTAGTTGTGTTATCATTATAATGAAAATGAGAAACCCATTTTCTGATGAGATCATTATCCCAATTCAAGCTGTCTGTCAAAGCAGCATTACTTATCGCATGGCCAGTGTCTATACAAAGCCCTAAAAATGGATTTCCAATCTTTTCAAGAAGCTCGGCAATATCACGCGGATTTCTTGGAGTAAGATATCCATGAGTCTTATCTTTTCTGTCGCATAAATTTTCTATAGCTAAATGAGTGCTTAGCCTATCTGCGTGATGACTTAGTATGCGCACTTGCTCTTCAAACTGAGCACTATTTGTAGGGTAATCAGTATGGGTAACAAACATTCTAACAGGGATTTCTCTTATTAAATCGACAGCAAACACATATAGGTCCCTAATTGTTGCGTCAATACCCCCCATACCGCATTCTGGAGCAGGATTATATCTGAGATGTACTGAGTATATCTTTTCCTTGTAGGGCATAATTGCTTCTGCAACTGATCCTAGTTCAGATATGCTTGTCGGAGACGCATTAAAAAAATCCATTGCTTTTTCCAAATCAATTTCCAAAAAATCAAAGTGCCGTGCGTATTCATCCAATTTTGAAAAATCTTTTACACTTGCGCCTAATTTCCATTTTTTCATTTCAATCTGTCTCCTATCAAATCTAATGCTAACATTCTCATGCCTCATACCTCAAGATTAGTTTTCTGTCTGAATACATTTGCCTTAAAGCGTCAAAACTCAACTTAGATGCAGCACCTTTATCTAGTGCAACAATAAGATTATCCATATTCCTCAAGTAGGAAGGCGGGCAGAATGCGTTTTCAGCTGATTCTAATGTTGATTTTATTGCATCTGCTTTTCCTTCTCCAGAAGCAAGCAATATTCCTTTTCTGGCAGAAGTTAGAGTTCCAATTCCCATTGTCAATGCGTAAACTCCAGTTGGCTTGCCTTCTGCATCAACTTTTTGGACAAGATGGACTCCGATATGTTTTGGGGTTGGTGGGAAGTTTGAAGCAACGTGCGTTGGGTTAGCGCCTAGGCCCATTACTGCAAGGTCAATACCATAAGCCGCAATCAGGCTTCCATAATCTTGGCATGCATTTATAAGCGAAGGTTCTGTTTTATCTATGAAGCTGAAGTTTCCTAAGTCAATGCTTGCAGGCAATGCTTTTTTCAAATCATCAAATCCTTTAGAAGATTCTATATCACAATCTAATGGAAATGCCATTACTCCGCTAAAATCAAAACCAGATTTTATCAACGTATCATAAAGCTCTTTTGGGCTGCTTCCTTTTGCTGCAGCTACAAAATATTTTGGTGTACCAGTTCTCTGGCTTTGTTCTATATCTTTTATTGTTCTTGCGACTAGCTCTGCGCTTACTTCTTTCCAGTCACCAACAATAATTTCCAATACTTTTCCCATTTTAAGCAACCTCCTTCAATCCATTATTTTCACACCCTTGGCTTGCCTTTCTTAAGACCAGCTTTTCATGATTTCTTAGATAACTGACCATATCTTTTATGGATGTCCAGGCAGCAAGATGCAATGTTGGCTCTTCAAAAGAAAGGGACATATCAACAACCTGCCTGTCAAGCGTTGCGATAAAGCTTCTGCCTGCTTCTTTTATGTGGGCGGTATAGCCTAAAACAATTTTAGGGTCGCTTGCTATATATGCATCCATGTATTCTTCGCCGCTGTCATACCCTATTTCACTTTTATATATGCAATGAAGCGGAAAATGCAGCTCACGAACGTTATTAGCCACCAATATTCCAAAAATCTGCTCAGCCAAACGTTCAGATGCAAGCTCATGGCAGTTGCCGTTTCCAACACTACCGCCAACAACAATAAATCTCCTGCCCTGCACATTATCTATTGTATAATCTCCTGGAACTGTTTCATTATCGACAATATGGTATCTAATTCCCTCTAACTCAAAATCAGAATAGCGCGGAGATTCTCCCCTTTTAGGATTCCACTGCAATCCTATCTCTTCCTGCAGGAATGACTCATGGTATGCAGAATGTTCATACACGTCTTTTGCTACTCGCGCTTCAAGCAGCTTTTTTAATGCGATTGAGCAGCATCCTATTGATTCATAATGCTCATTAACATGAACTATAACTATGGATACATCTGGCAGAGGCTCAAGCCTGGTTTCTAAACTTTGAGAGCTATCGCTAGCTATAATTGGTTGTGTCATTTTACTTACAGCCTAAATTACTCTTTGAAATTGATTATTTCTTCTGTATTACTGGACAATGTTATGTGAACGCATCTTATTTTTGTATTGTATATCTTTTATCAGCCAATATTATCAGGATAACCTTCACATTGCCGATTCTCACTGCCTTCTCTTTTGCAGCTCTCTGCAAAATTCAATAACTTCAGGAGCAGTCAGCCCATCTGGAACTCCAGCAAGCTTTACCCTTCCGCTTTTGTCATAAAACCTTTTGATATCCTTCTCATCGGCAATGCCTAAAGAGACTTCAACTAAAGTAGAGCCATTTTTATGCAGATTCCTCGCGGAATGCACACCCTCTCTTGAAATATGAACTGCGTCTCCTGGCTGCATTATAGTTTCATGCATATAGGATATCATCTCTTTTTTTGCGGTTTCAACTTCCGAATCAACTATAGCATCACTCCTATATGCCGCCATAAGCCCGTCAACCAAATACCAAATTTCATCTCTATGCCTATGCGACTGTATAGAAAGCTCATCATCAATATGGATAATTTTGGCAGTCGAAGTATTATTCCTGCTTATAGTTACATAGAATCCCCATGGCTCCCCTAAATCACACCCATCAAATTTGCAGTCTTTTATTGCCAACCCATTCCTTACTCTATAATCCAGGCTTAGGTTAGGCTTATCAGCTGGCAGCCCTGCTGTTTGAAAATCATGCCCTAAAGCTGCTCTTTCATCCATTAAAAAATAATATGCCCTTAACAGCGCAGCATCTCCTGCTTTTTTCTCAAATACGGCAAAGGGGTTGCTATTTTCGTCAACATAAACAGGAGTTACTTTTCCTTTTTCTGTTAATGCCTGCTCAGCTTCCACATTCCTTTCTAATTCGCCAGGAGAAACTCCAAAGTATTCATTTCCCAATCTCCTCATTATGTCTTCTTTTCTTGGTCCGTTTAACCTTCCGATGTATGACATTTTGTTTACCTCACAGATTTCCAGCTTCTTTCAGCCCGAACAATCTTTTTTGCTCCTGTGCATAACGGCTTGCATTCTCTTTAAAGTAAGGTGGATGCTGAGCTTGTATGCAGCCTACAACAAAATAGCCTGCCATCATTAATGCGCCATAATTTGCGCCTGCAGGCAGCGGTATGTTCAATCTTGCAGATGGATCGCCAAATTGGTTATTTTCATAGCCAAAGCTAATGAACATCTCTTTAGGAGATGGGATGACTGTCTTGGCGTGTATTGTTTGATCTACAGTAAAACACCTTCCAGAAACTACTGGCTGAAAAAGCTCGTCAAATTTTGTCAAGAACATTTCTCTTATAGCATCAAATTCCGGCTGCACCAGCAGAAAGAAAGCATCATATTGCGTAAAATCAATACCATCTATTCCTGGCTTTACTGCGCTTGAAATATGCCATAATATTTTATTTGGGTCTTCACCTGTTTTTGAGAGCAGCATTCCCAAATAAGTAGATGTGTTGTATGTAATGGGCTCTTCATTGCTTGGAAAAACTATTGTTCTGTCTGCACCAACAACTTTTGCAGCTGGAGAATCTCCCTTGCAGGTAAGAAGATATGGTTCTATCCCCCTTTGTTTAAGGTCTTCTGCAAGGATAGGCGCATGTTTTCCTCCTGAGGCAGATATAATGACTGCGCCATCTATTGATGGTATTTGTTCTAGCCTTCTTTGGTAAGTGCTCTCATCAGCTACTACAGCATCACAATCCTCAAATAATATCTTTCCGGTTATCTGAGCATTGCCGCTTCCTACAACCAATGGCCTGTTAAATTTTTTTAGAGCCCATTCTGGCACTCCCTTTGCAATGTACAAATTTAATGCATTTATCACGCATTCATCCAGGTTTATCAGCTCTGTCATTTTATTTGACCTCCATGGGTATTATTCCAATTATGGCTGGCCTTAATTGCTTATATCCAATATGTTTCAATTCATTCTCAGCGTAAGCCAGCTTTGCGCCTGTCCTGAAAAGATCTTCTTTTGATGCTAATGTAACACCAGATGTTGAGTTTCTTGAAATTCCAATACAATAGAACCCTAATTGACTGACTGCAGCAACACCTTTTGGAGCATCTTCAAAAACAACAGCATAAGGTATTTCTTTTCTGTCTATCTTCCCTAACAATTTTCCATATGCCATTGCATAATGATTTATTTTTTCTACTTTGGCGCCATGCCAGTGGGTGATAGCTCCTAAAACTGTTGTATTAAATACATCATACAAGCTGGCATCTTTACGTGCTGGGGTATATGGTACCTTTACTCTTTTTGCGAGTTCAATGGCATTGATGCTTTTTAGTATTGCTTCAGAATTCTCTGAGGATGAAACAGCAGCAACTGGAATTCCTGCGTTTTTAGCCCCAAGTATTATTTTTGAAATATCATCAAAAACCCTGAAATTTCCATCTGCGATATATCCATCAAGATATTTTTGTTTTGCAGGATTCCTGAATTGTTCAGCAGATTCATCTCGTTTATGTGTATCTGTAATACCTTCTCTTTCGTAATAAGTTGGTTTAGCTCCTTCACGCAAAAGGCCTAGAATATTTCTTGCGCCAGTAATACCTGGCTCTCCAGCAACATGCTTTGCATAAAAAAGAGTAAAACTAAAATCCTCAGGAATTATTCCCCATTCAACTGCAGCAGCTTTCCATGCTTCTTCGTGAGGAGTTTCTGCTATAACTCCATCTACGTCGAACAAAAAAATTACTCTATCTTCAAGTCTAGGTAATATCATTTTTTTCACCCTCAATGAATCCCATAAGTGGATTTAAGTTCACATCTCCTGATTATTTCTGCTACCTCTGCTCCGGCAGCCATCATTTTCAATGATTCTGCAGTTTTCAAAGGGTCTGCAAAACAGGACATCTTTGTATCCAGGTCAGTCAAATTCTGTATACATCTCTCTTTGTTAGAAAGAGCGTATTCTACTGCATTGCACATGCTTTCTGTGGTGCATAGTTTTCCTATTCCTTCAAGGTGGTGTCCATATTGTGTAGTCATTTGCACTAGGCTTTTCACCTGATCCTGCACACTTTTTAGGTAGAGTGCTTTTCCTCCACCCAAAATCTCTATTCCCATACTTTTGATAACTTGTTCATAGCCAGGCCTGTTCAAAGGAAGTGCTATTATGGGCCTTGCAGCCCTGATTGATTCATATGTGCCGCCTGAACCTGTTCCCTGAAGCAATACATCAGCGCATGCTACTTTTTCCAGATGCTCTTTCTGTCCTACTCCTTTCATTAGCACAAGATATCCTTCATTTTCTTTGCTTCTTACTCTCTTGAATCCATCATGCTCTTCAACTTCATAGCCTTTCTTTCTAAACTCTTTCTCAAAATCTCCTTTTCCGTCTGTAAGCCCAAAAACACAATCCTTTCTTATTGCAGCAGCTTCAACAAGCATCTCAAGAAGTTCTTCTGCTCCTGCTCCTCCACCGAATGTGCAATACACTAAATTTTTATCCGGGGCCTCACCTATTTTTGTGAGAATCTCTTGTTTTGCACTCTTTCTCTTGTTTTTATCATCTCTGTATCTGTCAAACAAATCTATTATCCATCTTGCAATTGGAAATCCCATTGGGATTATCTTATGTTGATAATTGCTGAATTTGTAATTGCCAATAACTTTCTTAAAGAAATCTATGTCCGATGACAAGTGTATATAATCTACTTCATCAAAGCATTCTCTTCTTGTTTCCCCTATAGAATAAACGCCTACCCTGTCCCATATCTGTGTCTCTATTTCGAATGCTATTTTTGCGTTAGGAGCATTGCTTTTCAACGTTCCAGGATTTTTCACACCTAACACTCTGGCTATTTGCTCTATAAATACGCTTTCTGGAGCATTCTGGTCGTCAATATAAACAAGCCTTGTATGGGAATCAGTGTTATCTGTAACACAGAAATAATAGTTTACTAACGCATCTATCACGTCATCTGTAACTTTTAGGCCGTTCTGGTTGAAATTTGTGTTGCCTTCCTTTAAATATACATTCTGTCCTGGGTTGAAATCTAGATTTACTCTGTATTTCATGTCTTCAACAAGGCCAATGTTCACTCTCCTTGTCAATTGCCCTAATGATACAGCGAATCCTGAGTGCGCCAGTACTTTTACACTATCCCCAAAAGCTTGGTAATTTACGAAGTTAAGAGCCCTTAGTATATGCCCCATTCCTCTTCCATCATTTGCCTTTATGAGTATTTCCAGCGACATTTTTATCTTATCTCCTTTAGCTTAATTCCTAGCACAGCTATTGCACTTGGTCTGAAATATGAGCTTACGTTCTCGTAGCCACCATTCGGACCATGATACCATGACCATGTTGCCACAGAGCCACCTTCATCGACTATTATTGCGTCTTTCATTCCTCTTTGGACTGCTGTATTGCCTACTTCAGCAAAAGAGCCATACATCTGTAGAATCATCAATGAATCATCATCTACACCAACAATATCAAAATAATATTCAGCAGTGCCTAAACCTTCGTTAAGTGCCTTAACGCAATTCTCCTTGAATTTTTCAGGATAACCTCCATAAAGTCTCTGCACTAATTCTCCTTTTCTTGGCCTGTCTGCTCTCCCATCTATATGTTCAGGTGAGGATTTACTTACTGGAAAAATATGTGCAACATCATAATATTGTTCGACGATATCACAGAGGTCTAATAATGCTCCATCTCTAACAAGCGCTTTTCCAGAAGCAGCCCAATCAATAGAATCAGAAAGCCTATGAACTAATCCGCCATCATAAACTTCATGTTGTTCATCAAATCTCAATTGGCTTATGTAAGGTAATCCTTGTCTTGGAGTAACTAAGCAAGAATAAGCCCTACCTGTGCTAATATCTCCATTTCTGGTGATTCCATATTTTTCATCTTCAGATAATCTTATCAATCTGATAGTTTCTTTAGGCTCTTTTGCTACTTTTCCAGCTGGAGTCAAAAACTCATTTAGTTTTGGCTCACTTTCCCATAAAACATGCCATGGGTTTTGTCCAAGATCACGCCATCCATTGAGATATGCCGGAACCAAAACATGCCCGTCTTTATCTTTAATTCCTAAGTTTACTAAATGTTTATCATAATCATTATGTAATACCCTTCTCTCTGAACTGTCATAAGCCAATCTTCCCTCAATAATTTTCACCCCATCAGGATTCACAAGGTCCCCATTTTCAAAAGTAAGGTGCCTGACTAAACCAGAACCTAGATTGACCCATGTCCTATTAGCAACTGAAATGCGCATCTCCGCAATCTGCTCAAATGGGATTTTAAGAAAATAAGTAAATTCTTTGTCATGCGGTCCAATAAATCGCTCAACAACTATCCCTTTGTAATCTGCTTTTCTTGGTAGGTTTGGCATTTTACATCACTTAAACTCCATAAGCTTACAATTTCCAGTGATTGGATTGCTGCCTAATGTTTTCATGTACATACTGTCTCCAACTTGCATCTGATTTATATTTCTAAGATATTCCCATTCAAGGTCTTGCGAATGCATTACATCCTGGATTGCTTGTTTAGAAACATCTTTGTTTTTGATGAAACTGGCAGCAGTTGCTGAAGCAGTTGCCATTACTTCTAAAATAGGATAATTAGCACCACAGTTAACTCTTTCATGCTCCATCTTTGCTATCATTGATGCTGCTCTATCTCCTGCACCATTAGTATCTCCTTCATCAACATCAAATATATTTGTTCTGTAAACCTCCCCATACTCATCCATCGCAAGACATCCATATTTACCTAATGTGACATATATACGCTGAGGATTGCTGCCTTGTTCCCTTCTAATAGATTTCATAGCTTTTAGAACATCGTAATAAGTTAAATCCTGCTCCTTTTTTCCATGCGCCTTATCACCAGATTTATCTCTTAATCCATATTTAACAACTTCAGTAGGATTATATATTGTCAATGCTCCTCTTTTAACAGCTCTTTCTGACAAAATAGCATATGATTTTGCCATCTTACTTGTCAAACAAATAACTTCCAATGGTGCTGTTGAAGCGCTTTGTACTGCATTTTGATAAGCAGATTCATATTGTTTTAAGAATTCATCAACAATATCGCTTGAGTTAGAGCTGTTAAGAACAAATGTACCGACATTAAAGTCAGGTGTTTGATCAAATGGAACAATTGACTGATTGTATAGGTTAGGTCCTCTTGCGATTATCTTGTCTATTGACTTTCCATCAATGCCTACTATTGCCAGATTGCCTGCCTCTTTATCTGCTCCTTGAACAAGCATATCTAAAGTTTGCACATTACCAAATAAGGCACCACTATTCTTTTCGGGCCTTAATCCAGTGACTGCAACTTTTATTTCTGGAGAATGTTGAGTAATAGGTATTGTGAAGTTAGGTTCACCTCCCCCAACAATTACTGAAACCTGTTCTAATGGAATATCAATATATCCTTGTACAGTTGGATTCTTTGCTGTAGTATATTTTCCACCTGCATAAAGTTCTAGAGTAGGTTTAACTCCACTTCCATCCGGCATTAAAGGAAAATTTACAACTAATACCTCTTTATCACCACCCATAATCCTTATACCTGCACTATCAGATGAAAATTCTATTCCCTCCTTTGAATTTATTGTTGCACCTATCTGAGTGGTTTGCAAATCTTTGACTAAATAATCTAAAACCGGATCACCAAATACCCAAATCCCGGATTCCCTTCTATTAAGTAAATGATCCGTTTCCATTGCAACTTTTGTCATTCATCTCATCTCCATCTGAATATAGCTCCCGCTATCTTAAACTCAAATTATAGCTTGGCTAGGCAAAGTCTGCTTGACTTAATTTCCCGTCATAGCCAAGATATCTTACAGCAGTGATACAAGCTCGTTGAGCTATGTCTGTAACTGGTAAGCGTGATAATTCACCATTGAATACAGATGCGGCGTGAGCATCTCCTGCTCCGCAGTTTGATGCAGGATTAGCATTTACAATTGGCTGTATTCTTTCTAGAACCCCCTCTTTTAATCTAACATGGTGTATTCCAGAACTATCTGCACAAAGAACACCATTTCTACCAAGTGTTACATAAACATTATCCTTTTTATTGTAATCTGCCCTTATCCTTTTTATGCCCTCAAATGCGGATTCTACTCTTGTTTCCTCATCTCCAATAACTTTATGATCAGGATTAACAACATAACCAAACTCATCATAATTGAACTGACAAACCCCAAAAGGAATAACCCTTTCTAAAACAAAATCAGGGTCTAAAGAATTTGTAACAACAGCGACTAATGTTTTTCCTTTAGCGCCATTTACAGCTAATTCCACTAAAGAGTGGTCTTTTAACGAATTAAATAAAATACCTTGGCAACCATTAATCAAAGCATTAACAAGATAAGGATGATATTCCCCAAATGTTGTATTGCCTAGAGGACTTTTAATAATTATTTTATCTGCTCTCTCACCTAAAACAATATTAAAGGGTACTGGCCTTGCTCCTAAAAAGTAAGGATGAATATTCATTGACTGCAGTTTATTAGCTAGCGAAGTTCCAGGTACAGCTGTATCTAAACTAGGTGTTGATATATCTAAATAATATATTTGAGCATCGGAAATTTTTCTTAATAAAACAGCGCTTAAATAACCACCGCCGCCAAATTGTTCTGTCTTTGGAAATTTCTGAACTTCCTCACAAAAACTTCTAGCAGCAGTATATTTTCCACCTGCTTTGATTGGCCCTCTTTCTACTGGAATTTCAATTTCTGAATTTTTATATCTTAAAACAACATTATGTTCTCTAACTTCAACAAAAACTTCTTTATCCAAGATGCCATCGATTGTAGCATTTCCGATTACAAGTCTTTTTTTCATTTTAAAGCTCCCGCTATCTTAATTCACCTCTAATCAAAATTACGAAGTAAGTATTCTCTTCAGTATCTTTCTTGCAGCAGCATAATTCTCTGCCCCAGGGTATAATGTGCCTGGTTCTTCTGGCCCTCTTTTGCCTTCTGTTGCCAAAAAATCCTGCAGTGGCTTTACAGCTGCCTGGCCAATCCTGATTAATCTCGCTTTGTATTGGTCCATAACAGAGGCTATATCTTCAACTGATAATGCGCTTACAAGTGTTTCTGCGTTTCTAGCTTGGATATAATCAACCATCTGCGCCCATCTATCCCATAGCTTAAAATCAACATTACTTGCTTTTGATCCAGTCCTGCGCATCGCTTGCCTGTACTTTTTAAAAACAGGCATGTCAGGGCTCGCTATCTTTCCTTCCTCCCATGAATCACCTGAATCATATTTTTGCTCAAAAGAATATGTGCAGTCAAACGGTATATGCAAAACCGGGTTTGTATAATCCCCAATCCTATTTAACAACGAAAGAAAGACTTTATAGTGCTTATTCCCCAATGAGCCGCCTACAAGAATTACCTCGCCCTTGATTTTGCCTGCGGTATCAACAGGATCAAGCTCTGTTTTTTTTGTTCTTTCACCGTTATGTTTCAGTTCAGATCTGCCAGCATAAAGCTCATAAATATTACCTGTGATTCCTGAATCAATCAATGCCTGTATGTTCGGCAATGCTATGCCTGGGTCTTCTTCAATATCTGGTGCAACAGCATCCACAACAACCAATGATATATCATTTGTTTTATGATCCATGTTAACCACCTTAAAGTACGCTTACAAGCCCTTTTGGCTTTTCTTTTCTCCATTTAGACAGGTCTTTTGCAGCAGCTTCATCAACTACAACCCTAACATTAGAGTGCAGATGTCTCATAACAGAGGAAGGATTTCTCTGGTCATAATCTCCTTCAACCATTTGGTATACTGCATTTGCTTTTTCTTCTCCAAATGCCAATATAACCAACTCTCTAAATCTTGGCATATTGCAGATATCATCAAGCAGCGTTTTTATGCCAACAGTGATTGTATACACTCCATTCTTGCTTCTTGACAAATGGGTTCCTCCATAAAAATCAGTTCCGGCATAATTGGATATCAAATGCCCATCTGCGCCTAAACCCAAAAGGGCATGGTCAACCCAATGATATTCGTTATACTTCCCAATAGCGCTATGAAACTCAAATATTTCATGAGATAACTTATCATATATATCTCTTTGATCTGGGATTATTGGATTATTTTCTGAGTGTGCCATGAATCTTCTATCCCTGGCAAAGCTTATTGCGGGTGCTTCTTTTTGCTCAGCTCTAAGCCTTGATTCCAGTTCATCATTTGTAATAAAATCTGCTTTCGGTGAAATCTTATCTCCAAATCTGCTAAATCTTCTTGTTTGCTCTTCTAATTGCTTAGCTGTTCCAGCATATTCATCCAAAACAATTACTGGAACTTCTGAAAAATCATAATCAATGCCATTCAAAGCCTGCGCAACAACAAGAGTGCTCGAACCGCCGGCTGTTGCAAGCACATACCTTTCATCTGTTACTGGCAATCTGCTTCCTTTTCTCACTCCTTCAGCATATTCATGAAATCTCTTAAGCGACCTGCCTATTGAGTAAAATATATCTCTAGCAACAGCTATTCCTGCCTCTTCAGGATTTTGGTAAACCTCAATTCTTCCGTTCATTCCTGATTTGCTTTTATCCATTTTACACCAAAAAATGTTCTGGTTTTGTCAAAAAATCCTCTTTTTTCAGCTCATCAATCACATTAAAGACCTGAATTTGGGAAATTTTGTAATTCTCCTCTAAATTTTCAACAAAATTTTGCACTTCTCCTGTATCCCTAAAAACAACTTCAGCCAAAAAGTCAGAGCCGAAGTTTACTCTTGATAATGAATTAACGTTTTGATGGTCCATCAAAAATTCCTGTAATTTTTCCCGTGAATCTTTGTCGACTTTAATCGCAATATTTGCTTTCGCATGCAATCCTAATTTTGGAAAATCCAGCAAGGATACATGCTTTTTTATGAACTTTTTTTCATGAACCCTTACTCTGTCGTAGATTGTGGTAACGGGCATCTTCATTTCTTTTGAAATATGCGTTATCTTTTTTCTTGCATTATTTCTTAGATGCGAGATAATTTCGACGTCTTTTTTGGAAAGCATTTTTGTTGGCTCCGTGAATATTACTTAGTATAGTGTAGTTTCTATATATTCTTTATCAATATTAAATATATTTCTCACTATTGATATATAGTTTCATAAAAATCACTAGTTTTTCCGTAATGTTTATATATAAGAACGTATTTATAACGAAATATGAAGAGAAAAGTCATTAAACAGGGGCATAATACGCTGACGATTACGCTGCCTAAGAAGTGGTGCGATAAGGTTAATCTAACGGGCGGGGATGAAATAAGTATAGATGAAACAGGGACAGATCTCGTAGTCAGTTCTGGCTTAATCAAAAAAGAGGTTAGCAGGCTAGAAGTAGATATCACAGGTTTTGATAGATCTGCTATTCTATTTACTATTAGAAGTGCATATAGGCAGGGTTATGATGAGTTGTTCATAAAATTCGATGAACAATTAACTCATCGCTTTAGGGATGAGAAAAAGTACAAAACCATCTCTTTTATACATTATGAAGTTGATAGGCTTATAGGATATGAAGTTGTTGATCAAAAAACGAACTCTTGCCTCATTAAAGACGTTTCACAGGGTTCAGAAAAGGAATTTAATTCAATGCTAAACAGGATATTCCTTGTTACTTCTGATACCTTTGATGATCTCCTAAAAGGCATTAAAGAGAAGGATTTCGATTTAATCTCTACTGTTGAAGAAAAGCATGACGTGATAACAAAATTTGTTAGTTATTGCATAAGGCTATTAAGCAAAAATATACCTAAATACCCCCACGGAAAAAATCTTGAGATGTACCATATACTGGCTTCGCTTGATAACATAGCGGATGTTATGAAATATACGTCAAGAGATATAATGGAACAAAGGATAATGTTAAAGAAAAAAGCCATATTCTTACTGGAGCATATTAGTAAGATAATAAAACTATATCACTCGCTTTTCCTTAAATATGATTACCAGAAGATAATAGATTTTAATAAGGGAAGGTATGTTTTGTTAAAGGATATAAGAAATTCTACAAAAGAGCTCTCTTCCCATGAATCATTAGTTATTAATAAATTAGAGGCTGTTGTTGAGCTTATTAACGATTTGTGCAAATCAAGCGTTTCTTTGAATTTAAAATAACTATTATTTAGTAGTAAAAATAGTAAAGTTTATATATTAGCGGGCATGATGTTCTGAAATATGATTGAGCAGCTAATTTTAGATATGAAAGGTGTACTTTATGATGAAAGTAGAGAAGGCAATGTAAATGTTAAGAAAGTTAGAGAAGGGGCTAAAGAGTTTATTAATTATCTAACTGAAATGGGATTGCCTTTTGTCTTAGGAACAAATGTAACTACGGAAATGACAGATGATTTAGCTGAAGATTTGAATGATTTAGGTTTCGATATTCCAAGGGATGATGTTGTGAGTTGTATTGACCTTTCTGTCCCTTATTTAAGAGAGCAAGGAATAAGAAGGATATTTCTCATATCAGACAATGAAAGGTTAAGGGATTTTTACAGGCAGCAAGGCTTTGAAATTGTGGATTACGAAAGCGATGCTGTTGTTGTGGGATTGGACAGGGATTTACGCCAAGACACAATACGGGTTGCTGTTAATGACTTAATTGGTGGGTCTACACTTGTTGGGCTTCATAGATATATGACAAGGGTAAATAGTAATGGAGAAACAGAGCCGAATGTCGGTCAGATAATTAGCGATTTAGAGAAGACTGCCAGGTTACATCCTAATCAAACAACCATAATTGGTAAACCCTCTCCAACCTTTTATATTGAAGCTATGAAGAGATTGCCTTCCCAAGAGCCAAGCGCTACTTTGATGATAGGTGATGACCCTGTTGGTGATTTATCTGGAGCTTACTTATTAGGAATGCCAACTGCTTTTGTAAGAAGCAAGAAGTATAGTTCTTGGCCTGCAGAGTTGAACTTCAAACCTGGGTACGAAGTGAATCATTTAGGAGAATTGGTAGAAAAGCTTTAGGCAGCTAACCTCTTTACAGCTGGGTTATAGCCTTGAGGTTTTAAGCGTTGATGAATCCTGTCTAATAAACTTTTGAACCTAAGATAAGGACAGTCTGATAATCTATTCAGATCTAAATTTTCTGGAGTAATTGTTCTAAATCTATGCGCATAATCAATTGTGCCCCCTTTCTCCAACATTTGACAGATATAAGATGTTTCAATAAAACCATTCTCTTCCAAAACTACATCAACTATCTTATTAAATGGTAAGATAGCACCCAGATTATTTAATGCATATAGAGCATCAGATTTCATCCAGCTCTGAGCATAAGTTAGATCACTATAATCTAAAACATCAATTAAATCAACTATAGCTGGGGTATAACACGATCTACCAAGAGCTTTTATTAAAATTCTCTTTTTGTCAAGTGGTGCTCCCCTAAATATATCTAGCAATTGTGGACCTAATTGCTGCAGCATCCTATCTTCCTCATTAGTAAAAGGGTATCCAGAGCTTATCGACTCCAATACATCAACAAAATCTTCTTTATCTTTTTCTGCTAATTCAAAAAAAGGATTTTTTTGTTCCATTTGGCACAAACTTCTGCCAGCATATGCTCGTCTTAGCATTTCCTCTTTTTTATCAAAAAATACATTAGTTAAGTACTCAATAGATTCCCTACAGTCAAAAATACCTGCAGCTTTCATTGCCGCTTCTCTAACCCATGGATGCGAATCAAACAATAATTCACTTACTTTTTGTTTTGCATCTCCATAACGCATATTAGTCAAGGCTTTATATGCATAAAATCTTACCTCACCTGAAGGGTCTTCCACTAGTCGCATCAAATAGGGTGCATACTCTATTTGGGTTACTTGGTCTACTAAAAAACTATTTCTAAAAAAATCAGCTACAGAAGCCCTAACATCTTCGTCCTCGTTTTCAAATAAACCTTGGATATATTCTTCTGATCCCAATCTAACTAAGGCTTCAAAGGCTGTGAATCGCTCCCATCTTTTTTTCTGAACAGCTATACCAAAAATTTGGTCTCCTAGTTCTGAGAAACCACCGTTGCCTACAGCCTCAATTGCCTTTCCCCTCACTTCTCCTTTGCCATCTCTTAGAAGTTTTTCTAAATAAGTCACAGTTTCTCTTTTACCTATTCTTCCTACAGCATATGCACAATTGGCTCTGATATCTGAATTTGTATGGCCGACCAATTTACATATTTCTGATAGACTTTCTTGGTATGCTATTTTTCCTAATGCTCCTATAACAGTTGCCTTTATCTCATCATCTTTGTCATTTAAATAATGCATTAAATCAGGTCCTGCTTCCCCATATCCGATTGCACCTATCAAATAAATCAATTGAATCCTAAGTTCCCTGTCTACATTAGGTAACTCCTCTAAAAGAACCTTGCCTGCTTTCTCTTTACCTATCATCAGTATTGATTCCAAAGGATTTGCTTGATAGTGTTCATGTGCAAATATTTTCCTAGTCCTAATTATTTCAAATTCTGTTCCTTCAGCTTGTGCTCTCCACCATCTTTCTCTAAGAAGACTGGCCATAGGCAATACAGCATCGGAAATGCCTGCCATTCCAAAACTATAAAGTATATTTAATTTAATTCCTGCTTCTCCTGAATATTCTAAATAGCCTTTTAGAGCATTAAAACCCTTAATAGTTCTTGATAAAGCTATACTTTGAAAAAGACTTATTAAATAATCCGAATCAAATAATCTATAGATATTTTCATTCCTTTTAGACATTGGCCTCATTACACTAACTTTTGTTTTATCTAACAAATCAACTAATGTTGCTACTATTCTGCTGCTTTCTTTATTCTCACTGTCATCCTCACCTAGGATTTCCGCAGCAAATGTTAATTCTTTAAAGAAAGGGTTATATTCATGTAATTTAAAGAAACTGGTTGTATCAAAATAACTTTTACTGATAACATCTGCCAAATCGATTATCTTACTATCATCCAACATCTTAGTGATATCCAACAAAACATTCTTCCAAGCAGGCAGCAAAGC
>CAZSRD010000027.1:0-15585 GCA_964609455.1 uncultured Methanosarcinales archaeon
TACGCAATTCCCCTACACACAAATGTGGGTAGTATCCTTGCTCAATTAGAATGATTAATCTGATCTATTACTATTTAAACCTTACGAAAATCGAAGATTTTCTAAGGTCTTAGAAAACTAAAAGTTTTCTAAAACCTTCCTAAAAAGAAAAAAAGAATTTAACCATACATCTGCCGCAATCCTGTGATGTCTGGCTGTTCAAGGGTTCTTTTGCCTATATCATTATAGTCAGAGTAACCGTACATTGTCACATAAGAGCATGCGGTGGTGTAAATATCGTTCATCCCAACTGCATGGCCTAATTCATGTGTTGCTATGTTCTGCACGTCCATCACGCCAGAAGATAGTGCAGCATCTCCCCAGGCATAGTCTGTATTAAGCCTTATGTCAAACTCTACTATCTGTTTTCCTTTTCTTGTGTACCATACTGAGGTTATTCCAATAATTCCTGAACCAAGATCGCCAAAATCAATTGCATTCTTATAATTCTGTATTCCGTAAGAAGCGGTGTAATCTACAATAGCTGCGCCAAAAAGATTGCTAGCAGTTTCAACATCCCATGCTTCTGATGAAGCTGACACAGCATTAACCACAAAGCCTTCGCTTAAACCATAGGAGTTAGAGGGGTTAATAACATATTCTACTGGCAAAGAGCTCCATTTTATGCCCATTAGTTTATAGCAGCTATCTGTTCCCGGCTTAGGCTTTCCAGGATTTCCGCCTTTTGCATAGTGTATAAAATCTACTCTTTCAAGATCCCAATTTTCTCCTATAACAGGAGACTTCTCAGGAGCCTTTGCATTTTCTTTTGCATTATCATTTGCCGGAATCATCATAGAAGCTGTTGTTGTAACAGAAAACACCAACATAACCAATACCGAATAAAAGATTAGTTTCATTTTTATCACCTATTACATAAAGAATGAAATCAATTATTTAAACCTTACGAAAATCGAAGATTTTCTAAGGTCTTAGAAAACTAAAAGTTTTCTAAAACCTTCCTAAAAGATAGCATATCAACAAACCCTTCACCGCTCTGAAGTTGCAAAAGCTAATAAGCTGGAGTGCATTCTCTATAGTGATGATAGAGGGGGGAACTAAAATGAGAATATGTACAACAGAAGAGTTGATATCAATGAGCATTGAAGAAGCAGAAACATATTATAAGAAATTACACGCAGAAAACAGTAAAATCCTTTAAGTAGGGCATTAAAGTTGAGTTCTAACTGATTGCAATCTAGATAACATTTTTATATACCTGCTGGTTTTATGTCTTTATGGAATACAAAGGATTGGTATTAGACAAATTCCAGGAAGATGCGATCAACTCAATAGACAACAACCATTCTGTTGTTGTATCAGCGCCAACTGGTTCAGGCAAGACATTAATAGCTGACTATATCATAAACAAATATCTAAAAAAAGGAATAAAAGTTATCTACACAGCTCCGATAAAAGCGCTTTCTAACCAAAAATATAAGGAATTTACTGCAGATTATGGAAAAGAGAATATTGGCCTTCTTACAGGAGATGTTGTGATAAACCCTTCTGCCCCGATACGCATCATGACAACAGAGATTTACAGGAACATGGCCCTGATAGATGACGAAACAACAAAGGCAGTATCCTATGTCATCTTTGATGAGATCCATTACATAAACGATATTGAAAGAGGTTATGTATGGGAAGAGTCAATCATCTTTTCTAAGCCTCATGTAAGATTCTTATGTTTATCAGCAACAATCCCTAATGCAAAAGAATTCTCTGCATGGATAAACAATATAAAGAAACATCAGGTTGACACCATAATCCATGATAAAAGGCCCGTACCTCTCCATAAGCATTTTTATGATGCTGAGCTGGGCATAACTAATTTAGAAGATATAAAAGAGGTTAAAGATATCCCTGATTACA
Organism: uncultured Methanosarcinales archaeon; assembly: GCA_964609455.1. Classification (GTDB taxonomy): domain Archaea; phylum Nanobdellota; class Nanobdellia; order Woesearchaeales; family JACPBV01; genus CAZSRD01. The sequence continues at coordinate 1,915 of CAZSRD010000027.1, forward strand.
GATATATAAGCGGCAGGTCCAGAAGAAGAAGCCCAAGAACCCCCCCTCCAAATCATATTGAGCTGATCAAAGAGATAAAAGGCAAATTGCCCTGTTTTTTCTTCAACTTCTCCAGGCAGGGCTGCCAGGATCTCGCGCTTGAGCTTTCCAAAGCAAAGCTATTCAGCCTAAACCCTGAGATAAGCCCATTTGTAAGAAAAAAATTAGAAGGCTCAGTTCCTGAAATAAGAAACCTTAAGTCAACCAGAGATCTAAGGCAGACATTGCCTTATGGCATTGCATTCCATCACGCAGGCCTTATACCCATAGTAAAAGAGATTGTAGAAGAGCTTTTCTCAAAAGGCATGATAAAAGTGCTGTATACGACAGAAACATTCGCAGTAGGGATAAATATGCCTGCAAAAACAGTATGCTTTAAGTCTTTAAGGAAATTTGATGGAGCCAATTTTAGATTTTTGAATTCAAAGGAATACTTCCAGATTGCAGGCAGAGCAGGTAGAAGAGGCATTGATAAAGAAGGGTTTGTTTATGCGATGGTTGACAGGAGGGACTTTGATTACAGGCTGCTGAAGGAGATTACAGGCAAGGATGTAGACCCGATCAGGTCTCAATTCAGATTATCAGTAAACACTGTCCTAAATCTTATAAAACAGCATACAAAAGAAGAAATTGAAAAGATACTCAGGATGAGTTTCTACACATACCAGCAGGAGAATAAGACAAGGATAAAAAATGAATTTGACAACATCAGCAAGAAGCTCACAAAATTAAATTACATAAAAGAAGGTATTTTGACGGAAAAAGGAGAGTTCTCATCAAAGATATATGCTGATGAGATAATTATAGGGGAGATATTTGCAACTGATTTTTACACTGAACTTAACGAGTATCATTTCATGATGTTAATTGCTGCCTTATGCTATGAGCCCAGGGAAAAAACAGAGTTCTATAAGAAGTACCCATCCAAGTTCCTGAATGAGCTTAAGAAAAAGATATATAGCCGCGAATATATCGGGAAAGAGAAGAGATTCCATTATCTTGATAAGCTGACTGCTTTGATAGATCCCTGCTATCATGGAAAAACTATATTTGATATTATGAAAAATACCAGTTTCCTTGAAGGAGACATCATAAGGTTTTTTAGGCAGATGATGGACAGGTTTTCCCAGATAAAGAAAGGAACAAAAGATATTAGGCTTCAGCAGATGGTAAGGAGCTGCCAAGAGCTGATTATCAGCTCGCTTGCTGATATTGATGCGCTCTAACCTAATCCCTCATATGATTGTACCATTCCCTAAAGAAATGAACAAAAACATTAATCATCTGTTCAGAAACTTCTTTTCCATTTGAATTTAAAAAAAATGCCCTTGCCCAAAGAATGAACTTGGGCCTGTTAATAAATCTGGATAGGTCATAAAAAGATTTCTTTACTAAAAGGATAAACTCTGGCCTGTTTACAAATTCAAGATCACTGAATTGGTGAAGCCCAGCAAAAGCCTCATCCTTAAACCCAAGATAAACTCTGACTTCAATCCTATTAAAAACATCTATTACCCATCTCCTGATAAATTTTTGAATATTGAATCCCTTATCCCTTTTATCCAGATCGACTTGATGGCCAACCATCCTTCCGCTCATGCTTGCGAAAGCTTGGGTAAAGTCTTTCTGCATTACCAGGACAAGTTCCCTCTCTTCCGAGTCCATTTTGTGGATGATATGCTCCTTATTCACCAAATCAGTTAATCCTATGGAAAAACCATCAATTTCCCTCATTTTCTCAATTATTGCCTTTTCAACAACAATCTCAGAACTAAAGCGGCTGATCAATTTTCTGAATTTTTTTAAATCCTTAACATCTATCAGCTTTTTCAGCAAGCGAGCTTCTGACTTTAAAACAGAATAAAGGTGGTGTAATAGTTCATATACATATCTATGCCCTAATTCGCCATAGTTCAAACCATCCTCTAACCGTTTTATCCTCTTTATCTTTTTAGAATGCTCTAAAGACTGAAAATTAAGAACCAGATCATCCTCATCCTTCTCTGCAGTAAATACATCTGCAAGTTCTAAGCTTAATAATTGTTTCAATCTTTTTAGGGGAGCAGCCTTTCCACCAAATTGGTAAGGTAATTGTTTTATAATCTTCTCTTTCTCAGGAATTGTTTTGGTGTATTTTTGTAAAATGAGCAGAATCGTATCTTCATCTTGTTTTGCATCTATAGCAACTGACTCTTCTGAACCAAAAAGGCGGTTTAATGTTCCCACATATTGTAAAATATAGTGTAAATTAATAAATATTTGTATTTCATTTCAAAAAATGATTACCGAAAACAATATAAACAATGCAGAAATGATATTTTTATGATAGGATTCAATCCAGACGGAAGCATTAAACTGCCTGAGCAGTTTGCACAGAAGAAAGAAAAGTTAAGCAGCCAAAGGTGTATAAAAATAAAAAGGGAAATAGTAAATGATAGTGCTCCAAAGAAATGTGTTCTTCACATAACCCTTTCTGATGTCATTCCCGATAACAGGTTTATAGAGAATATTTATGGTTATTTTAAGAATAGGGCTACTGTTCCCAATAGCATTAAGAAGATTAACGAAAAGGAATTTGATGTTGAGATAGGAACTGATTTCAGAAGGTGCAGTGACTGCAGTTCATTAATAAACGAGTATAGGGAATTCTTAGAGGGCAATATAATAGAGGAAAAAGGAAGCTGCACTTTTGAGGGAATGAAAAAAAACTTTTGTTATGAAGATTATTTCGGTGATTAACATGAAATGCTCTAAATGCGGAGTATGCTGCAGATTATTTTATATAAACCTTAACAAAGAAGAATACAAATCCAGGAAGTACAAGACTCAATTTGACGAGTTTAAATTTGTTGAGGATTTTGAGGAAGCAGAGCTTTGTGGAGCAAATATAATTACTCAAAAAGAGGATGGAAGCTGCACCTATCTAAAAGATGGCAAATGTTCGATCCATGGCACAAGGCCAATAGCTTGCAGAAATTTCTTTTGCGCAGATCCTGACTTTAAAAGTATGAACAAAAGAATAAAAGACTATAAAATCTCTGTTGGGATGCTTTTTAACCCCCAAGCATGATTTTTTGAATAGGTTTATAAACAAACTTACACTCTTAGAAGGTTATACAAACGAGGTAAATATGGAAAAATTTAATCGAAATAGTGGACATAAATCCAGCAGAAGGCGTTCAGATAGATTCAATAGAAGAGATTCTAGAAGGCCAAGTTTTGAAAAGCGAGAAATGCATGAAGTAGTCTGCGATAAATGCGGAAAAAGCTGCGAAGTTCCTTTCAAACCGACTGAGGGCAAGCCTGTTTACTGCAGGGATTGTTTCAAAAAGGAAGAAAGCCCAAGGCAGGAATCCCGATCAGGTTCTAGGGGAGAATTTAGGCCAAGGCAGGAATCTGGCAAAAACGAAGCAGAGTTTCAGCAGATTAATGCAAAACTTGATAAGATTTTAGAAATATTAAACAGCGATTAATTTGTGAAAATATTTTTTTCTCCATCTTAAACCTTCCATTTATACACCCCATCATGATGATCATAATGTTCAAAAATAACATTTTTCTTATCTTCATCAACTGAAAACACAAGAACAAAGCTCTTGTCTATATGCACTCTTTTGAAATGCTGCAAAGGTGATTTCAAATTCTTATAATGATGCGGGTTTTTAATCACTTCAGCAATTTTCTTGTAAATGATCTCAAACTGTTTTGGATTCTTTTTGCTTATTTTAGTGAATGCCTTATCCAGCTCTTCCCTAACATCAAAAGAGTACATCTTACTTTATACCATACCTATTTTTGAAATTATCCAGAGTGCCAATCTTTATTGCTTTTTGTTTCTGTATTCGCTTCATCTTTTCAATGAATTCAGGCCTTAGTTCAGGCTCTTTTTCCTCTTCAATATACTTGCTGACAACAAGCTGGATAGCCTCTCCTTTATCTTTAAGCTCGTATTTTGCCTTTACAACATTCAACACCCTGTTGGTATTTTCATCAATCTGTACTAGTGCTTGTACCATATTAGTTCACCTTAGTTAAGCTAAGTTAAGCTTATTTATAAATTTTTCTGTTTCTAAGAATTTCCATTTTTGTTGCTTTAAGGAATTGAATTAGTTAATGCCTAAAAAGAGATTTACGCCACCGCTCGGATTTGAACCGAGATACCCTTTCGGGAATCAGCTCTCAAGGCTAACGCAGTACCAGATTGTGCCACGGTGGCAGTCAAGGTACTAAAGAAATTTCTTGTTTATTTAAATTTAACTAATAAAAAATGGATTTTTCACTCTGATAATATTCCTATAAAAACCAACAACAAGGGTGAAAACACACCTGAAGAGGAAAAATCAGTTACAAAGTTCTGATTTTTCCTTTGTTTATAAATTACGAAGTAATTTTAAACTAGGAAAAAACGGAGTTTTTTCCGTGTGGTGTAGGGCTTACGCAGTAAGTCCGTGTTTGAACCCAACGTTGTTGGTTTTATCTTTCCATATTGCAAAAAAATAAACAAAAACCTTTAAAAATCTTTTTTTTTCAAACAAACCGACTAAAAACACCAAAAGCTTTATATATTACCTATCGTTACCATTTATAAACTTTGTTATGCTTACTGCAACAAAAGACTAATGGGGTGGTCTTTAAACTAAAAGGTGAGAATATGGCAAGAAGAGATATGATCAAAAAATGCCCTGAATGTGGCGGCATTAACTTATTCTGGAACAAGGAAAAAGGAGAAGTTGTTTGTAAAGATTGCGGTCTAGTTATAGAAGATAAAATGGTCGATTTCGGCCAGGAATGGAGAGAATTTGACGGTGACCAGGCCCAAAGCAAGAGAAGAACAGGCGCTCCAATGACCTATACCCAATTTGACCAGGGCTTAGGTACGGAAGTAGGTCAAAAAGGCGATTTGGCTAAATTAGGAGACAAAAGCAGAAGCAAGTTCTTCAGATTAAGAAAATGGCAGTATAGAATCTCAACTGCTATTGAAAGAAACCTTAAATTGGCTCTAGCAGAGCTAAAAAGAGTTGGCTCATACTTAAAATTACCAAAATCAGTAGAAGAAGAAGCAGCCAGGATATATACTTTAGCTGTCCAAAGAGGCTTAGTGAGAGGAAGATCAATGGAATCTGTAGTTGCTGGCGCATTATACGCTGCTTGCAGAAGACATGATGTTCCTAGAACCCTTGATGAATTATCAGAAGCTTCGGGCATAGAAAAGAAAGAGATTGGAAGAACCTATAGGTTTGTAACAAGAGAACTAGGAATTACAATCTTGCCAAGTAACCCGGCTGATTACATCGCAAGGTTCGCTTCAGCTTTAAAATTATCAGCAGAAACACAAAGCAAATCTATTGAAATACTAGAACAAGCGCAAAAAGCAGAATTAACATCTGGAAGAGGCCCAACAGGCATAGCTGCAGCAGCCTTATACGTAGCAGCTTTGATGCATGGCGAAAAAAGAACCCAGAGAGAAGTTGCAGACGTAGCGGGCGTTACTGAAGTTACAATCAGGAACAGGTACAAAGAGCTATTAGAAGAGCTAAACCTGGAAAAAGAGATCAAGAAAACCAAGAAGAAAAAGAAATAATTCTTTTTTTGTTTATATTTTTAAAAAAGAGGATATTATAGGTGGGAATAATGGGAAGAATAGCCGTAATATCTGATATACATTCGAATCTTGAAGCCTTGGAAGCAGTTCTTGCAGATATTCAAAAACAAGGAATTTCTGAAATATGGTGTTTAGGCGATATAGTAGGTTATGGTCCTGATCCAGTAGCATGTCTGGACATAGTGATTGGATTAAAAGAAAAAGGAACTCTTACAGCTATAGTGCAAGGTAATCATGATTGGGCTGTTGTAAATGAACCGCTGGGATTTAATTCTCATTCAGCTTCTCCTATCCACTGGACAAAAAAAGAATTGATTAAAGCTGCAGGCCAGCCAAAAGAAAATAAGTACTATCAGTTCCTGAAGCAGCTCCCATCAGAATTAGATCAAGATGGTTTTATCCTTGTACATGGTTCACCATCTGACCCACTTTGTGAATATATTGAAAGAAAAGATTTCTTTGAAAAGAGGGGTGTTGTTGAAGTAACACCTAATGTAGAAAGGATATTTGATTGTTTTGATTATGTGTTATTATGCGGCCATACCCATTATCCAATTATTGCAAAAAGAAGAGAAGATGGAACATATGCGCTGTTTTGCAATTCCAAACTAGAAGATGAACCAGCTCTAGAACCAAAAACAATAGTAAACGCAGGGTCAGTAGGCCAACCAAGAGATGGAAATTCAAAAGCTGGTTATGTAATTCTGGATACAGGTGATATGTCAGTTAATTATCGTCGTGTTGAATACTCTCCATTGGTAACACACCAAAAAATGATGAAAAGAATGGGCTCAATTGATCCTGAAACACTTGAATTCCTATCAGATAGATTACTTGAAGGAAGATAGATTAAATATTCATTTTATCAAGTTTACTATCTTATCTAAATTAACTTTACTCATCTTTTTCTTGTAAGCCTTAGCAGCTTTTATCATCTTTTCTTTATTAACCTTAATCCCTTTATCCTTCAAAAGATTAACCATAAAGTCAGATATCATATAAGTGGAAAACTGGGTAACGTTCTTAGGCTCTATTGACTTATGGCATCTTTCAAAATCTACCATTATGGGTTTTTTGTTCTTATCAATTATAATATGCTTATAGGGATGATGCATCTCTTCCTTATTAACTTTAATCTTATCCATTCTAAAGCATTGCACAAAAACATTCTTTATTATTTTCTTAATTAAGCTCTTATTTTTCTTTGTAGCATGCTCTAGCCATATTGGAAAGAACTCGCCATCAATATATTCATAGACAAAATAAGTAAGTTTCTTATCATAAAAATATAGTTTAGGCCCTATTCCCTTTGCATTTAATATCTTAAGGTAATTGATTTCATTCTCTATCCTTCCAATCGCATCAGAATCCTTCCTTTCAGTTTTAATAACAACTTTCTTCTTTTTATAATCCCCAATGTAAAGAATTCCCCTATGGCCTTTGGTGAAGTAAGTTATGTTCTGCACTTCTTTTAATCTATCCTTCATTTTCAATCAGATAAGCAAACAAATCCTCAAAGGAAATGTGTTGTTTCTCCAGCTCTTTAAACTTCCAAAAATTCTCCAATAAAAACTTGTCTAACATCTCCTTTCCAGTCAATGACGAAAATACTATTAATATCTTTCCTTTTGGCCTAAGAAATCTCTTGCATTCATGCAGGAACTTGCATATCAGCTCATAGCCCTTTTTGCCTCCATCCAAAGCAACATCCTTATTTTTAGGATCTGTAGGCAAATACGGAGGATTGAATATTATTGTATCAAACTTTACGCTCATATACCTTTTGTCTCTCTTAAAAAGCCTAAACATATTAGACATTGCATACGTTATCTTCTTGCTTTTTTGGTGCCTTATGCAGTATATTATCCCATCTTCATTAATATCAACACCAAATACCTTAACTACCCTTTTAGATTTAGCAGCTTCTTCAGCCAATATCCCTGTACCTGTGCCAATATCTAAAACAACACCCCTTGCATTCTTCAAAATATGTTTTTGCAAAAGAAATGAATCTTCTCTTGGCTCATAGATTTCCATTTTCAAGCTCAATAACCTTCTTTAAAGCAGCTATCCCAACTTCTAATTGTTTCTTGCTAGGCTCCTTTGTAGTTATCTTCTGAACCCACAACCCTGGTAACGTCAAAGTCCTAAAAACAGGATTGCCTTGGTGCTTTGCTCCAAACTTCAATAGTTCGTAAGAAAAACCTGCCACAATTGGCAATAATAATATCCTCATAGTAAACAATATTGCTCTTTTCAAAACCCAATTAACATTATCAATAGCAGGATAAACATTCTTCACAATAAGAGGTATAAATGAAAACAAGAAAATGCTGACAATTATTACTATTATCAAAAAAGCAGTTCCGCATCTTGGATGCTTGGTACTATACTTCTTAGCATTCTCCACTGTAAGCTTTTTGCCATCTTCATAACAGAAAACAGCTTTGTGCTCTGCTCCGTGATACTTAAATACTGCCCTTATGTCTTTCATCAGGGATATCAGATACATATACAAGACCAATATTCCCACTTTTATTATCCCATCAACAACATTAAACCATACAGGATTGGATGTTTCCTTTACCCCAACTAGATAAGTCAAAGCATATGGCAATAAAACAAATAAGCCAATTGCAAAAATAAAAGCAATCACAAGCGTCAAAATAACTGCCCAACTGCTTAGCTCTTCCTCTTCGCCAGTAGCCTGAGAGGCGCTCCAATTTAATGTTTTTATTCCTAAAACCAGCATCTCAATAAGATTAACAATACCCCTGATAAAAAACAGCTGCTGAAACTCGGATTTCTTCTTCAGCTTATCTTTCTTATAGATGATCTTGCCGTTCTTCCTAACAGCTGTAACTACATTAAGCTTAGACCTCATCATTACTCCTTCTATTACTGCCTGTCCTCCAACATCTAGTTTTTTAGTTCCTGAAGGGAAATTTGAAAAATCTTTTTTTTTCATATTCATCTTAGAATTATTTCCTGCTCCTTAACCATATTCTCTTAAAAAATGGTAATGATAGTGTAGACAACATAAAAGCAATTGCAGGAACTAAAGCATTTAACCATGGGTTAGGTATTTTTATTATCCACAAGAACAAAACTATCATCAAATAAGTCATTAAAGCAACGATAATCCTTCTGGCAAAGCTTGTTTCCCAGGCTTTATCTGATTCTACTCGCTTATTTCTTTCTACTATTTTTTTTACTTCTTTTTCTATGCCCATAGCATTAACAAAAATTAAAGGTTATAAAAGGTTTTCTATTTGAATCTAAGAAAAGATTTATTAATAACTTGTGCGTAGCTCTTTGCTATGCATGAAAAAAAGAGGCTAAACCCTGTATTTTTCTCGATTATGGCTTTGTTTGTATTAGTTATAGCCTCAGACATAGTGCTTTACAATAAGCTGACAACTGATTATAACAATAAGATTCTTGCTATGAACCAAATGATTGTTGGAGCAAAAAATGAGCTTATAGATGAAATAAGTAAAGAGAAGGAGTTTAGCGCAAGGCAGAGAGAGTTATTAGAAAATAAAACATTAGCTAATTTTGTTAAGCTGCAGGATTATTTCAGCTCAGAGACCTCAAAACTAAAGCTTGATCTGCAGACAGTAAAGACAGAAACAGAGTCTGGGCTGGAGGATATAACCCAAAAGGTAGGGGGCTTAGAGGAGAAAAGCCTGGAATTAGAGGAGATGATATCTGACATTGATGTAAGAAGCTCTGATTTTTCTGCTATTGTTGAGGATGTTGTTAAAGCTGTTGTAAGCATTAAAACGAATAAAGGCCAGGCCAGCGGTGTAATATTCAATAAAAACGGATATATAATGACAAACAAGCATGTTATTGACGGTGCAGCAAGCGTATATGCTGTTGATTACAATTCGCAAAGCTATAATGTTCAGCTTGTCGGAACTGCTTCAAATGTTGATTTAGCAGTCCTTAAGATACAATCTGACAAAACATTTAGTTATCTTAATTTTGCTGACTCATCAGATATTAAGGTAGGTGAAAGAGTGATAGCTATTGGAAATCCCCTAGGGTTATCTTTTAGCGTTACTGAAGGAATAATAAGCGCGGTAAACAGGGTTATAGACAGCACAAATATTCCTTATGTCCAGACAGATGTCCCAATTAATGCCGGAAACTCCGGCGGGCCTTTGGTTAATTCTAGGAAAGAGATTGTAGGAATCAATACATTCAAGATAGTGGATACAGAAGGGATTGGATTTGCTATACCTTCAAACATTGCTGAGGATATTGCAGAGCAGGCTGTCGGATAATTATTTGTTTTCTATAAACTTATCAAAAGCTAACTCAACAGGCTTACAACTGCCATGTATTAGCTCAGAAGGATACTGCCTGCATATCTTAGGCCTAACACCATGTATCTTACAAGAACTCTTTTTCCCCCTAACTAAAAACATACACCACCTATTCTTATCTTTAAGATAATTATTACCCAAATTATCTGTATATATAAAACCTTCATAGCCAGCCTTCTCTATTCTGGAAATATCTTGCTTACTCAACCTAGGAGAATGACAACACTGCCCACATCGCTTGCATTTAAAGTTTTTCATTAGATTTAATTTCTCATCCAAAGAATATAAAGTTTTTGATTATATAGGGGGAACTACTTGAGGTTGTTTTATAATTTTAGGATTTAAATTTTTTCGAATATATGTTGTTATGTTCTATAAGCTTGCTGGCCTAATCTTCACGGACTTGGAGAACTTTGTTACTTTGCCAAAAATCTTCAACAGAATTAGGATCCCACCAACTTTCTAAATGAGGGACAAGAATTAAGTCGGGTAAATGGAACTGAACCCTCCCTGGGCTTAGAACTTGACCCCAATATGATTTATTACTTCTTATCTGGACTAGTTGGTCCCCTTCAAATTTGTAACCTCTCCTTAGCATTACTCTTCTTATAGCAATATCTTGTAGATGGGTTGCATTTCCGCTTTGTAGTAGATAGTCTAAGCCAGATTCAACATCTGATTCTTGAATGTCATATACATTTCTTGCCACTGAAGCTAATTCCTTCCATAATGATTCTCTTCTAAAAGAGTCAGCATAATAACCATCTTCGTATAGTTGACATGCAGTGATATGAGGAAGAAACTCTCCGTTCCACTGCCAGATTACTCTCCAGTTATCCTTACCAAATCTTTCATCATACTGTCTATAAAGAGTATCTCGATTTTTCCCAAAAGTTCCTGGTCTTTCAATTGTTGTCCATTTCATGTTATTTAGAGTCTGGATATTTCTGAGCAAGTCTTTCTCCTAGAGAGAGAATATAATCTCTACCAAAGGGATGATTTGTAAGACTCCTAAAAAAAGATGGTGGCAGTTCGCTAACATCGTGTCTAATCAAATTAGCTCCAAGTGAAATCGCTGCAGTACAATCAGTATACCCACCAAGCAAAACAGTTTCTTTTAGTACGTCTAAAGGATTGTCAAAACGTGACAATATATAAATAACTGCTCCGACCGCCCTTATTCCATCCATAGGAACACCCACCTTGACATTTTCTTCTCCAAAGAGAATAATCGGATCTTCACCCTGCATCTCATGAACTGCTTTCAAATGTGCTGTCAATTCTGGGCAGATATCTCTCACATGTGGTTCTACATAGTCAAACAAAGATATCCCACTTAAATATTTAAAATGATAATGTGACATTAAGGCTACTGCAATTGACGAGGCAATCCCCTGAGGAGTATTATGTGAAGTTTGGGCATTTATTGTAGCATATTGAACAACCGCGTCAATGTTGGGGAGAATTCCCAATGGAACTGCACGCATGGCTGCTCCATTGCTTATTTTATTCCTGTCAGCGTTTTGCAGAAAATCATTTCCAGAATCAGAGGTTTTCAATGAGTTTTCAGTACTGGAAGAATACGCTCTTTCAAGAGGGTCTCTTTTGTAGCAACGCACAAAGAAATCAGCAAGATTCTCCTGATTAAATTCCTTATCGCTGAGCATCAACTCTACCAATGCAATGGACATCTGTGTTTCGTCAGTATACATACCCGCTGGTCGTCTTATCACCCTTTTTTTCATACGGGGGCTAAACCCACTTAAATCTATGCGATCTTTTAAGCTCTCCCTATCCTCAGGGAGCCCATAAGTCATTCCAAATGCATCACCTATTGCAATTCCAAGTAACATATTTTGTATTTTGTTCAATTTCATTTTAAGCCTCTCACCAATGTTTGAGTAGATTCATTATCTGCGCAAACTATAACCTTTCTTAATTGAGTTCCATACCTTCTGATTACATCTAATGCTATTTGATAACTTTTTTCAGGAGTAAGTCCATAAGCTTTAATTTTATCTCCCCTATTTTCAACTCTAGCGCACATTATAGGTAATGCTACTGATCGAATGCTATATTGCTTTAATAATCCAAATGAATTTACCAAGGCATCTGTAACTGATTTTTCTGTAGCTTCAATAGTAGGCCTTGGATTTTTTTGTCCAGTTTCAGGATTTATAGGATATTCAGGCCATTCATACCCCATACCTACAACATGAATAATATATTTTGGCTTAGAAGGATCTTTTGCAAAATCACCACTAGATGTTATTACAGCATCGCCTATTTTAAGAGGTTCTCCATTATTGTCTCTTATTTTTCTTAGGCATTCTAATTGAACATAGGTCGGACCAACAGGAATAGGGTTTCCTTCCTCTGCATATCGTTTAGCATCTGATTCTAGCCATCTCCAACAGAATCTTCCGAGAGGACCAATATCATCGCAGATTTGTTTAAATTCATCCATCTCAGGACTCGGATCTTGAAGAACACCAGTAATATCCCTTATTCTTCCTGCACCGCTTCTTCCTAAAAGCAACCCATTATTTGCAGAGTTAATTATAGCTTCTACATTCTTGTCAATAACAAATCCTTCTTCAAATATAACTTCAATTCCATTAATCATTTTTCTTGCGATTTTATTAAACCCCTAATTTTTGTCTGACATTTTGAAATAAGTAATCCTTTTGCAGCATTTGCTTCAGGTCATGATTAGCTATATCTTCAAATTTAATGCTATCATCAGGGAAAGAATGATTATATTGAAGCATATTATTTCCGGCAAAAACTAATGTTTGCCTTACAAGAACGATAGAATTTTGGGTATTATCGTTACATCCTCCCTTAAGTTCTTCTACAGTGATAGAAACTAAATTTTTACCCTCATAACCTTTTCTAAGAAACTCAATAAATCTTAAATTTTCATAAGGTATATGGTTACCAACAGCGATTAATATTGGCCAGTAAATAGATTGCTGCAACTCTGTAAGAACTATCTCTTTTTTTGTTTCGCCATTATGGCAATGTGCTCCATGTGCAGCTTCTACTAACTCATCTCTTTCTTCAATCATTTTTGTAACACACCCTAAGATTGCATTGGGGTCCCCTGATTCGATTCTCTTAAGCAAGGAGTAACTACTTGAAGGAACAGGAGTTTTAAGATCTCTAAGATATTCATAAGCACTATAACCGATTCTAAAAAGCGTATCAGCATCTAGATGCTCTAATCTATCCCTTATTCTACGAATGTCTTCTACGGATGCCTCAATTCCATCAAGATTTGATATAGTCATTTTTTTTACCTAATATTTTTCAACCAATCTCCAAAAGAGTTCCATACATAACGACTTTTACTTCGCACATAAATTGCCTTGTATTGCTTATATATAAATCTTTCTATTTTTAACTACTAATAAGTTACAATAATAAACCAAATTCCTTTAAATTCTTTATTTTCAACACCTAAATTATATACATTTCACTATAGAAATCTTTATATACGACCTATCCTTAAGAACGTCCCATATATAGTAAGTTTTATTCCATCTAACACTATATATAGCGTAAAAAAACAAAACGTTTATATATAACCTATGCTACTACATATAGTGTGTAGGTAAGACAAAAAACACTAAATCTAGTAAAATGACCTCCTCTGTGGACTAAAGTCCACAGTATCCAGCTAAGGTCGGAAGG
>CAZSRD010000028.1:0-15021 GCA_964609455.1 uncultured Methanosarcinales archaeon
GTTACGACCTAAAGGTCGGGGAATTAAACCCCTGTGCTCACTACGTTCACATTAAAAAATAATTAATTATCTTCAGAACAACCGCAAACGGGCAATTCATCAGTTATGTATTGATAAACATTATATGCTGCAATGACTCCTTCTGCAACTCCTGTTATAGCCTGCTTAAATCTACTGTTTGTTACGTCGCCAGCTGCATAAACCCCATTGATATTTGTTTTTGAGTCTTTGTCAATTATTATTTCGTTTTTTTCGTTTGTTTTTACATTAATTGATTTTGCTAAATCGGAAATAGGAATATGGCCGATTTCAATGAATAAGGCATCTAGGTTAAGTTCTTTTGAACCTTTATAGGGTTTGTCCAGAATTATCTTATTAACGAATTTATCCCCTTTAATTTCTTTTATATTAGTGTTGTTGATAATTTCTATTTTTTTATTTGTTTCAACTCTTTTAAGGTTGATTGGCTCTGCCCTTATTTTTTGTTTTCTGTAGATGATATAAACTTTTTTCCCATATTTTGATAATAATAAGGCTTCTTTTGCAGCTGAGTCTGAGCCTCCAACTACTGCAATGATTTTATTTTTGTAGAGCGGGCCATCGCATAATCCACAATAATGAACTCCTTTGTTTGTGAATTCTTTTTCTCCTGGCACATTTAGTTTACGCCATTCTGTTCCTGTTGCAAAGATTATTGTTTTTGTTTCATAGGTTTTTTCATTAGTGGAAACCTTGAAGTAGGTTTTGTATTTTTCAACTTTTTCTGCTTTCTTTTCTACTATCTCTATGTTATAGTCTTTAGCATGGTCTTTTATCTTTTCGAAAAGATCCATGCCTGAGATTTTTTTGAAACCCGGATAGTTGGCAATATCATCTGTTAGAATTATAGTTCCACCTACTTTTTCTCCTAGAACTAAGGTTTTAAGCTGGAATCTGCCACAATAAACTGCTGCGCCTAGTGCAGAGATTCCGCCACCTATGATTATTGTGTCGTACTTCATAGTTTTAGGGCTTTTTTAATTGCTTCCTGGTCAAAGCCAACAATAGGTTTATTTCCTTCTATAACTATAACCGGTACGCCCATCTGTCCTGATTTCTCAACCATCTCGTTTCTTGCAGCATCATCTGAAGATACGTCTTTGTCTTCAAACTTTACCTTATTTGCTTTAAGAAAATCTTTTACCTTATGGCACCATGGACAGCTTTGCGTTGAGTATACTGTTACATTCACCATTTTATGTACCTCCTTGTATCTAGTTTGTAGTTGATAATACATAGTTTATATAGTTTACTAAAATAAAAAAGAAAAAAATATTTTTAATTTATTTTATTAACAACAACCTCCTCCGTACATTGAGTTCACCTCCGTTTAGTTTTATTACTTTTCATTATCCATTTATACGTGGACCAAAATATAGCTGAAAATACAAATGCTGCGAGTGCAAACCAGACAATTCCTAATAAGCCCATTATTATACCGCCATAACCATAATTTCCCATCATCCCATAGCCCATCATGCCATCATAATCTGCTAAAACAATTGGTATTGTTAAAGCCATAATCCATAGTAAAATTGTTTTTTTCATTTTTTTTGCCTCCTGATATGATAAAATGAGCAGGTCAAAGAAGGGGGGGTTAAACCAAGAACTTTAACCTGCTCTAAGCCTTTGCTTTCATCATAAGGTACTTTTTGATCCAGAGTTCTTTTCTTCTCTTTCCTGTACATTCTATGTTTCCACAGGTTATCATGCGATCAAAAGTGTGAAGGAAATCTATTCTGTGGTAATATGATCTGCAATATTTGCATATCTTATAATCGCCCCTTTTCATTATAGGATTATATAGTATAATGAATTATAACAAAGTAGTGTTAAAGGGTTAAAGAAAAAGTTTAAGGGTTAAATACCCTTGTTTTAAAGAAGGTTATTTTAGGCGTTCTTCTGAAAGCTTTAGGTGGTCTGTTTCCACTTCTACTAATGCTTCGAAGATTTCTTTTACTCTTTCGTTTTCTGATTCTGCTGCTGCTTTTTTGTAGAATTCTATTGCTCTTGTTTCTCTTTTATGAGAATCTTCAAGGTCTTCTTTGTATTCTACAGAGCAGGTATCGTTTCCTTCTGGTAATTTGTCTAATTTAAGAATTTTTTTCCATACAGTGGCATGTTCGTTCTCTACTTTGCCTAAAGCTTTGAAGAGTTTTTGGCCTTCCAGTTCTTTTACTTTTCCTGCTGCGCAAAAATAGAAAACTGTGTTGCTTACTTCTACTTGTAAAGCATGCTCTGCGTTTGCCTTGTCTTTTTCGTTTAGTTCAACGTCAAAATTAACTTTGGCATCTTTGAATTCTTTGATGTATTTTCTCTTTGCGCCGCAAAAAGGACAGTTTGTAGGAGCTTCGTCCCCAATATAAGGATCTCCACAAATTTCACATCTCCATAATTTTACCATTTTTACCCCCCACATCTACCTCAGTTTATACATACTTCGCAGTATCTTACAGCAGATTCGTATTTTATTTGATTGTTGTAATCTGTTGACGAGTAATACATTTTATTCACTGATCCAGACTCCATGTATGTTGCAGAATATCCTTGCTTTTAGTCCTTCTGTTCCTACTAAGCAGCAGAATTCTGCCTCGGGTTTGTCTCCTGACTTAAGCCTTTTTCCAATCACAACTTGATCTCCTTTTATCAATTGAATAAGTCCAATGTAATGCTTTTCTTCCATCGGATGAGGGACAGAACCAACTTTTACCCTTATTCCTGCCCCTGTCTTTTCAATTACAGGTACATGTTTTTCCTTTCCTTCTTGTTCAGATGTTTTTTCTTCCAGTAATTTCATTGGTTGTCCGCAGCAGACTAATTCTCCCTTACCTGCTTCAATTACAGAAACAACATTTCCACAAATTTCACATTTATAGATTGCGTTTTGTTCAGCCATTTTTCACCCCCTTACCAAATATGGTAAGATTGTTTGTTTTTATATTTTTCCTTATTTTAGCCTCAGTAGTTTAGGCTTGCACAGTAGATACTTTTCTGTTGTTATTAATCCACATCCCAGGCAGATGTAGAGTTTTGTCTCTTTGGCTATAGTTTTAGGGTCGCATAAATGTCCTAGGTTATTTGTTTTACAACCGCATGTTTTGCATTTGTATTTAGCTTTAGGTTTCATGTTAGTTTAGGACATTATTTGTTAATAATAACCTAACCTTTACGTATTAAACAAAAAGTTTAAATATTAAAACGTTTATACTATTTATAGAGGTGGTTAGAATGAACCATACTGTAATAGCTGCTGTTGGAGAAAATATGGATAGCTTGTTTGTTGGTATTAGGGAGTTTCCTACTAAGAGGATTATTCTTATAACACCTGAGGAGAAATTAGAGTTAGCAGAGAAAACAAAAAAGGATCTTGAGAAGTTTAAGATTCCTGTACAGATTAAGAAAGTTAGTGGAAATCCTTGGGAGAGTATGTTTGAAGCTGTTAAGGAGATAAAGGAAACAGAGGGAGAGGAAGGATTGATAATAAATGCTGCTTCAGGGGATGCTGGAGCTAATAAATGTGCCCTTTGTAGTGCTGCTTTTGTAAATGGTCTTAAAGCATTTACTGTGCATAATGATGATGTTATGTTGATGCCAATATTGAAGTTCTCTTATTATAAGATTTTAACTGATAAAAAGATGGATATATTGAAGTTTTTGCACAACAATAAAGATTGTTGTTCTTCTTTAGAAGGATTAAGCAAGAAGTTGAAGATGTCTCTGCCTTTAGTCTCTTACCATATAAATGGTAATCTTAAATCTGAAGGATTAAAGAAGATGAGTCTGGTGACTGCTGATGAATGGAAAGGTAGGGTAAAGATCAATCTAACTCTATTAGGGAAGTTGTTGGTTAAAGGTTATGTTAAATAGAAATTGTATTACCTACGCCGTTTTCAATAAAGTTTTCTTTGTATTCTTGTTTGAATAATTTAATTGATTTTCTTTCTTAATGGATGGAAATAAAGCCATTTTTATTGAATATTCTTATCCAGCCATTCCTTGACCTGCTCTTCAGATACTGCTCCAATAAACTCATCAACAACTTTGCCGTTCTTGAACATTTTAACATTTGGTATGCTTCTTACCTCAAATTCCTCGGCTTTTTGTTTGTTTTTTTGCAAATCAACTTTTGCCAATATAAATTTTCCATTGTATTCTTTTGCGAGCTTTTCTAGAACCGGACCTAACATCATACAAGGTGCACACCATTCTGCCCAGAAGTCAACTGCTACCGGGATTGTCTTTGATTTTTCGATTACTTTTTCTTCGAAATCTGCATCGTTTACTTCTATTTCCATTTTGTTTCTCCTTGTTCAATTAATTCTTGAATTTTCTTTGTTTTTATTTCTGGTAGTTCTTTGTCCATTTTTATAGTTTACTGAAGTAGAATTATTCGGCACTTTCTGAAGCTTCTCCTTCTGCTTCGCATTCAGCTACTGCTCCTACTAATTCACCTTCTAAATCTGATTCTGAAGGTTCAGCATCTGGGTCTTGTTCTTCTGGATCATAATTTTCATCTGGTTCTATGTCATATTCTTCATCTTTGCGATCATCTTTTGCCCCTGTCTTTTCTGATTTAGCGCCATACTTTTCAATTATATCCTCAATATCTGTTCCTGGTTCTGCTGTTTCATTTTTGATATTTCCTTTATTTTGATAAACTAGTTCTATTCCTGTAACGAGTATTTCTAAATCTGGGTAATTTGTTTTTATGTATTCTATTAAATCTATTCCGGGTGTTCCATCTGGTCTTTGTGAACCAAAATCAATAGAAACGTATTGCCTTGTTCCTTTTTCTGAGTCATATATAACTAAAGTGTCTGCATTTGCAACATGGTCTGCTACAATGTATGTGTCACTATCTGTTTTTTTGGATATAATTCCAACTAATGTGTAATTAATTTGAGAATCATAGGTCATATCATTAACTCTATTTCGAAATGAAGTTAGAAAATTATCTTCAAAAGAAGGGTTTCTTATAGGATGGTAACTATCTAAACGAGAATCAAGTGTTGGTCCACCCCTGTTGTAATGGTTCATAATTTTGATTTAATGAGCATATGCAGGTGCTAATTTTTTTGGTTGGTATTTTTCTTGCAAATCTCTTACGACAGTACTTATATCAGAACCTGGAGCTGCTTCATTTTTTGTTCCAAACAGCCTAAGTAATGGCGAAAGCCTTAATCTTCTGCCTGTATAGAGATAATCTATATTGTTTCCTAATGCTTTTCTTGCGATTCTCCATCCAGGAAACCATGCTTTATTGATTCCCTCTAAAGGCAATGTTCTTTCTATTTTACCTTTATCTAAGTCATATACTGCTATCTCAGAGCCTTGCCTAACATGTTCTGGCACTCTTCCATATTGATCAAGTACAATTCCAGCATACATTTTATTTCACCTCAACTTAACGGTACAGCTTATAGTAGGCACTACTCCTTTAAAAATATGTCGGAGTTGTGAATTTTTAAGAATGATTAATGCACATGTTTGTTTATAAATATAATTACCATTTATTTATTTCTTTTTGGACATTATCATGCCATTTTTTTACGATTTCTGACATTCTTTCTTTTATTATCTTTTTATCTTTTATTGAATAAGTAAAGATATAACCTCCTTTTTCAAGGTTTTTCTGGGCTCTTAATACGAGCTCTTTTTCAGCCAGTCTTTTAACAGATTTTTGCACAGTTGTCCTGTCCAAGCTCATTTGTATTGAAATTTCATTTGTAGTTAGAGGCTTTTCTTTTTTCATAAGAAAAATAAAAATATCATAATCTGTTTTGTTAAGCTCAAAGGAGCATTTGATTAGGTTTTTTAGTTCAATTTCCATGCAGGCGAAGCTTATCATTTTAGATCTTAGGCCTTCTTATTAATGTTTCATGCATATTTAAAATTTTAACTTTTGGTTTTCTTTTTTCATAAATAGTTATTGTGTTTAGGCCTTTAAATTTTTCCTTTATTTTAGCTATTTCTTTTTTATTTAATGGTTTTACAGGGCAGGGCCTTAATGTCGTATTAATCTGTATTTCGTCTACATTCAGTTTTTTTGCCAGAGCTGCCATTTCAGAAGCATATCTTTTGTTTTCTTGGATAAACATGATTTGTAAGGCTAATTTTCCCTTGAATTGTTTTTTGAATGATTTAATACCATTGATTATTTTTCTGAGGGTTATATTTTTGTATGGCCTGTTTATTTTTTTGAATAATGTTTCATTTGGCGCATCAAGCTTAGCAACTACAATGTCTAATTTTTTAAGGTCTTTTTGAACATCTTTTTTATAGAGCAAGGAAGAGTTTGTTAATATTGCTATTGGCAAGTTTGTATTTTTTTTGATTATACTAATAATTTTCCCCAGGTTTTTAGCTAGTGTTGGCTCTGCTGTCCCTGATAAAGTGACTATATCTGCTTTTATGTTTTTTTTATTTTTTTGAAGTTCTTTTTCTATTATCTTTTCGTCTATGAAAACCTTTCTTTTATTGGTTTTATGCATTGTTTTTCCTAGTTGGCAATATATGCAGCCGAATGAGCAGGTATTCTGCCTTCTAGAAACAGGGTCTATGCCTAATGACCTTCCCAAGCGCCATGAGGGTACTGGACCATATAGGGGTTTCATTTTAATATCCCGATTAATTTACTGTGCTTTTTTTCTATTTTTAATGAATAATAGGGGGAACACAATATCACTTAAACAACAAGGTATTAAGACTGCAATGAAAAGGAATACAAATATTACAAAAGTTAAAGTTAATGATATTGTTCCCCCTAATGCCATAATAATATGGAATAATGATGCCCATGTGCTCAACAGAACATGGCCAGCATGGGGAAATTTGGTTGTAGGATTAAAATATGCTATTGCTATGCCTAAAAATGCTAAAGGATTAACCAACCACCATTTTTCAACAAATCCTAGATGGATGCCTTTATTTGGCAGATTCAACATAATTTCTCCAATATAAGGTATAATGGAATCGCTTATTGTTGCTATGCCAACTGATCCAATATAACCTATCAATATCAGAATAAAGATGTTTACTTTTTTAGCATAAATTTTGTACATTGATGCTGTAACAAGGGCACTTAAGATGACGTGCATTGGATGCAATACATAAAAAGTATTATATGCTAGGTTAGATGGAATTTTATAAAAAAGCAGCATAATGATAATACCTGTAATTGCCCCAAAAAGAGTAAAAGGTGAGTGGTTTTTTAATTCTTTGATTATATTTTTAAACATTTTATGTTCCATTTATTTTCATTTTTTTCTTCCTTGAATAATCTTCTACAGCTTTTCTAAAGGCTTCAATTGAAAGATTTGAGCAATGCATATGCTCAACAGGTAGGCCGCCTAAAGCATCAGATATGTCTTTTTCATTCACTTTCAATGCTTCTGTTATTACCTTTCCTTTTATTAGGTCAATAAAAACATCTGTTGTTGATATTGCTCCAGGGCAACCAAAAACCTTGAACTTAGCATCAATAACTTTATCGCCGTTGAATTTAACAAACATTTCAATCACATCTGAGCACTCTGGGTCACCCAACTTCCCTTTACTGTTATAATCTTTCAATTCTCCAGCGTTTTTCGGATTTCTGAATCTCTTCAATACTTCTTCTGTAAACACTTTTGTTCACATCATTGATTTTTCATGACCGCAGCTTTTTGTTTGGTCTTCCAGCTTGCCTATGTTTTCAATAACTTCTTTTACAGTATTGTAATCTCCTGTTTTTAAAGATAAACCTTTTTGAGCTATAATATTTATGGCTCTCCCACCTATACCTTTTGCAAAGATTGTAGTTGGATTAACTGCTTCTTCAATTTGGTCTATTGGAGATTTTGTGGGGTCAGTATGGTCAAGGTCATTTTCAATTATCTTTAATTCTTTCTTTTCAATATCATACACTCCAAAAAAAGGCGCATGGCCAAAATGGGTGCTAATTTCTGAATCTTCCCCGTTATTATCAAGCAATGGAAAGAATATTCTCTCTTCTTTGCTTTCTTTTTTTTCCATGCCTGAATGCGGCTCTGTAATTTCAATTATCTCTTCTAGCTTATTACTCATAAAATCGTTGATTGCATCTTTTGCAACACCTGAAGAATGATATGCTTTTATGCCTAATTGCTTTAAAATAGAGGTAGCATTAGGTCCTAATCTTCCTGTTATTACAGCTTGCACTTTTAGGCTACCTAACTGCTGAGCTGCCTTAATCCCTGCACCATGACCTTGAACTGCCCCTTGGTTTTCTATAGCTTCAACTTTTTTTATGTCTTCAGTATCTACAATAAAAAAATATTTGCATCTTCCAAATCTTTGGTCTATTTTGCTTTCAATACCGTCTCCATCTGAACTTATAGCTATTTTCATTTTTATTTGCCTCCTAATTTTATATACTATTAAGTTTCTCTATAACCTCTTTTGTTAATTTTACTATATTTGGATTTTTAACTTCTTTGTGCTCTCCGTTTTCTGTATAGAAAAACTTTTCAGTTGGCTTTGAATCTGCAACTGCCCTTACACAGGTTAATTCTCCGTCTTCCTTAAATCCGTACTTTAACCAATATTCTTCTTTCATTTTTATTTACCTCCATATATATTAGATTTACATATAATTTGTTTTTGCTTATTTCCCAATTATTTTAATTGCTTTTACAGGGCAAATTTCTTCTGCTTCTTTGTTGCAGCCAATATCATCCAATTCTATTTTTTTAGGGTTGGCTTTTCCATCTTTTAGCTTCCAGTTGTCACATTGGGTGCATGCACCGCAGCCTATGCATTTTTCTTTGTCAAATTTTATTTTGTATGGCATTTTTATTCATCCTCCTTATATTTTTATTACCTTCCCTGCATAAAGCCTATCACCATCAAAAGAACTAAGAATTTTCTTAATTGCTTTCTCTCCTGTACAATGGCCTGGATAAATTTTAATTATACCCAATTTCTTAAGCTCTTTTATTGTAGCATCTATCTCTTCACCAGAATAATTTAGCATATGAAATCCGCCAATTACAATAATTTTTTCCAGATTAAACAGCTTTTTTGCATATTTCACGATATTCACAATGCCTGAATGAGAGCAACCAGAAATTATTATTAGCGTATTCTTTTCAATTATAGCTACACCACTATCATCCAAAAGGAAATCCCTACTCTTAATACTATTTTTTATATAATGGCCCAAAGAAGCCCTTCTTTCTCCAGGTATCTGACCAAGAAAATGTATATTTTTTGTCAATTTGGTGGGCTTTTCTTTTAGCAAGATAATCCAATCAGGTTTATATTTAGGAAAACCAATATACCTAATCCCATCATATTTGGGATAAAAACAATGTGGGTGCGCAATTATTTTAACTTTCTTATTTAATTGAAGGTGTGTTAATCCTCCAGTGTGGTCGTAGTGGCCATGACTAAGTATAAGATAATCAATTTTATCTAGGCCTATGCCAAGCTTATCAGCATTTTTTAAGAATAAATCACTCTGACCAGTATCAAAAAGGAATTTTTTATTATCTTTTTCAAAATATACAGACAGCCCATGCTCTACATCAAAATTTTCATCTTCCTTTTTGTCTTCAGTTAGTATGTAAAGTTTCATTTTCTTATTTATTTTTTTTATCTTTTTCACAAATAAAAGTTGTCATTAATTTCCTGTCGAATCTTTTTACCTTACAATATTTATTTAATACTCCCTCTAACTCACTTAAATCAATAGCCATGTCTTTATGATTACTTTCCGGATGAATGTATTCATCAAAAGCTTTTACCCCTAGTCCATTTAATTCTGTGACGGCAATATTGTTTTTTGCAACCCTGATCATTTCCATGATTATCTTTTCATAATCGTTCTTGTTATGGTGCAAAGCATTAAACGATATAACAGCATCAAAACTATTATCCTTGAATGAAATATTAAGGGCATTATTCAATTTAAACTTAATTTTATCCAAAACACCCTCTTTTTTTGCATTCTCTTTTGCAATCTTGATTTTCTCTTTTGAAATATCTATTGTTGTAACATTACAATTAAAGTTTTTAGCTGCTAGAATGGCCAGATAACCTTTTCCTGCACCAATATCCAAAATGTTTTTATTTTTAATATTAGCAATACGAAGAGCCTCTATCCTATCTTTGACTGGATCATAGTAATCGTATTTTTGAATCAAGTCTTTTACATATTCTTCTATATTTTTATTTGTCATTTTCTTATTTATTTTTTTCACAAAAAGATATTATTTTGCTTATAATTTTTTCAAATGATTGGGAGCTTCTTGAATTATTTTTTATGAAAGGCTCTCCTTTATCCCCAGATTCTGTTATCTCTTTATCTAATTCCAAGCTTCCTAAAAAATCAATTTCTTTAGAGTCTGCAAGTTCTTTTACACCCCCCCTCCCAAAAACATCGCCAGCCATATTTTCTATTAAGCCAACAATTGGAACATTCACCTTTCTAGAAAAATCAATTGATTTTACTACATCTATTAAAGCTACCTGCTGTGGTGTTGATACAATAATAGAACCAGTTATATCTTTCAAAAGCTGTGAAATGCTAATTGCTTCGTCTCCTGTGCCTGGAGGGAAATCTATAACTAAGTAATCTAATTCCCCCCATTCGACATCCTCAATAAACTGCCTTATTATATTATGTTTCATAGGGCCTCTCCAGATTACTGCATCTTTTTTGTTTAATAAAAAAGCCATTGACATTACTTTAAGATTATCTTTTACTTCCATGGGGATTATCTTATTGTCTTTGCTTGAGAGTTTTTTACCTTCTAGATTAAGCATTTTAGGCACATTAGGGCCGTGAATATCTACGTCGAGCAATCCAACCTTAAATCCTTTTTTTGATAAACTATAAGCTAGGTTTACAGCTATTGTTGTTTTTCCTACTCCTCCTTTTCCACTCATTACTAAGAGCTTGTGTTTTATATTATTCATTCTTTACAACTCCAACAAACTTCTCTACAATAATACCTTGGAATATTGAGATTACAACCATAACAATTGTAAGAACTATTGTATAAGTTAAGCCAAAATAAAATATTAATAAAGGCAATAATGGGAGTTTTATTGCCCTGTTATAGAGAAATGCTGCTATAAAAGCAGTTCTCATCCCCTTTTTCTGCAATTCATTAAGCAGGGGGTACCACATATAAATAGCACCTGTTGAGATTATTCCACCAATAATTGAAATGAGCCACCCTTTTGAGCCTGCATTTTTTCCAAGATATTGCACTAATTTTTTTGGTTTTACAAAATAATTTGTTAATGCCATTAAAACAAAAACTAGAATGAAAATAGGCACTATTTTCTTTAATATTGAAAGAAAAAAGATAAAACTTGAAATAGTCATATTTGTATTTATTGAACCTAAAATAATATATGCTATAATAACAACTAATAAAAACAACCAGCTAGTATAATTTTTCTTATTTTTTTCTTGATTCATAAAGCATCCAGTATAACTATGGTGATAATAGCAACTATTATTGCAAATATAAATGCTGTGATGTTCCTTATAATTGCAAATTTCTTTCCAAGCATCATTACTTCCGCAGGAAGCTGGACTAAACCTACTGTAACCCATGCTACTAAAAATGCTGTTACTGCCAACAGGCTTATGCCCTGCTTAAGCAATTCACCACTAATTATGTAGCTAGTAATGGGGCTTCCAGCTAATACACTGCCAATAGCGCTTCCAATAAAGGAATCAAAAAAAGGATTGCCTCTAAAAAGAGAGGCATATACTGTCTCGGGTTATACTGTCTCGGGTATAACTACATGAGCTAAGCTAATAAGCAAAATTATCCCAAGCAGTATAGGCAAGCTTTGATACATAGCTCTAGCTGATTTAACTAAAGCTTTCTTTAACTCTTCTTTTGGCATAAGCTGTTCACTTTTGTTTTTTTAGTTCATTCAATCTTTTCTTAACTGTTTCTAATTCCTGTTTCAATGAATTTTCTTCTACTTCAATCGCTTTTACTTCATTTTCTAGATACTGTTTTTCCTGCTCTTTTGTTGGCTGCTGTGCTGGGTAAACCGGCACAACATTGTCAACTGGTGCTACCTGAGCAAAAGCCATTCTTCTCCATCCAAAGCCTCTTCCAACTCCTAGACCTCTTCCAAAGCCTCTGCCTCTTCCTAATCCCATACCCATTCTGGGCAAGGGATTTGCATAACCTGGTGCAGAATTGCCTGCACAATAACCTGCTGCTCTCCCTGTCATTGGTCCCTGCCCTGCAGGACCTGTTCCGTCTCCTCTTGGCATTTTTATCTACCTCCTTCCTTTTGTAAAGGAATATTACTTATTATATTTTGGAAAATTTTTACTTTTGACTTATCATAAACAATAATTGGCGTTAAATTAACCAAAGCATTAACAAAATTTTTGTTGTAAGGGATCTTTTCCAGAATTTTTATGTTTTGTTTACTTGCAAACTCTTCTATTTTTTTGGTGAATTCTTTATTAATATCATATCTGTTTATAACAATTCCAACTGGAATTCTAAAATGTTTTACCATCTCTAAAGCTCTTTGCAAATCACTTAAAGCAGATGGTGTTGGTTCTGTAACTGCAATTATATAATCAGAGCCTGTTACTGAAGCTATAACTGGACAGCCAATACCTGCTGCTGCATCTACTAACATAATTTCTGCGTTTTCTTTTTTGCCAATTTCTGCTGCTTTTGTCTTTACATAACTTACAACCTTTCCAGAGCCGGATTCACCTATTTTTAATTGGCCTGAAACAATATTAAAACCATATTTTGTTTTTGCATAACCAATTTCTGCATTTTCTACCTTGATCAATTTGATTGCATTATTAGGGCATACTATTTGACAAACCCCACAACCTTCGCAGAGCATAGTATTGATTATTGGTTTATTATTTTTCCATTCAATAGCATTGAAATAGCAATTGTTAAAACATTTTTTACAGCTGCTGCATTTTTTATAGTCAATAACTGCTTTTTCACTTGTTTGTATTTTTTCTGAGCTTTGAAATTTAGTCACGCCTAAGACTAAAGCTAGGTTAGGGGCATCTACGTCACAATCTGCCACAATTATATTTTTTTCTACAGACAATAAAACAGCAAGTGATGCTGTTATTGAAGATTTTCCAACTCCGCCTTTTCCTGATAGTATTGTTATCTTCTTCATTTTGGTTCCTTCATATTTAGCTTGTTTATATCTAATTTTTTTATTTTGAATAAATGGCTAACGCAATTGCAGTCTGAACATCCAAATCCCTTTATAGGCTCCTCAAATGACAATAAAAAAGAACAAGCGAGCTTGCATTCTTGTTTTTTTCCAGCTTTTTTATAGAGATATTTTTTAAGTTTTACATTTTTATCAGCCAATAAATAATCTATATGCCAGTGTTTTTTCTTGTTTTTACTAAAATGCCTTTCGACTCTTTTTTCTATGTTGTTTTGGGCAGAGCCAACATAGATATAATCTCCTTTTTTAAACTCTATTCTGCCTAATGAGCCTATCTTTAATTCTATGTTCTTTTTTACATCTATTATTAAGCAGTAGATTCCCTTCATTTTTTGATCTCTTCAATAATTTTTGATATATTTTTATTTTGCATCGGTTTTCCTTCCGAGTATAATTCAATAAACCGTTTAGAATATGGAATTTCTGCAATAATTTTTGCTTTGTATTTTTTGACTAGGTTTCTTATCAGATTCTTATCTCCAATATCTGACCTATTAACTACTATTTTTGATTCTTTTTTCAAAATTTTTAATAATTTTAATATTAAATCTAGATCGTGCTCCCCTAAGGGTGTTGGTTCTGTTACTGCTATTACTACTTCACAATCTGATAAAGCTTCTAAGACATTACAGTGGGTTCCTGCTGCGGTGTCTGTTATTACATAATCATAGTCTTTTTCCTTATTTTTTGCGTATTCTTTTTCCTTACCAACTACGAATGCACTGCCAAAATATCTGGGTTTTATCTGAGCCGATATTAAATCAATGTTTTTATAACTGCCTTCAAATATTTCTCCAACTATCTTTTCTGATTTTTTAATTGCATTATTAGGGCAGGCTATAATACAAGCATGGCATCCATTACAGATTGATTCTATAAAAATAGGAAAATTACCCTTTACAGCTGCAACGGCATTGTATTTGCATACTTCCCCACATTTACCACATTTTTTGCATTTGCTAAAATCAAATTTTGGAATTACTTGTTTTATATCTTTGACCTTATTTCTTTTAATAGCTAAAATAAGGTGGTCGTTGGGGCAATCGACATCAGCGTCCACTAGCAGAACTGTATTATTCTTAGCCAGTTCAAAAGCTAAAGCTGTAGCTACTGTTGACTTCCCAGTTCCACCTTTGCCACCAGTAATTCCAATTTTCATGCTTGTATGTCTCCACGCACCATCATTGAGCCGCATTTTGGGCATTTTTGCTTTACGCAAGGCGTTCCTCTTGAATGGGGTAATTCCTTACCACACTTTGGGCATTTGCATACAGATGGACCTCCAAATCCTATTCCTGCGCCCATGCCCATCCCTCTACCTGCACCTGTTCCTGCACCTTGTCCTGATGCTCTTCCAGCTGCCCTTCCCATTCCCCTCCCTGTTATTGGACCTTGACCTGTTGGTCCTGTTCCGTCTCCTCCTGGCATTGTATATACACCTCCATGTATTCTTATTGCCTTACCATTAACTAAGGCTTCGGCTATTTTCTTCCTAGCTTCTTCTAGGATTCTATGAAAAGTAGGTTGTGAAACATTCATTTTTTTGGCTGCTTCTATTTGCTCTTTATTTTCATGATCATGAAGCCTTATTGCTTCTAATTCTTCAACATTCAAATCGACAATACTCAAATCACTTACAGGTATTCCTCTTGGTTTGAAATAGTCTACATTTGGTCCAAACCTTACCCTACGCATATGTCTTGGTCTTGGCATTTTACATCATTTCCTATTATGAATATATATTCATAACTAGTATATAAA
>CAZSRD010000029.1:0-14177 GCA_964609455.1 uncultured Methanosarcinales archaeon
TACAATGCATATAGAAAATCTTTTTTATTCTTGATTAGGGATTTCTACGGCACCGCATAGTGTAAACCCAAAGGTTTGGTAATCATAAAGTTTATATATCATTTAATAAAATTAAGGTTATAGCAAAAAAAGGTGACTTTTAATGATGAAAAAGATGAAAACATATGTTCCTGGATTGGATGATATATTAAAAGGGGGGTTGAGGGAAGGAGCTTCTGTTTTGGTGACTGGGCCACCAGGCACGGGAAAAACCATATTAGCTATACAGTTTATTGTTGAAGGGGCTAAGAATGGAGAAGCAGGAATTTATATTACTTCTGAAGAAACAATAGAGGACATCAGGCAGTATGCAGAGGCTTTAGGCCTTGATATGAGGGGTTACGAAAAGAAAGGTCTGATAACATTGATACAACAGTCTATCTCTCCAAAGAAACTGATGACAATAGCAACCCCATTGACTGTGATCAGGGAAAAAAAGATAAAGCGTGTTGTTCTTGACAGCATAACATTGTTTGAGTATACCCACGTTTCAGGCGAGATGGACTTCAGAAAAGAAGTATTGGATTTCGTCCTAAAGATGAAAGAGTCAAATGTGACTTTGTTAACTGTTTCTGAAAAATCTTTGTCAAATATAGATGAAATAGAATATAAACCTGAGGATTTCCTTTTTGAAGGGTTGATTATTTTAGTAAAAATAAGGAAGGGCTCTTCTTTTGAAAATTGCATTTTTATACCTAAGATGAGAGGGCAGGATCATTTAATAGATGTCTTTCCATTTACAATAGGTAAAGGAGGCATAAAGATATTTCCAAAAGAGGTTCCATTCTCTCTAATTGAGAGCGATGCTAAGAAATTCAAATGAAAGCACAAAGAATATCTACAGGGCTCCCTAATTTAGATAAGTTGATAGAGGGAGGATTTAAGAAGAATAGCACTAATTTGGTAGCTGGCGGAGCAGGAAGTGCTAAGAGCATTTTTGCAATGCAGTTCATGATGGATGGCTTGAAGAAGGGTGAAGCTGGGGTATATATAACATTTGAAGAAAAAAAGGAAAAATTTTATGAAGATATGATTGAATTTGGCTGGGATTTAGATAAATATGAAAAAAACGGAAAATTTGTTTTTTTAGAGTATACACCTGAGCAGGTAAAGCAAGTTTTAACTGAAGGTGGGGGGGTAGTTGAGTCCATTATTGAGAAGATTAAGGCTAAGCGCCTTGTTATTGATTCTATGACCTCATTTTCTCTTTTGTATGAAGATGAGTTAACGAAGAAAGAGGCTGCACTAGCATTGTTTGAGCTTATTGACAAATGGGATTGTACAGCTCTCCTAACATCTGAGGATGAAACTCCAGATGGGCATATTATTTCAGCTGCTTTTGAGTTTGAGGTGGACGGGATAATCTTGCTTTACCATGTTAAGCTAAAAGGTATAAGGAGAAGAGCATTAGAGGTTCTTAAGATGAGAGGCACTAAGATACCTGAAAAGACATTAGCTATAGATATAACTGATAAAGGGATAAAGTTA
The DNA here is from genome assembly GCA_964609455.1 of uncultured Methanosarcinales archaeon. Taxonomy (GTDB): domain Archaea; phylum Nanobdellota; class Nanobdellia; order Woesearchaeales; family JACPBV01; genus CAZSRD01. The sequence goes on from CAZSRD010000029.1 coordinate 1,528, forward strand.
AATCCTAAGAAGGTTGAGGCTTTTTAGAAAGATTTTTATTCTTGCGTTTTAACTTTTTAGTTATGAAGAAAATAAGCGAGAAGGGAGCTATAGCGTTATTGAAGAAATACTCTGGTGATGAGGGAGCTTTCAAAGGAGTTTTGAAGCATTCTAAGGCTGTTCAAAAACTAGCTTTAGGTATTGGGAAAAATGCCAAAGATGTTAATTTAGATTTTATTAAATCTGCTTCTTTGCTGCATGATATTGGAAGATTCCAGTGCGGGCCTGATGCTATTAAGCACGGCATTATTGGGGGAGATATCCTTAGGAAAGAGGGTTTGCCAGAGCATGCTTTAGTTGCTGAGAGACATTTAGGAGCTGGCATTTCCAAAGAGGATATTGCTGAAGAGGGGTTAGAGCTGCCTTTGGGAGATTATATTCCTGTTAGCAAAGAGGAGAAGATTATTGCCCATGCTGACAATCTTGTTTTTAATACAAGAGTGGGCAGCGTTGAAGAGGCTGTTGAAAGGTTTGATAAGGAGTTAGGGGAGAAAGTTGGTAGAAAAGTGAGGAAGTTGGCGGATGAAGTTGAAGAGTTATGCAGATAATTAGGTTATCACTTTTAAGCACGTAAAAAAGTTTATATATTCATTGGCTTTAACACGCTGAAAATCAGATGGTAAAAAGGAAAAAAACCAGTAAAAAGGCTAAACCAAGGAAGAAGGATGTTAGCAAGAAAAGCCCTAAAGAAGATAATTTTGAAGTTGGTTTTGAGGAAGTTGTTGTTAAATGCCCTAGCTGTGGAAGGGAATTCAGGATTGTTAAGTCTGCTGGCTTTAGCGCAGAAGGGATGTTATGCCAGAGATGCAGCGCTGGCGGCGGAATGGGCTTTGAAGGCGATGATGATTATTAGATAAAATCTCTTTTTTTCTTTTTGAGCTGCTTAATGTCTTCCTCTCTTACCAGCCTTTCATGGACGGGTATATCTGAGTCGTCCATCTCTATGTTTTTTTCTGCCTCTTTTTTTATTTTCTTCCTTAATTTATCTTCTTCTTCCATATTCATTTGAAAGGATAACAAAATTTATAAACTTTACCTAAAATGGTTTCTTCGAGGTGGTTATTGTGGCAGATGATGAAGATATTTATTCAGAAGAAGGAAGAGAGAAGCAGGTAGAGGATGATGAAATCAGCCCATTGGAAGAGGGATTTATGGAAGGGGCTGAAGGCGGTGGAAAAGGAGCAAAATGCAGAAAATGCGGTAAGATCCTTGATGATGATTTTATTGAGAAAAAGGTAGGGGATGAGCTATGCAGGTTCTGCAGCGATGAGTGCGCAGATAAGTACAAAGAGAAGGAAAGTTGAGCTCAATATCAAATAATTTTCAAATAAATTTTTTAAAAAATTTTGAGTTTTTTAAGAAATTTCCCTGAAAATTCAAAGAATTTTCAAATAAATTTATATATTAGCGTTACTTACTAGGTGATTGGGGTGAGGTTTAATGCCTGAAGAAAATTTGGGAGAAGAAGTAGGCAAGGTAACACATTATTTCACAAATATAGGTGTTGCTGTAATTGAATTGAGTTCTGTGTTAAAAGTAGGCGACAAGATAAGGATAAAAGGCGCTACAAGCGATTTTCAGCAAAAGGTTGATTCTATGCAGATTGAGCATGAAGAGATTGAAGAAGCTGAAGCAGGCCAGGCAATTGGCATGAAGGTTAAAGAGCATGCCAGGCAAGGAGATGTTGTTTATAAGGTTTAATTCGATTATATTTTATCTATTATTATAGTTATTTCACCTTTTATACTCTTATCCTTTAGTTTTTCGTATATGCCTTGGGGGGTTCCCCTTATGAATTCTTCGAACTTTTTTGTAATTTCTCTAGCTATACAGATGTTTTTTTCTGGTATTATCTCTGCCATTACTTTTAATGTTTTGAGCAGTCTGTAAGGGCTTTCATAAATAATGGCAGTTTTTTCATTATTCCTGATTTCTTTGAATAAATCTGCTTTTGCCTTTTCTTTTTTTGGAATAAAACCATAAAAAACAAACGAATCTGTAGGAAATCCAGAAGCTGTTAAAGCTGATATTGCTGCTGTTGGCCCTGGAATTGGGATTACTAGGATATTTTGCTTAACACATTCTCTGATCAAGTAAAAACCAGGGTCTGATATGCCTGGTGTGCCTGAGTCTGAGACTAATGAAATTTCTTTGTTTTGCTTTAGATCTGCTATGATTGATGGTGTTTTATTCTCTTTGTTAATGTCGTTGAAGGATATTAGTTTTTTGCCTTTGATGCTGTAATGATTTAACAAGATAGAAGTTCTTCTTGTGTCTTCTGCCAGAACCAGGCCTGATGATTTTAGTGTGTCTATTGCTCTAAATGTTATGTCTTTTAAATTTCCGATTGGTGTTGAGACGATGTAGAGGGGCATTTTACTCTAAAATGGCTTTTATTCTTCTAACACCAGCTGCAGAGCTTTCTTCTTTTTTGATTTTGAAATGACCAAGCTCTTTTGTGTTACTAACATGGGGGCCGCCACAGATCTCTATTGATTTATTGCCTATTGAATAAACAAACACTTTATCGCCGTATTTGTGCTCAAATACTCCTTGGGCACCTTTCTTTTTAGCTTCTTCTGGGGTCATCTCTTCTCTAACAACAGGAAGAGCTTGTTTTATTACATTATTAACCCAGTCTTCTACTTTCTGCAATTCTTCTTTTTCCAGTTTTCTGTCAAAGTTAAAGTCAAACCTTAATCTTTCAGGTGTTATGTTTGAACCTTTTTGGAAGATGTCTTTTTTACCTAGAACTTCCCTTAAAGCTTGGTTAAGTAAGTGTGTTGCGGTATGAAGTTTAGTTGTTTCAATTGATTTATCGCCTAAACCACCTTTAAAACGCTTTTCTGCGCCTACTCTGCTTAATTCCTGGTGTTTTTTGAATTCTTGTTCAAAACCTTTGATGTCTACTTTGATGTTTTTTTCTTTTGCAAGCTCTTCTGTCATTTCTATCGGGAAGCCATAAGACTGGAATAATAAGAATGCGTCTTTTCCTGACAATTTCTTGTCTTTTACTATTTTGTCAAACTTGCTTAATCCTCTTTCTAGAGTGTCCCTAAACTTTTTATCCTCTTTTTTTAGCTCGTTTATTATGAAGTCCTTGTTTTTTTCTAATTCCTTATAGTCTTCTTTGTGAAGTTTAATTACTATTTCTGCAAGTTCTGAAAGGAATTCTTTTTCTATGCCAATCAGTTTACCATGCCTTATGCATCTTCTTATGAACCTTCTTATGATATAGCCTTGATCAAGATTAGAGGGGGCAATACCTAAATCATCACCTAGGATGAAGGTAGCTGCCCTTATATGGTCTGTTATTATCCTTATTGACAGTTCGTTTGGTGTTTGAGCTAACTCCTTGATTTTGTCTATTATTGGGACAAATGTTTCAATTTCATAGACTGTTTTTTTGTTTTGAAGCATTGCAGTTGTCCTTTCTAAACCCATTCCGGTGTCAACATTTTTTTGTTTTAGTTTTTCAAACTTGTTTTCTGCAACTTTGTTATATTCCATGAATACGTCGTTCCAGACTTCAAAGTATTTTCCACAGCTGCAGCCTGGTTTGCAGTTTTTTCCGCATGAGCTTATTCCTGTGTCGATGAACATCTCTGTGCAAGGGCCGCATGGTCCTATGTTACCTACAGGACCCCACCAATTGTCTTTTTTTGGTAAGTGGTATATACGTTCTTTTGGAATGCCTAAAGAGCTCCATACATTGGCTGATTCTTCGTCTTTTGGAGCATCTTTGTCTCCTTTAAAGACAGTTACGAACAGTTTATTTGGTTCAAATTTTAGAACTTTAGTTAGAAATTCATAAGACCACTCAATAGCTTCTTTTTTGAAATAATCACCTAACGACCAATTCCCTAACATTTCAAAGAATGTTAAGTGAGAAGGATCACCGACGGAGTCAATATCACCAGTTCTTATGCATTTCTGGACATCTGCTAACCTTTTGCCTTGTGGGTGTGGCTGGCCCATCAGGTATGGAACTAAAGGGTGCATTCCTGCTGTTGTGAACAAGACAGTAGGGTCGTGCTCTGGAATTAGAGAAGATGATGGAATAATATAATGTTTTTTAGCTTTAAAAAATTCTAAGTATTTCTTTTTTAGTTCTGAATCTTTCATTAAGAATTAATATTATAGGGTTATTTAAATAGTTTTCTTAAGAATAATAGGTTTTAAAAATAAGTTGTTATTATCCGCTGTTATGGACTTTAAGAATAAGATAATATTGGCTCCAATGGTGGATGTAACTGATATTGCCTTTAGGAAGGTATGCACTGATCATGGTGCTGATATTGTTTATTCACAGATGATTGATGCTGTTGCTTTTGACAGGGGTGCTCGTAAATTAGCGGATTTTTATGATGAGAAAAATGTTGTTGCGCAGTTTTTTGGGAATGATGCTAAGCTGATAGCTAAAGGGGCTAAAGCTGTCGAGGATAAGGTTATTGTGGTAGACCTTAATTTAGGTTGTCCTAGAAGTAATGTTGTTGAGAGAAAATGTGGCAGCTATCTTATGAGGTATCCAAGCAAGATAAAGGCTATAATAAAAGAATTAGTTAAAAAAGTTAAAGTTCCTGTAAGCGTGAAGATAAGGGCAGGTTATGATAAAAACAATATAAATGCTGTTAAAATAGCTAAATTGTGCGAGAAAGAGGGTGTTTCTGCAATAGCAGTTCATGGAAGGGCAAGAACTGTTAATTATGCTTTTCCTGTTGATTATGATATTATTAAGAAAGTTAAAGAAAGTGTAAATATTCCAGTAATAGGCAATGGGGATATTTTTAATGGTGAGGATGCAAAAAGGATGTTTGATAACACTAAATGTGATTCTGTTATGGTTGCAAGAGGCGCTATTGGCAATCCTGCTGTGTTTAGCCAGATAAAGGATTATTTGGATGGAAAAAAAGAAAAAATGGTTTCTATTGTACCCAATAGTTCTAGCACTTCGGAACAAAGTTCCGAACTCCTCAAGCAAAGCTTGAGAAAAGCTCGAACCAAGAAAAAGTTATTTTATGAATATTTGAGATATGCTAAGAAGTATAAAATTCATTTTAAATCTATCAGGACACAGGCACAGTGGTTTACAAAAGGCGTTAAACATGGTGGGGAGTATAGGGGAATGATAAATAGTGCAGAGACAGTTGATGAGCTGAAGGAAGTTTATGAATTGATTGGGTAAGTTTTCTTGTTTTGTGAGTAAAAAACAGTAAAGTTTAAATATGGGTATACCTAAAGATACTTTGGTATACCACAATGAGGAAGGATATTACTACTATTAAGATTTCTAAAAAGCTAGTTGAAGAGCTTTCAAAATTAAAGATTCATCCTAGGCAGGCATATCAAGAGGTAATCGAGAAGATTCTTGAACATTACAAAAAACGAAAAAATGAATAGATTTAGCAATAACCCGGAAAGAGAAGAGGTTTTGCATACTCTAAAGTATATCAAAAAGAGCAAAGCAAAGATTGAGGGGGAGATAGAGACAGCTGAAGCTGGGCTTGCTAAGGGTTTGTTTAGCAAAGAGGAGTATAACTTAGTTCTGAACCAGAAGGTTGATGGAAGAAGCAGGTTAGAGTGGCTGGAGTATTGTGATGATTATATTGATAGGAATAAATGTGTTTATGGGGGGCATTTATTGAAAGTAGGGATTCCTGTTATTGTCAGCGCTTTATTGCTGTTTGGGTTGTTTAGTGTTCTGCTTGAGCCAAGTTATATTGGCTTTGTTATTGTTAAAGAAAGCTATAATTATACTGATGCTGTTGGGTTAGAGGTTAATTCCAGCTATAACTATAGCTGGGTTATTGGGGATTATGGAAGGTTGGTATCTGTAAAGCTGAACGGCAAGGTTTCCAGCAGCGGTGTTGTTAAGGTTTATCTGAGAAGCTACGATGAAAGCTATTTAGTGCTTGACTCTTCAAGGCTTAAAGAAGAGCTTGGCATTCCTTTGGTTACCGGGCTGGCTGTAAGTGATGAGCCTGTTGAAGATGGGGGTGAAGAAGCTGTTAATGATTCTGTATACAGGAATATAGCGGTTAGTGTGTCTGGCGGAGGCGTTAAGTTGGTTGATGATGTGTTTGAGTTTAATGTTGATGGTAAGTTTGGGTGGGATGTCAGCTATGAGAAGGTCTGCACTGTGTGGAGGGTTAATTATGAGTTAGCTGAATGCCATGGCTCAGCTGATTGCTGCAGTTTCCTGGGTGTTGACAGCTTGGGAGAGTGGGATGATAGTTTCTATCTAAGCTATGGGAGGCATGATAGCAATTCAGAGAATGAGGTTAGCGCACAGGTTGTTTATTATGATGTTAATTTGAGTGTTCCATACTCTGATATTGCTTATTCTGATGAAAACATTTTGGAGGCTGACTTTTATGATGAATTTATTTCATTTAATGATGAATGTGTGGAGAGCTGCTTTGTTAATATGAATGATAGCTCTTATGAACTTGTTATTGAAGTTGAGGATAGTTCCTTGGGTATTGATTCTATAGGTTATGTTGTTGAGCAGGATGTTAATGTGAGCGAGGAGAATATAAGTGTTGTAAATAGAGCTCCTGTTTTGGTTAAGGAGATACCTGATATTTATATCAATGAGAATTCCAGGTATACTTTAGATTTAGATGGCTATTTTGTTGATTATGATAATGACAAGATAATCTATCATCCGCCTTCTCTTGAGAGTATGTATGTCATAGGTGATGAAGAACTGGTTACTTTTGTTCCTGATTTGGGGTATGGGGGCATGCAGGAAGGAGTAATTATTGCAAGGGACAATTATAATTCTACTGAAAGCAACGTATTTACAGTAACTGTAGGGAATATAAGTGTAGAGAATGCAACAGTCAACGTGACTTATAATAATGCGCCAAAGCTTGTTAAGAATATTTCTGATGTGGTTATTAATTCTGGGGGAGAGAGCAGATTAGATCTGAGTGAATATTTCTATGATAAGGATAACAATAAATTAGTTTATAGTTATTATTCTGTTGAGAATATAGAGATTGAGATTAATGATAGCGTGGCGGTTATCAGGCCTTATGAGGGATTTACAGGCAACAGGTATATGTTCTTCAAGGCTAATGACACACAGTTTAGCGAGGTTAGCAATGTGTTTAAGGTAAGTGTTATAGGAGGTTATGCTGAGCCTGTTGTTTCTGCAAGGAATGAGAGTACTGTGCAGATAATGGCTGTGATAAATAAGCCTGTGAAGTGGGTTAAGAGGGTTGAATTAGAGGAAGAGGTTGGAAACCTGACAGTTAATATCAGCTCTGCTGCCATTAATGTTTCTGTGAAGAAGGTTGTTGGTGATATGGAGCTGGGTATAGAAGATAAGGTTAATGTTAATGATAAAGGAGAGGTTAAGAACTTAAGCTTGTTTGTTGCTGAGCAGAAGATGGAGTATATTGAAAAGAGGGTTGAGAAGCTGAATGAAAGGAAGAAGGGTGTGAGTGATGTTGAGATTGTGAAGGAGATTAACAGGGAGATTAGTTCGCTGGGCAATGAGAAGAATAGGCTGACTGGGTATGCTGTTGGGGTTAGTGGCAAAGGTTGGCTGACTAGATTTGTTGAGTGGATTATTGGAGGGGAGATTACTGGGTATGCGGTTGCTGATGCTGATGAATCGGATGAGACAGAGATTATTATTGAGGAGAATGTTTCCAGCGTTGTTATTGAGTATGAAACGCCTGGGCCTGAAGCTGTTGAAAGGGAGATTAGTGAGTTTAAGAAAGAGGTTGTTGTTAGCTCTGAGATACATTATGAGAATATATTGGCTTATACTGCTGTGAATGATGCGCCTTTGAGAAATATTAAGATATATAATATACAGAATGGAACTAGGGTTAGCGTTCCTGTGTATAGCTATGATGATTCGAATAACAACAGCTTAGTTGATATGATATACTGGATTGTTCCTTCGCTTTCGAATGAAACTTATGAAATTGAAATTACTGTACTAAATGTTTATTCACACCCAACTGTTGGCGGCAACTGGACGGTAATGTTTAACACAACAGGAACTGCCGATTTGACAATAACTGCAACATATAATGCCAATTATACTGAAGAGGCCACAAGATGGAGCGAGCATTCTGAAGATAAGGAGCTGTATGATTTAAGGTTCTTTGAGGTGAGATGTGGTGATGAAACAGTTGAGTATGAATGGCAGGGTGAAGATTGTTCAGAGCAGGAATGCTCTGTTGTAATTGAGGATTATAGCTGCAATGAAACCGGATATGAGATCAGTGAGGTTTTAGGAGCTGGGAAACATTTATTGAGATTTGAGTTTGGCGGTTTAGAAGCTTGGGCATATAATGATGCTACTCCTGGCAATATAGCTGCTTGTGATACTTTGAGCAGTGCTGGGGTTTATACATTAACTTCAGCAATCAGCGGTCGAACATCTAATTGTTTCACAATAACATCGAGTAATGTTGAGCTTGACTGCCAGAATAATCTAGTTGATGGAGTAAGTTCAGGGTATGGTATAATTGCTGATTCATCATCTGGCTCAGAATATACCAATATTACGATAAGGAACTGCGCAGTAAATGACTTTGATTATGGAATCTATTTTGATTTTGTAGATAATTCTTCAATTATTAATAGCTCAGGAAGTTCTGCTGATGTAATGGGCATTTGGATAAGTGATTCTGATGGCAATACATTTGTGAATCTAACTGCTACAAGCAATAGTGATGATGGGTTTTATATTGATAATTCAAACAATAATATATTCATCAATGTTGGTGCTTATTCAAACACAGATGATGGGGTTTATATCTACTTGTCATACAATAATAGTTTTGAGAATATTACTTCTACGGGCCACACAGGGAGTGATGATAGGGGCTTCAGAGTGGATAGTAGTTCTTACAACAATTTTACTAACATATTCGCTAATAACAACAATTATGGCCTCTATATTTCTACTGACAGTGATGGGAACATTGTGCAGAATAGCGTAATTGAGGGTGTTATTGGTCTTCGTATTAGCACGGATTCTGATGATAATGTAGTTAGAAACAACAGCAATATTAGTGGAACTACTTCTTATGCTGGTTACTTTGATACGCGTCTTAAAAATACGGTTGTTGACAATAATAGCTTTAGTAGTTCTACAGGTAGTGGAGTTTATATGACCGATAATGTAAATTCAACCAATTTCACAAACAATAATATTAAATCTGGATCAAGCAGTGATTATGCCTTATATATGAGTAATAATAATCATAAAAATTACTTTTTCAATAATACATTTGTTGGAACTAATAATGCAATATATGTTTTGACTTCAAACAGCAATAATACATTTGAGCATAATAATGTAACCACTAGTAGTGCAAGCATGTATGGTATGTATTTCAACAGTGAGAACCATAACAATAGGATAATAAATAATACAATAAATTCTGATGTGTATATTGCTTTAAGATTCCATATATCAAATAATACTTTGATTGAAGGCAATACAATAACAAGCGGCACTAACTGGGGGCTATACCTATCAAATTATAACTACTACAGTACGATAAGAAATAACAATATTATAAGCGTATACCCCATGTATCTAGCATATTCTGATTACAATGCTTTTGGGGACAATAATTTTACTGGTTCAAGCGGTTACACCTATATAAGATACAGTGACTACAATAATTTCACAAATAATAATATCAGCTCAGCAACCAGCTACGGGACTTATTGGCTGGATAGTGTTGATGACAACTATTTTGAAGGAAATACTTTCCAATCTACAAGTAGTTATGCTGCCTATTTATACAGGGATCATTCAAGAAATACATTCATTAATAATACATTCACCTCAGGAAGCAATATGGGATTATATATGTATGATAACAATGATAACTTTAAGTTTTATAATAATACTTTCTTAGCAGGCACTTGGACGCTTGACATGGATAGAGATAATGACAACAATATTTTTGAGGGCAATGTTTTTAATTCAACAAGCGGCGGAGCAGTGTATATAGCAACCAGGAGCGGGAATAATACATTCAGGAACAATACTCTTTCCTCTGGAAGCACTGCTGATGATGATGGATTAATTATAACAGCCTCTTCTAATAACAATCTCATTGCTAATAATACAATTATTGGAGACAGGTATGGAGTTTATATATCTAATTCTGAGGATAATATTATTGAATATAATCAGATAAACGGAACAAATGCTGGCGGCTCTAATGCTGCTGATGCTGATGCAATTACAATATATTTTACAGCAAAGAACAATATCATAAGAAATAATGATGTTTGGGGCTATAGATTCCCCCTTTATTTGAACACTGGCGCACAATATAATAACATAACAAATAATGTATTTAAATCAGATACTTCTTATGGTGCATATTTGACGACTTCTTCAACTGACAATATTATTGAGAACAATACAATAACTAGTGGGTTAAGTGATGGGGATGGTGGTGTATATCTGGGTTATTCTTCAGATGAAAATATAATTAGAAATAATAATATAACTGCTGGAGACCATGGCTTGTATATATATACAAGCTCTAACAACATTGTTGAAAATAATAATATAAGCGTTGTAGATACTGGAATTAAAAGCAATTATGGCATATATTTTTATGTATTCTCTAACAGCAATTTAATAAAAAATAATACTATAAACAGCCTTAGTGATCACAACATCAGAATCTATGCTTCACTAGATAACAGGATTTATAACAATACTATTATGAATTCTAACAGTAGCGGCATTTATATTGATGAAGGTTCTGAGGGAAATATAATAAAAGAAAATGATATTTATGGAAGTGATGATTATGGGATTTATATTCTTAGCTCTAATAATAACCAAATTATTTCTAATAATATATCTAACAATAAGCTTGATGGAATAAGTATAATTAATTCTTGGGGGAATGACATATGGAGTAATTATATATTTAATAATTCTCGATATGGGCTGTATGCAGGAGATAGTTCAACTGGAAGCAGCACTATTGCAAATGGTGAATTGAAGGATACGGTTATTAACAATTCTGGTACTAATGACATCGTATTAGTGGCATCTACTATTAATGCTATTAACCTAACATTTGATATCTCCAAGATATCTATTGACGCAGATAGTTCTGCTACATTTAACTGGTGGGTTGATGTAAATGCAACTGATAACATGAATGCTTCTGTTGCAGATGCAACTGTTGTATTTTATGACAATAATTCAGAACTTGATGCTAATGCAACAACAGATTCAAATGGGCGTATACTAAAGCTTAATTTGACAGAATATTATCAAGATTCTGCCCAAACGATATACTACAATAATTATACATTTAATGCTTCGGCGGTTAATTATTTCAGCACTTATGGCAGCTTTAATGTAAGCTCAAATTATATATTAAACCTCAGCTTGACTGAGAGTGTGTCGCCTGTTCTTAGGTCTATCAGCATATCGCCAAGCTCTGATGATGATGTTGACCCGAATGTTCAGCTTAATGTAAGCGCTAATGTAACTGATTACACATCAGTCAGCACAGCAATATTGCAATACAAGGAGCATAATGCAACTGAGTGGTCTAATGGCAGCACCATGATTTATGATGGCAGTACAGGCCTTTATACAAGTGGACTGTTTACTCCAACTACAAATAATACATGGAGTTATAGGATATGGGCGAATGATACCATAGGCAATGCAAATAATTCAATATATTATAATGTGAGTGTCCAATATGATTATTCGTGGAACAGGACGCCAGCTGATTTTGGTACGGTTATAGGCATTTTAAGTACAGTAGGTAGTATTGGCAATTTGACAATAAACAACACAGGTGACTTCAATCTTACTATTGATTTATCATCTATGTGGGATGATACTGTATTCAGTTTAACAGAACCATTCAATATTACGGCAAAAGAGGTTAAAGTCATTGAGGTAAATGTAACATTTGACAGTGAGATTACTGACACTAATGCAAAGATAACTATTGATGCATCTGACCCTTCAAGTGCTCAAACACCAAATCCAACTCAATTGAATACAAGTGTGGTAATTGCTTCTTATACCGGAGGACCTTACCTAGACCTGACTTTGCCTACTTATCCTGCTTCAGTTATACAATCAAGCGTATATAACCTAAAAGCCAAAATGAAGAATCTAGCTAAATATTCCGATGAAACTATATTTAATATAACCTTAAATTGGAGCTTACCTGTCGGTTGGTCAAGGTCTTCTGGGGATAATCTCACAGTGAATTTCACAAATTTAACTGCTCAATCAATTGTTTGGAGCAACATAACAGTTATAGTCGGCACAGGCGCTATTTATGATCCTAATGCTACTAACAATACAATAAAGGTTACTGCTATTTCTGACTCAAACACTAATGATACTTTGAGTGTTAATGTCAGTGTAAGCTGCAATCCAAATGATGGGGTATGCAATTTTGACTCTGGCTGTTCAGAAGATACAGATGCTGATTGCGTAGGTTTAACGCCTCCTGTGACTATTACAACAACAGTGACTTCTATCTCCGGAGGCGGTGGAGGCGGTGGAGGCGGTGGAGGCGGAGGAGTAGTGAGCAGCACAGATATATTTAGGATTAAGGAGAGCAGCT
>CAZSRD010000030.1:0-12231 GCA_964609455.1 uncultured Methanosarcinales archaeon
ATACAATGCATATAGAAAATCTTTTTTATTCTTGATTAGGGATTTCTACGGCACCATGATGGCGAAATATTTATATAGTCATACTGGTTTTTAGGTGTATAAGATGACAAACAGTTATATGAATTATGAGTGGTTTTTGAATAAAGATTTTAGTAAAAATGCAGGTGAATGGCTTGCGATTATAGACCGTAATGTAGTTGCTAGTGGAAAAGATGTTGATAGGCTGATAAAGGAAGTAAAAAGCAAGTATCCGAATAAAAGGCCCCTTATCACAAAAGTAAGGGATAGGCTGTCTATTCTATGAGTTTATCTTTATGTCATTACTTTATAGATTTAAAAAAGAGAAACTTTTAGATGGAAGGTACGCTGTTAGGCCAAGGATTCTTGTTGTTCTAAGCGGGAAATACACATCTATAGAAGTGCCTGCATTGATTGATAGCGGTTGTGACACAACTGTTGTCCCAGAAGGCATAGCCAAAGCTGTTGGTCTTGATATGGGCGGCAATAAGAATAAGATTTATGGCTATCGTGAGTCCTCAGAGGTTGTTGAAAGTTCAGTAGACATTACATTTTTAGGGAAGGCTGACAGGCAGTCAGTAAAAATACCTCATGTTCCAGTGTTGATAGCGCTGTCAAAAAAAGGGTTTGAAGACGAAGCAGATATTACCTTAGGCATTAACGGAGTTTTCGACGCATTTGATATAACTTTTAAAAAATCTCAAAATAGGATCATCTTTGATAAGGTAAGCCAATTAAGGCAGGTGTTTTTTCTCAAATAATGTTTTATTAGATATTGAACCAACAAGATTTATATACTTTATTAAATTATCTTTTGATCATGAAAGTCGCAGTCTATTACAATAATTCTGACATTCGTTTAGAAGAAAGGCCAATACCTAAAATAGAAGATGGAGAAATTCTTGTTAAAGTCAAAGCTTCAGGCATCTGCGGAACAGATGTTATGGAATGGTATAGGATAAAGAAAGCTCCTCGTGTTTTGGGGCATGAGATTGCTGGAGAGATAATTGAGTCAAAATCACAAAAGTTTAGGGTTGGTCAAAGAGTTTTTGTATCTCACCATGTTCCATGTAATGAATGCAAATACTGCTTAGATGGCAATCATACTGCCTGCGAAACATTGCATAACGGAAATTATGACCCAGGCGGATTCTCAGAATACATAAGAGTGCCAAAAATAAATGTCATTAACGGAACCTACACATTACCAGAAACAATCTCGTTTGAAGAAGGAACAATGATAGAGCCTCTGGCTTGTGTTGTAAGAGGTCAAAGGATGATTGATATTAAATCAAATCATACTGTTTTAGTTTTAGGTTCAGGTGTTTCTGGATTATTGAACATAAGATTAGCAAAAGCAAAAGGAGCAAAAGTAATTGCAACTGACATTGATGAGTATAGACTAAAAAAAGCAAAGGAATCTGGCGCAGATGAAATTGTTGATGTAAGTAAACAAGAACTTGATGTTAAGGCTGATAAGATAATCATCTGTACAGGTGCTATGCAAGCTATAGAGCAAGCATTCAAATGCATAGATAAAAAAGGAAAAATATTACTTTTTGCAATACCTCAAAATAACATCTCGCTCCCAACAGTAGATTTCTGGAGAAATGAACTAACTATAACATCATCTTACGGCGCAGCACCAGATGATCTGCAGCAGGCTTTGGCAATCATAAGGCAGGGAAGAGTAAATGTCAAGGATATGATAACACATAAACTGCCTTTAGAGAAGATACAGGAAGGGTTTAGGATTGTTGCTGAGGCGAAAGAGAGCTTGAAGGTGGTTATCAGCTTATAACCGCACTCTTAATATCAGTCCTGCAGTGGCATTCTGGATTCTCTTTTATCTTTGGAATTGTTTTCAGGAATAATTTTACAACGTTTTCTGCGTTATTTTTGAAAGTTTTCAAAACCATCTGTATGTCTACAGTTTGTTCTGTTTCATGCCAGCAATCATAATCTGTTGACATACAAACAACAGCATAGCAAATTCCTGCTTCTCTTGCAAGAACACATTCAGGTACGGTTGACATGTTTACAACATCTGCTTTCCAGCTTCTGAACATGTGGGATTCTGCCTTTGTAGAAAATCTTGGGCCTTGGATTGTAACAACAGTGCCTTTTTCATGGGCTTTAAACTTTAATTCTTTTGCTGTTTCGTACAATAATTTCCTCAAATCATTGCAGAAGGGCTCTGCCATTGGTATATGCGCAACATTGTCTTCATCATAGAATGTGCTTTGCCTGCCGTGTGTTCGGTCTATGAATTGGTCGACAACAACGAAGTCGCCTGGTTTGATTTCTTCTTTTAATGAACCGCAAGCAGAACTTGCAATTATATGTGTACAGCCTTGCTCTTTCAAAGCCTGTATGTTTGCCCTGTAGTTGACTTTGCCAGGATGTATTGTATGTTTTTTTCCGTGCCTTGATAAAATGACAACATCTATGCCATCTATTTTACCTATTGTCAATTTTGAAGAAGGTTTTCCAAACTTTGTTGTAAATTCTATCTCTTTTGCATCTTTCAATATCTTTGGGTCTTCTAATCCAGAACCACCTATAATTCCGATTTTCATTCTCCCTCGAATTCTATCATTGTAAATATTTTATAACCTTTTATTTTTTCTTTGCCTTTTAATTCTGGTAAATCTATTAAGAAAGCGCATTCTAGAACTTTTCCGCCTAATTGTTCAACTAATTTAACAGCTGCAGATATTGTGCCGCCGGTTGCAATTAGATCGTCAACAATCAAAACTTTATCTCCTTTTTTGATAGCATCAGAATGTATTTCCATCTTGTCCTTGCCGTATTCTTTCATAAACTCTGCGCTTATTGTTTTAGAAGGTAACTTACCAGGCTTACGGATTGGGACAAAGCCAACACCTAATTTATACGCTAGCACAGAACCAAAGATAAATCCTCTTGATTCTAACCCTACAACAACATCAATCTTTTCATTTTTATATCTCTCATAAAGCTCATCACAAGCCTGCTTAAAAGCCCCCCCATCCTGCAATAAAGTAGTAATATCCCTGAACATAACGCCCTTTATTGGCCAATGAGGCACTGTTCTAATCTTAGATTTTAAGTCTACCATACCTAGAAATAGAAAGAATGCACTACTTTAAAAAGATTTTGATAAAAAAATTTATTTTATGCAATGGCATGGCTTATAGCCCTGATTCAAAGCTTTTGACTTTGATTTAAAGATAATCTTGCTTTTAGGTTTTATATTCTGCGCAAAAGGGCACATGTCAATATGGAATTTCTTCCCTTCTTTTGATGCAACAAATTTTTTCTTAGCTGCCTTGCCAATTGTTCTTACTATTGTCTTTTGCTTTACTGGCTTAGTCTTTAAGTTGCTCACTTTTAGATTAAGCTTATTTTCCTTAGCCTGCAAAGAATCTAGCCCTGCAATAAGTTTCTTTTGAGTCTGGTTTAACTCTATAACCTCTTTTTGAAGCTTGATTATATCACTTTTCGCTAGGCGAAAAGAATTTATAACATTTTCTTCAATTTGTTTCATATTATCCACCCCATTAGGGGAGAATAATGAAACCTAGTTTATAAACATTTCGTTTCTGTAACTACCCTAGAGTGTTAATAAAAGAGGCTCTAACTTCTCTTTTATTCTTGCCATATTTATGTATTTCAGTTCTTGATTGTTTACATCTTTTGAAAAATCCAATATATTTAAATAATATTTAGTATAAAGTATAGTAAGGAGGGTTTAAAATGGAAGAAGAAAAACTAAAAAAAGTTGATGAAAAAAATGCTCCAAAATACAAGCTAAAAAAAGAAGACATACACAAACTAATAAATTATGCGACAAAAGTTCCGTCGGCTGCAAAAGAAGCAAAAAGAAGGATAAGAAACAGAATAGCTGGAGCTATTACAGCTGCTTTTGCATTTGTCATAGCATTAGTATGGAGAGACGTCATTAGAGATGCTGTTGATGAAATAATAAAAAAAACAGGCATAGAAGGGACAGGCTACATTTATGCTTTAATAACAGCATTATTTGTAACAATAATATGCGTTATAGGGATAATGATCTTTTCAAGATGGGAGGATAAAAAATGACAAAATGCCCATACTGCGGAAGAAACCTTGTAGAAGACGAACGTTATTGCTACTTTTGCGAGCAGGAGATAAGCAAATATAAAGGAATGAAAAAAGCGCCAGAAAAGAAAAAAGAAGCGCCAATCATAGCATATTGCGTAAAATGTAAAGAAAAAGTAAATGTCAAAAACCCAAAATATTACACAATGAAAAACAAAAGGTTATCAATCAAAGGAACTTGCCCAACATGCTCTACAAAAGTTTTTAGGATAGTTGGTATGAAGAAGTAATCTTTTTATTTACTTAAGAATATAAATGTTTATAAGTATGTACTCCATTTCCTTTTTTTATGGGGATAATGCATTTAAGAATTAAGGGTTCTCTCAAAGAGTCTCAGGATTATCTTAATCGTGTTGAATGTGCCCTGGGAATAGATTATTATATGGCACGCACCAAGCTCTCTGATGTTGGTAGGGATCTTTTTGTGGTTCTATCAAATGAGAGAACGAGAGTTGCAGCTTCTTTAACAACCCTTCGAAGCATCTATCAGGAAGATTTAAGTAATCTTCTAAAGGTTTCCCTTCCTGAAGAGCTCCCTGGACCAGAAGGTGTAACTAATACAGTAACAATAGACGTTTTAGCTAAAATAGCAGCCAGAAGACAGGAAGAGGTTGTAAGGACACTAAACCAGGAACACGAAAACCCAGCTTATTATTTAGCTTATTTAGTGCCACCTAATTTTATGCCATATGTTGTTGGCCTATTAGAACCTAAAACCAAAAGAAAACTTATATGGACCCCATCAGACAGAGGGTATGAGTTATTGCTCAAAGGCAAGATTCCAATGGAAGTTTATATAGCAGGTACAGCTAAAAGATTATCAAGGAAAGCTGCTGAAGCAGATGAAGACTTAGAGGGAATAGAGATCAAAGAAGAGCCTAGACCATCAGGAAAAGAATAGGTAACACAACCCATTCCCAACTTGGGATTATCGCTACTTCTTCCCTCCACCAAATAATCCGATCATATCCTTGGCAGCTACACCCATATCCCAACCATTCTTTATTAAATAGACAAGAAGAATAACAACTAAAACAACTATTATAAAAGCAAATATCCCTGACAGCTTAGCTTTTTTTAAAAGCTTCATATTTAAGTATTATAGAACATAAACTATATAAAAACTTCGTTTTTTACTGCCTTTTATCTAAGACAAGAGCCTTACCTTCTAAATCAATAAAAGTAACTGTGTCCCCTTCGTTTATTTCTGACAATAAAGCTTTATCAACATCTGCATCAACTGTTTCATAACTAACATTATCCATAAGCTGAACTTTATCTTCAGTCTTAGAAATAACCTGGCCCTCTTTTCTTGTAACATCTACTGTCTCAACATTCTCCTCATGGCTGAATGTAAAGCTTTTCTGGCCTTTTGTGAATAATCCCTGGGCAAATAATCTTGTTTTTGAATGGCAATGTGTCCCATAAGCTGCAATCTCTTTTCTTGTGACTTTCAGGATCTCATTGTTTATCTTGATGTACTGCCCTGTTTTTAGTTCTTTTGCTGAAGTCATAAGATTTAAGTAGTGTGAAGTATTATAAAAACATATTGGAAAAAGCGTAATTTTTCCAATGTTTTGAAACAGTATTTTCACTATTACTAAATAGTCACATAACAGAAAGGTTTTTAAATAAGGATATACTCTTATTATTACTATTACTACTATTATAGTAGATTAAGGGGCGGGTAATTTGATATGCGATAAGTGCAACTACGAGTGGGAAAACCGAGTAGAGAATCCTAAGTCTTGCCCTAGATGCAAGTACAGGTTTGACTATGAGGGGGTCAGGAATTTAAAAAATGAAGACTAATGGACAACAACCTATAGAGCCTGTAATTGGCTTAGCAAGCAGTTTTAGGCATTTTGAATATGATGATCCTCAGTTAGAGAGGGCAAAGGACTACCTTAGGCAGTTGTGGGAATTAGTTATGATTCAGGGAGCTGAAACAACTTTACAGGAAGAATGTTTAGACCGATGTTCTGAGGGAGGATTTGCTATTCATCTGCCTGTCAGTAAGCCTACGACATTAAATTGTTTTATTAAAAAAGCACCATCTTTGGAGTGGGCAAAACAAGCATATGAATTTTCAAAGAGATATGCAGGAAAATCTGATTTTAGAATGGCTAAATCAGCTCGGCCTTTTGTATATGATGATGGTAATTTAGTCCTTTATGTAACAGATTTTGTTCCTGGGCTTGATCTTGACAGGCTTTTTTTAATGGCAGACAGAAGTGCAGAGAGGGCAAAGTATGTACCTTATGTAGAAGCTATTGGAAATCAAAGCCTGGATGATCTTGTTTTTTGGCAAGCAGACTCACCCTCAGCTATGGCTCATATACTGCACCCAAGTGCTCTTACAGTTATTAGTGACTTCAAAGATAAGATTCTTTTGGCTTTTCAGAATGCCAAGGATTATGGATCACTTCAAACAGAAGATGGAGAGCAATCTTTGCTTGAAAAAGCGCTGATGATTTTTGATAATTTAACGCTAAGCGATGCAGGCGTTGTGCCTATACTTGACAATTGCCCAAAAAATCAAGGGATTCAAAGGGCTATTGATAGGTATGTTGTGAATCCTACTATGGATGATATAATCGAGGAGATATCTACTAAATCCAAACCAGATCTAAGTAAAATTAGAACTAACCTTTATCACTGGGATCCAGCTGCTAAATGGGGGCATTTTTTAGAAGATTTTTTTGCATTTTTTGATTCATACGAATTTGGGAGATTTGCTGGTGAAAAAGGGATAACAACCCTTGATGATAGGTATAAAGACTTTCTGGATGCTAAATATGATAATGATCCTAGATTTAGGGCGTGGGTTGGGAGCCTCAAAATACATACAAGCATTCTTCATGGAGAAAAAGGAGGGCTTGCATCGCATCTGGTTAGAGATAGGTACCTTATTCAGTTTTATAGGGCAACTAGGAAGGCTGATTTAACATTGACAAAATATGCTTTAAAAAATGAAAGAGTAGTCCAGCAAAGATCACCAGCTCTTTATAGGGAGACAAGAGAGTTATTATCGAAACAAATTGATTTTTATAGTGGTAGGGCTGTTCAAGCAATAAGGGACATGTTAACATCGCTTGGTAATGATGGGGAGCAAACCCTTAACGAATTTGAGGAAATAAAGGGTTTAGGGGTAGACAACAAGCAGCTCTTAGCCCATGTGAATAACGAATTTGGAAAAGTCGAATTTAGAAACGACACAAGAATGCCAATTGTTTGTACACTTGGCTTATTATATATTGCATATCGTTTTGCACAAAGGAAAATTGATTATGGATCTATTAGTAATGTTGAAGATTCTGGCGTTTTTGGAAGGTTGGTTTCAGGTAGGTGATTGAAATCTCACCAGTATCATTTGAGATTGGGAATGATCATGTTCATACCTGGCGTTCTGATGGCGAGCTGACAGAATTAGAGACTATCCTTTACGCATTGACCAATAAGTTAGGAAGAATTGAGTTGACAGACCATGACACTGTAAAAGCATGGTCCCCTGGTGTAATCAAAGCTATTAATGATTATATATGTTCTGGTGTGAATTTGTTTTCAGATGGTGAAACTGATCCCCCTAACCAGGAATTATTAAGGCCTGCCTACGTAAAATATATACTGACCGAAGGGGGTTTTGAAAATTATAAGTTACATGCTTTTCATAGGATAGAGCCACTTTGTCCTGGTGTGCTTAGGTGTGGCCCTGATTTGAAGATAGGGCAGGGTGTTGAGTTGACAGCGAAAATGGGGTATCAATTTCATATACTTGGTTTAAACTTAAAAAGAGTAAGCAAGGAATTTCAAGCAAGATTGGATAAGGTTTGCGAAGTTAGGCAGAATAGGGCGCGAGAGATGTTAAAATACCTTTATGAAAGGGATTACTTTTTTGAAGCAACATTAGACCATTTAAGATCATCAAAAGATCCGCATTTTTCTGCACAGCAATTAACTGATTTGATATCAGATAAATCCCCTATAACATGGGAGGATGTTGCTGCTGTCAACCCAGATTCACCAAGCAGATTGACTATTGGCTTTTTATTGTGGAAAAGATATGGTGAGGCTCTTTATTCTCGTCCACCTAAACCAGGAGAGGAAAGGGGTGTATTAACTCCAGCGGAGGTTAGGGACATTTATTTTGAGAGAAGTATTGATAGCACATTTATTATGGAATCTATTTCTCCTCGTGAAGCGATAGATGATATCCTTAGGCATGGAGGCATTCCTCTTTTAGCTCATCCTAATGAAAAAAGAGACGAGGATGATCCCTGGTTGGAAAGTGACTTTGGCGTTTTTCAGGCAAAAGGGGTTGATGTTCAAAAATTATTAGACGGGGGCGTGATTACTGAAGATGAGCTGGTGTATGCATCCAAATATGGAATTATGGCTTTATTTTGTGAGTGGGGTATTCATGGAATTGAGGGCAAAGGGGCAGATTTTTATGTTTCCAGGCATGATAGCCTTAGAGTATTTCAAGGGACAGATTATCATGGGCCAGATATGAAGCCAAAGCAGAAAATTAAAGCAGAAAAACCCCTTATTAGTACAGATTCTCTTTTAAGCCTCCCATTAATCAAAGAAGTTCATAATGAGCTTTTACGTAAAATGAGGGATCCAGACAATCTTCACTATACTAAATGGAGAGAATCATATGCCCGAACAATGAAAGTTATAGACTCATTTCCACCACCTGCTCAAAGAACTCCAGAACAAAGTCAAATAATAGATTCTCTCCCTCAGGAACTTGAAAAGATGCCTCAACTTCGACAATACCTTGAAAAAGCCAGAGTTTATGAAAGTCATCCACCTTATTTCGGAGGAACTGTTTTTGAGATGGCACTTGCTGTGAGAAATCAAGTACAACAAATGGTCTCAAGTAATTCATATTTAAATTCTCCAAATGATATATACAATCAAAGAATTAGCACGTATTTATCAAGGAGATTAGGTAATCATAGAAAGGTATATATCCTCCAAGAGCATCTTCCTTTATTGCACAATATTGGAAAGGTTCTTACATTTGGTGTTGATGAGGTTGAGGTGGATGGTGGGAAAAAGAGGTATATGTCTACTTTTGTTCAGCATGATATGGTTGGAGCAGAGTTCATAGAGTCGATAAGGCCTGTTCTATCACTTCAGGAATTTGCTGATGTTGAAATAGATCATATAAGCGATGTTACTCTTTACCATGTTATAGTCCACAATGGAGTTTATAAAGCAATGGATGCTCTTTGCGGAGGAAAGGGGGTTGATGAAATTAGGCTTAGGGCAAGGGAATTAATTGGGGGGAGGGGCTTTAAACCAGATGTTATCTTAGATTCATTGCTGTTGATTAGAGCAGCTGGAAAAATGGCTTATGCTAGAGATTTGTCAAGGTATGATAATTACACTTTAGTGACGGACGAGCTAATGAAGATCAGCTTGGATATTACATCCCAACAATAATTCTCTAAATACTCAACACAATTAATGGCCCGATAAAGCAAAATATCTTCTGGGATATTACAACAAGGTAATGGGCTATAATTCTATCACCAATCTTGTTTGAATTTTCAAGAAGGTTGTATAATTCTACAACTAATTCTTTTCTTTTTTTACCTATGTCTACCAGTTTGGCTCTGTCAAACTTATAGAACAGTTCATAGAAGTCCCTAAGCATTTTATCGACCTTTTCAAATGCACTTATTATATTTTTGCTAATGCCTTTCTTGTCGATTTTCCTCTTTTTATCAAGGTTGTAAAGGTGATTGCAAAGGTATTTGTATTGGTCAGCCAGGTTCTCCATATCTTCGATTATGTAATATATAGGGCCGAGAGGCCTGTATTTGCTCTCTCCTTTTTTATTGAGAAGCCTTCTGCATGTGGTTGTAAACCTGTTATTTGCTTCTTCTAAAAAAGCAACATTGGGAAGAATGTTGAAATTGCCTTTTTTTAATGAATCCAATGTTTGCTCAGACATAGATAAAAGCAATAAGAATGTTCTTTTTAGAATCGGCTCAAAATCCTCGAGCTCACCTGATACATGCTTTACCTCGCAAAAGTTATTTCCCTGATTGGTTATCTCAAAACCAACAGCTTCTTTTCCCAAGGCCTGCTGAATTGCCTGCATGTTTTCTTTTGAATTGAATGTAAGCTTTATCTCATCCACCCCTTTTTTGTATAAGGCGTGTATAAATCTTGGAATCATTATATCGAGCCCTTCGGTATCCACTTCAACCTTATTTACTTCATAACCCCTTTCTGTAGAAACGATAATTCTATTTCCGTCTTCTGTAACCTCAATCTCGTCCCCTTTCTTAATCCCGTGTTGCAGAGCCCACTTTCTAGGCAAAGAAACCAATTGAGTGCTATCAGCTATTTGTATAACTTTTCTTTTCATATATAGTCCACCCCGCTTTTATAAGATTTATTTAAAACTTTTAACTATTATTTATACATTTATACTATCTATAAGAAATGCATTTTTCTATATAAATCTTTCGATTTATATAAATACTATAAACTTTAAGCAATAATTATATAAAAAGGGGTGCATTACCCGTAAATATTCCGGTTAAAAGGGGGTAGAACCATCGGAGGTTTTCAAAATGAAGATGTTTTGGAACGAAGATAGATATGGTGATGAAGAGGATGTGTATGGTGAAAGATCTAGGCAGGAGTTAGTGGATGATGATGAAATGTCACCAGAAGAAGAGGGTTTTATGAAAGGTTATATGGAGTCTTAAAATGGACAGCTACCAGGAGTTCAAAAAGCAAAAAAGCAAAGAGTTCAGCCTAGGTTATGGAATGATATTCTTTAACACAGAAGACAAGATGGATGATTTTATAAACAAATAACTAGTCTTTTATAATTCCGTAGCCAATCAGCCTAAACCTGTTTCCAATCATTCTTGAAATTGTGACTCTTGAATCTTTTTCTGCGCAGACAGGCAGCTTTAATCTGCATTTTATTCTTGCTTTCTTTAACTCAAAAACCAAACCAACAGTTGCGCAAGTGTTCACATTAAGCATCAATGCTTCGGTAAGTTTTATCGGCTCAACATTAAGATCCTGCTTTGAGCCTACAACCCTGTCAAGTAAATGAATCTCTAAACTTAGTTCGCTCCAGACAGGAGGCAATTTTCCAGGCAAGCCTAAAACCGAGCCTGAAAGCTTGTCAGAGAAAACAATAGAAGGATCCAAAGAAGTCAATAAGCCAATTGAACCGCCAGGAACTGCTTCCTTTAAAGAAGCGCCGCCTGACTTTAAGCCGGTTATCTTAGTCTTTATTGGGTTCCATATTTTTTTATTTTTTTCTTCTATCTCATAACCGGGCCTAATCTCAATTTCCCCTCCATCTTTCAATACCCCCTGTTTCAGCGCTCCTCCAAGAACGCCGCCATTTATCTTGTCTATCTCCGTGCCTGGTTTGTTAATATCAAATGATCTTGCAACAAGCATCAATGGATCTTTTTTCAAATCCCTTTTAGGGGTTTTTACTGTTTTTTCTATTGATTCTATCAATGGGGATATACCAACATTATGTTGGGCAGAAATA
This sequence comes from uncultured Methanosarcinales archaeon, assembly GCA_964609455.1. Lineage (GTDB taxonomy): Archaea > Nanobdellota > Nanobdellia > Woesearchaeales > JACPBV01 > CAZSRD01. Next base: position 11,690 of record CAZSRD010000030.1, read on the forward strand.
GGTATTATCGGGGCATCTTTATACTTAGTTGTAGAAATAAATTTTTTTATTTGCTCATAATTTTTAATTGCCTCCTCCTCCGTAACCAAATCTATTTTGTTTTGAACAATAACAACATTGTCTATGCCGATAATCTCTAATGCCATTATATGCTCTCTTGTTTGGGGCTGGGGGCACTGCTCATTCGCAGATATAAGAAGTAAAGCGCCATCAATAATAGTAGCTCCTGCAAGCATAGTTGCCATTAGGCTTTCGTGGCCAGGAGCATCAACAAAACTCACCTTCCTAAGCAATTTTGTTTCTCCTTTGCACTCAGGGCATTTGTTTTTAACACTAAACGCATTACATTTGTCGCATTTTCTAAACTCAACGTCTGCATACCCCAATCTTATGGTAATCCCCCTCTTCATCTCCTCAGAATGAGTATCTGCCCACTTTCCGCTTAACCTCTCCAGCAAAGTCGTCTTTCCATGATCCACATGGCCGACCATGCCTAGGTTTACCACTGGTTGGCTAGCTTCTTCTTTTTTAACAGATTTCTT
>CAZSRD010000030.1:12331-13941 GCA_964609455.1 uncultured Methanosarcinales archaeon
GGTTTTTCTTCTGCTTTTTTCTCCTCTTTCTTTGGAGCTTCCTTCTTTTCTTCCTTAGGGGCTTCTTTTTTCTTTTCTTTCGGTGCCTCTTCAGCGCCTTCCTTCTTTTCTCCAGCAGGCACCAATTCTTCTATTTTCTTAGCACCTTCTTTTAATATTTTTAGGTTTATCTGGGTTATTTTATCATGAATCTTATGGCCGCATACTGTCTTTCTTGTTTTTTCTCCTTTCTTGAGATTTGGAAATCCAACTCCGCCATAGGAGTATATCTTTTTCCTCAAGCCCATTATTCCATGCCTCATAGGAAAACCGCAGTAATCAGAACCGCCAGTAATCTGGAACTCGTATCCATTCATTCCAAAAGCATCACCACTGATCTTATCTCCTACATTCAAACCAATAAACGGCTGTGCTTCTGCATCCTTAACCTCTTTTTGATAACATTTACCTGTTTTTGCTCCAATGCATAATTTAAAACTTGCCATATTAATCTTCCTCCATAGTTTTTAATTAATGTAATAAGAACAAGAAATTAGTAAGCATTTAAAAACCTTTAGTTTCGAACGATGTTGGGAACTGAATGGTTTAAAAATTACATTTTTAAAAGATTATCTTTCTATCTTTTCTCCCAACTTTGTACAATAGTTTCGTACTGTTCTATTCCTTCTGGATAGGATTTCCCTATATTAGCTAAAGCTTTCCAGACTCTTCGCCTGCTAAATCGTATTTTATCTGCAATATCTAAAAATTTGGTAAAAGCTTCTTGGCCTAACTCAGTTTTACCGCATTTAAAGTATGCTTCTGCAGCATGCAGATAATCATAACAAGCATTCTGAAGAAGCCTCCTGTCTCCATGAGCATTTTTCTCAAATTCAATTCCTGACAAGACTTTCAGCTCAGCCATCATAATTGATGCATCATCCCAATATACCATGAATTTTGCTGCTTTTGATATCTGGTAAGCAGCTTCTACATCTTGGCCAGATTCATAGTAGAATCGTGCAATAGACAATCTCAATAAAACTGCATCCTCGCTTCTACGTCTTGACTCTCTATCTTCTGCAACCCCCTCAACAACAACCCTCTCTCTTTCAGTTCCTATACTCCCGAGTTTGAGCACAGGATATCTCTCTACAATCTCATCAAGTGAAAACACATTCATAAGCCTCAAGAACGAAAATATTGTTTTAAATCTTTCTATTTGCAAGCGTTATAGGCTTACAACTCCCAACATTCTTCTTCAAAAAAGGGTATCTTCTGCAGACATTTGGCCTCGCATCATAAATCTGGCAATGATAATTCCCTTTACCACCTTTAAGAAAAACACAGGAATAATCTTCTTTCTTTCTCAAAACAGTTTTAGTCGGCTCAGGCAGGTTCTTATCGATCTCCACAAACTCCCTTTCACTATATCCTTTTTTCTTTATCCTTTCGATATCTGCCTTGCTGAGCTTAACAACATATTTTATACAACACTCCCCACATCTTTCACAGACAAATGATTCAGGGTCTAGCATAGTAATATATTAGCATAATTAATATAAAAATCTGTTGATGCAAACATTAATTTTTTAAATAGATAATCATTCTTGTAGATCATGTCAGAAGGA
>CAZSRD010000031.1:0-13550 GCA_964609455.1 uncultured Methanosarcinales archaeon
TCATTTTAATATATTAGGGCGCATGAAAATAGCTGCGCTCTTTGGTTTTCATCTTTTATATGGGTGTTAAAGTCTCGCATTGCTATCATATTGTTTATCCCATTCGTTGCTGGGAAATCTGTTATCCTTAGCTGTGAGGAATCCTTTATATATTCAAGCTGAACTTTTGCTTGATAATGTGCATTGGCACAGTTGGCATTGTCTATTCCGTAATAGTCCGATAGCCTAGTTGATCTTGCTAAATAGATTTGTGTAAGTAAGTTTAATTTTGTAAAAGCCTTTTTCATGACACAGTCATACATCTCTTTGTCTGCAGCAAATATCGCTCCATAGAGGCTTTCTTTTTTTAAGTAGAAGGTTTCTGTTCTTTGATCCCAAAAATCCCCCTTTTTTTGCAGAAATTTTATTGTGCCTGTACTAGGGAGCACATTTTCATTGTTAATACCTACAATTTGTATTCCGGTTATGTCTTTGTCTTGCATTTTGCCTAGGTTTGTTAGGCCGTTGTTGTTAATATCACCCAAGAAAATGAACTTAACCTTATAGTTGTTCTTGTCCTTTAAATCTCCAAGTTCGTTTGGGTGTACCAGCTCTTTATTCATTTCCTCTGGCAATTCATCAAATATAACTTTTCCTAGGTTTTTAGAATTATTTACAATTATATACCTCAATTCAGGGTCCGTTATGTAGAGGAAATTAGTAACTCTATACGGCATGTTCCAGTCTAAAGCCCAGGTTATCACTTTTTTTCCTTTTAGCAAATCAGGCGCAAAGATAACATTGCCTTTTGTTTGCTTGGGTGAGGAGCCTATAAAATATTTGTCGCATTCAAAATTAATGTCAACCTTTGGCATCTCAATAATGTTTACGGTATTTGTTGAGACTTGAGCTCCGGTTAAGATAGAGTCAAGATTTGTGATTATTGTTCCAGATGTTCTGACTTCTGAGAATTCCCTTTGTTTGTTTACTATATTTATGAAAAATACAAATATAATTGCCCCTGCTATCAGTACAAAGATCCAATTAAATTGAAGCTCTATTATACCTCTCTTTTTAGAAATTCCAAGGGAATTTCTAAACCGACAAAAACCTTTGGTTTTTGTAGTTTTCATTATAGTATATTTAATAGTTGCATTATAAATATTTATTGTTTTATTATATTTGAAATCGTAATACCCATGACTAAAGTTGTGAGATGTAGCGATTTCTAATATCCTAAAAATCGTCGGTCAAACTCTTGACTTTTAGTTAGGGGTAACCGACGGTTTTTTTGATTTCTACAATTATTTTTCTGTTAGAACGTGGACCGTCAAATTCGCAGAATAATATGCCCTGCCATGTCCCTAATTGAAGTTGGCTGCCTTTGATTATTATGGTTAAGGATGAACCCATCAATGATGACTTAATGTGCGCAGGAGAATTACCTTCTGAATGAGAGTAATTGTTTTTATCGAAGATTTCTAAAGCCTTTAGTATATCTTCTTTAACATCAGGATCTGCGTTTTCATTTATTGTTAGCCCTGCTGTTGTGTGTTGAGTTTGAAGTATTGCTATTCCTTCTTTTGTTTTAGAATTTGTGACTATTTCTTGGACTTTATCTGTGATGTCTATTAGTTCTTCTTTTTTAGATGTTGAAAGGGTTATTGTTGGCATTTAGTCTTGTTTGTTTTTATTGCTATATAAAATTTTTGGATTGTAAGGTTAAAGTTCTTCCCCTCTGTCTTTTGCAGCCATTTCAGCCCAGAGTGAAGCAAAAATCGAATCTGCACCCATCTTACACATTTTTTCAGCATCCTCTTCTATTTTTTTTGCTACTTTTTCTCTTTTCCCTTCAGCGATTTCAACTTTTTTTCTTCGGATTTCTTCAAATCGTTTTAAATATTCTGTTTGCAGTTTCTTTACTGTATCATCCATATTTGGAAATTCACTTAAGATTTTGCCTATAGCTTTGTCTGTTAGGGTTTTAATTACGTGTCTATGTCTATTGTAATCTTCTCTGAAACCTCTAACAGGCGCACTACCTTCATAACCTAATGCATGAACAAATTTCTTTAGTTCACCATTTTGCGGCAGATCCTTGTTATTTCTACCATAATAAAAGTCTAGCCTTATTCTTAAGTTAATAAGATAAAAATAAGAGCCTTTGAGCTGTTTTTTTTCTCTTGAAGTTAATGCTAAACTATCTATACCCCTCAATATATTTCTCTCAGCAACACCGTTAGCAGAATTGTTCATCCATATTGCATCGTTTATATCCCTTAAGCCACCAGCTGAATATTTCACATTATAGTTTTTTTTGGAATATTCTTTTCTTCTGTTAAGCCTTCTTGCATAGCTCCATGCTAAATCTTCTTCAAGAAAAGCAGGATTTCTATATTGTTCACTACAAATGTCAATTACTCTTTTGCCCAGATCTTCGTTACCTGCAGCTAAAATTAGAGAAGAACTTGCAGTTCTTACCATTTGAACATTGGATTTACCAATTCTTTTTTGAAATGTTTCTAAATCGGTTACTAAATCTCCTACTTTTTGGCTATCGGACTCTACTAGCAAGCTTTGAAAATCAGTGTCAAAATTATGGCCTATTTCGTCGGCTATCTCCATAATAAGGCTAAAAAGATTATTAAAATATTCCCTATTTGAAATTGAGCCTTCAATCCCCCCTTCTGTTTTACCTTCTTTTTCATATACTGCCATACCATCATAATCAAATGAAGGGAATTCTCTTCTAGCATTTGCCCCTCCAAGCAATAAACAAAAGGGGGAACTTGGTTTTCCATACAATCTTTGATGGTGTTTGCTGGCTATTGAATGGATTGTATCAATAACAGCATTGCTTATGTTTGACATTTCACCATAAATCAGTTCCATATCTTCAAAAGAGAAGTCTGCTCCTTTGGTTGGTTGCCTACGTTCTGTATCAGTGAATGTTCCCCTTATTGGGGCAATGTATAATGAGCCAAGCCTAATTAACTGCAACATGGAGTAATTTTTTATGGCTTCTACTTGTAAGTCTAGTATAATCTCAGATTCTTTAACTAATTCTTCTTTTGAGAGGGCTTTTCTATCTCTTTCCCACATCAAATGCTCACCAGAATACCTTAGGTATATCTCTGCACCTAAAACAAGGTCACCTAATTCTGTTCTTTGACTTCGATAATCTTTTCTACCAGGTTTTAAATGAGACAATATATTGGATGATTGCGGTTGGTGCGCTAATAGGGACAAATATAATTTTGCAAGGAATGGAGCATATTCTAAAAGCAGTTGTGAAGTTGCTTCTGTTTGAAAATTAATCAGGGCTTCTACTGCTCCTGGATTTTGGCTTGCTACCCTGTATAAATCCAATTTGTTCTTAATTTTTTCTTTTGCTTCAGTTCTTTTTGCAGAACGAGCATTTGCTTCATCAAAATATCTACCAACTAAAACCATTCTTTCTAAAGCGTCTACAATCATATCATACCTTTTTGTAGCAACTTCTTCTGGCTTTAGAACGTGTGCAGAGCCCCTTAGTTCACTTTGAATAGCTTTATCAGCTTCAGAAATGAGTGCAGGTAAGTACTTTGTTACAAAGCAATTACCAGAATTACAATTTCTTTCTAAGGAATGCCTATAGATAGAATTGGGCATATCTGGGGTTGATCCAATTAACTCATTTAATACCCCCTCTAATCTTTTTTCGTATCTAAGGCCTGTTAATTTTGCAACTACTTCCATTCGTTCCCTATGGAATTCATCATTTTTCCTATAGTGGGGGCACGAAAAACTATTTTTGCTCATTTCACTACTAGTTAATAACGTCAGATATATAAACTTTTTGCTTCTATTTTAGAATATAGTAACAAGAAAACTTTTATCCTTCCTTTTTTGGGATTGAATTTATTAGTGCCTTATACTCTGGAGAATTTATTGTTCTTTCAGGATTCCTTTCATATTTTATATATATGCCTACAACCTTTTTTAAGGCTTCTTCTGTTGATGGTACGTCATTAAAAGGGCCAACCTCTGGCAAATCCGTATCAGCTATGTAACCGTAGAAACCGACACCTTGCTCTACTCTCGCATCCAAATCTAATCCTTCAAACATTGCTATCCTTCTTCCTTTTATAGTTCCATCTGGCATAGTTTTTTAGTAAATTTCACGACTATTTAAAGCTTTCTATTCTTTAACTACTATGTAGTGATATTGGAGTATATAATTTATATAAAAATAAATTATTTTATTATAGTTTCTAATCAATTCAAACCAACAGAAAAAATCTTCAATTTTTTCCTAAGTTTGAATATATCTATAACTTCAATTCAATTCAAACCAACGAAAAAATACTAATTTTTCCTAGTTTCGAATTAGAGATGACTTTAAGCTAATTCGAAACTATAGCAAACTATTTATAAAGGATTGTATAACTTTAATCAATATGGCAAGAGACAAATTTTTACTAGTAAGCTTGAAGGAGAATAAGGCAAAGGAGTTAGCACAGATTATATCTAATGAAAGCTGCAGGAAGATACTTGATTACCTTGCTGAGAACAATGATGCTACTGAGAGTGAGCTGGCTGAAAAGCTGGGAATACCTATATCTACTGTGCATTACAACCTTAAGCATCTTGTTAAAGGTGGTTTAGTAACAGCTGAAGAATTTCATTATTCTGAGAAAGGGAGAGAGGTAGATCATTATAAGCTGGCTAATAAGTATATTATTATTGCTCCGAAGAGTACATACGGAATTAAAGAGAAATTGAAATCTATTCTGCCTGTTGCTTTATTAGGTTTAATAGGGGCAGGTTTTATACACGCTTATACAAAATATTTTAAGCCTGTAGCTACTTTTGGGGCTATGAAAGCAGCGCCTGCTGTTATGGAAGAGGCTGCAAGAGAAACACCTTTGGCAGATCAGGTTATGCAGAAAGCAGCAGAAACTGGTGCAAATGCTGTTATGGAGAAAGCTCCTGAAACTGTTGCAACTGCCGTACAATCTGCTCCGAATTATGCTTTGTGGTTTTTGTTCGGATGTTTGTTTGTTATTGTTTTAATAGTTATTTTTGATTTGATTAGGGCTAAGAAAGAAAAGTAGGTGATAATATGAAGAGGATAGTTACATTTTTGATTATTTCTTTAATATTAGTTATTGGCTGTGATAAAACAAAAGAGGAAGCTCCAATAATGGGGGAAAGAGAGTGTACAACAGATAATGATTGTGTAACTGGTGGCTGTTCAGGAACAATCTGCCAGAGCAAATATGCAGAGCCAATATTTACAACATGTGAATATAGAGCAGAGTATGCTTGTTATAGGGAGATAAATTGCGGGTGTATAAATGGGAAGTGTGTTTGGGAAAAGACAGCGGCATTTGATGCATGTGTTGAAAAAGCAGGAGAATCTTATGTAGGGCCTGTTGTCTAATTAGCCTTCTTAGGCTCTGTAGAGCCAAAATTTTATTTCTTAGTTTTAATCTGAATTGAAACTTACTTTTTGGTATTTATATGGGGCTATCTTTCTGATAAGATACGTGTAAAACACGTGGAGGATGTAAAATGAAGGTAATTAGTTTGTTAATGGCTTTGTTGGTTATAATGTCAATATTGCCAATAGTAAGCGCAGATGATGTGGGTTGTGTTCAGAACCAGGATGTAGGTTGTGTGCAGTATCAGCCAAGGATAGATGTTGTGTTTGTTATAGATTCAACTGGCTCAATGGCTGATGAGATAAGAACGGTTCAGACACATTTGACAAAGATAATAAAAGAAGTTGAAAATGGGCAGCCTAGGCCTTATTTAAGGGTAGGTTTAGTCACTTATAGAGACCACGAGTTAGAGGAATCAGGGTATTTGTACAGAAAGTTCGATCTAACTGACAATACAAATAAGATAATGAACTTTATATGGGAGATTGAAGCATCTGGCGGAGGAGATTTGCCTGAGGCAGTAGCAGATGGCTTAGATGTAGCTATTAACCAAATGGATTGGGGTTATACTGTTTACAATCAGAACCAGGCTATAAGCTATCCAGAAACAAAAAGGATAATCTTCCTGATAGGAGATGCTGCACCGCATGGAGAAGGAAGCACAGACAGAAGTTATGCACAAGGATGTCCTGATGGGCATAGCCATAAGCAGAACATAGAAGATGCAAGAAACAAAGGCATTGTTATTTACACTGCTAGCGGTTCAGGTATAGATTCTGTTGGAGTAAATATATTTAGGCAAATTGCATCTTTAACAGGAGGAAGCTATACCCAGCTTAGTTATATGAGGCAGGATGTGGAGCAATATTATAGGGATGAAGGCTTTGCAGAAGAACAAGTAAAAACCTATGCCACTGAAGCTAAGAAAAGCCCTGATTACGATAAAAAGACAAATAGCATATTGACAAATACCTTAGGGGTATTTGCAAAAGCAAGTATGCAGGCAGAGGCGATGGATATGGGTGTTGAGTATGATGAACCAGTTGACGATAACCCAGATGATTGGATTGATGTAACAGACATAACTGGTGATAGTGTTGTAGAGATTGAAGATGAGGAAGAGGCTCCAAAAGTTGACTTGTATGGATTCTTTAAGGGAATCTTTGATAAGCTGGTTTTTTGGAGATAAGCATAGGTTTAAATATACTTTTTCTTTTTTCTTTTATTTATGAAAGTAATAATAGTTACAGGTTCAGTGGGAGCAGGGAAAACTACATTAAGCAAGAAACTAGCTAAGAAATTGAGTTTTGAGTATATTGATGTGAATAAAATAATCAAGGAGTATAATCTTTCTGAAAGTTATGATAAGAAAAGGAAATGTAACATTGTAGATGTTAATAAGCTGAATAAATCACTAATTGATAAGATTAAGATTTGTAAAAAGGATTTTGGAAAAGGAGTGATTATCGATAGTCATTTGAGCCATTATTTGCCAAGGAAATATGTTGACTTTTGTATTGTTGCAAAATGTAATTTGAAAATTTTAGAGAAAAGGTTGAAAAAAAGGAGATATAATGCAAACAAAATAAAAGAAAATATTGAATGTGAGGTATTTGATATATGCTTAAATGAAGCAAAAGGGGCAAAACATAAGATTTTAGTTATAGATACTACAAAAGGTATAAATATAAGTGAAATCTCCAAAAAGGTAAAATGAATCCGCAAGCTGAAGAGTTAAACGAAGTAATCAAAAAGAATAATGCAAATGTCTATGAACTGCTTTCTGAAAAAGGAAAAGCCATATTCTTTCCCTCAAAAGGGATTTTAGCCCAGGCAGCAGATGCAAAAGGCAAGAAGATTAATGCTACGATAGGAATAGCTTTAGAAGATGATGGAAGCCCTATGAGGCTTAAGCCCATAGCTAAGAAAATAAAGTTAGATCCTAAGGAAGTTTTTCCTTATGCTCCAAGTTTTGGAAAGCCGGAGTTAAGGGAAAAATGGAAAGAGATGATTTATCAAAAAAATCCTTCTTTAGAGGGAAAAGAAATAAGTTTACCAATTACAACAAATGCTTTGACACATGGCTTAAGCATGATCGGCTATTTGTTTATGGATTCTGGTGATAAGGTAGTTTTACCTGACTTATTTTGGGGAAATTATAGGTTGATATTAATCAATGCTTATGGCGCTGAGTTTGATACTTTTGAAACTTTTAAAAGTAATGCATTTAATGTTGATGGATTGAGAGAGAAATTAAGCGGGGAAGTAGGAAAGAAGATTGTTTTATTGAACTTCCCTAATAACCCAACAGGCTATACCCCTAATGAAAATGAAGTAAATGAGATCAAAGAAATAATAAAAGATTCTGCTGAAAGAGGCAATAAGGTTATTGTAATAGTGGATGATGCTTATTTTGGACTAGTTTATAAAAAAAATGTTTATACCCAATCTATTTTTGTTGAGCTGGCTGATTTGCACGAAAACGTATTAGCTGTAAAACTAGATGGGGCAACAAAAGAGGATTATGTGTGGGGATTAAGAGTAGGCTTCATTACTTATGGCGTAAAAGGCGGGAATAAGGGATTATATGGTGCGTTGGAGAACAAGACAGCTGGCGCTGTTAGGGGGAATATTTCGAATGCTTCTCATTTGTCACAATCACTTGTGTATTACGCTTTTAATGAGCCAAAATATCTTACTGAGAAAAAGAAGAAATATAATATATTGAAGAAAAGGTTTAAGGAAGTGGTTAGGGTTTTGGGAGAACATAAGGAATATGGAGAAGAGTTTGTTGCATTGCCATATAATTCAGGTTATTTTATGTGCATCAGATTAAAAAATAAAGATGGTGAGCAAGTAAGGCAGGTTTTATTGAGTAAATATGATACCGGAGTAGTTGCTATTGGAAATATTTTAAGAATTGCTTTTTCTGCGGTTAATAGCGGGAGGATAGCAGAGCTTTTTGAGAATATATATAAGGCTTGTAAGGAATAAGATGGCTAAAGAAGAGAAATCTAAATTTAGAAGGAAACTGAGGTGGTTTTTAGACCATCTGATGGCTGTAATATCCATTATTTTAGTTGTTATTGTTTTTGGAGGAGCTTATTATTTTGTTATTGCCCCAAATATGGTTGCTAAACCTTTTATTCCTAATCCAGGATTACCTAAGGATGCTTTAAGCAGGATAAATGCAGGGGAAGAGGTAATCAATTCCAGCCATATTAATTATTTAATAAACGAAATAGGGGCTTATAAATTAAAAAAGTTATTCGGAACAAAAAAATATCCTATCATGGAGTTTGTTCTTACAGATATTAACCAAAGATATTATGCATATGTTAAAGATCACATACCAATTACCAAGAAAGGAAATGCTAAAGATGAGGATATTGTAATGGAAGGAAGCCAGGAAACGGTGGTTGAAATCTTAGAGGATGTAGATTTGGTTGGAGAAGTAAGAAATGCAAAAGACGATGGGAGGATTAAAGTCGATTTAGTGGCTAGCATGAAAACATTAGCTTCTAAAGGTTACCTCTCTTTGTATGATACTTTGAAATGAATCTGTTATTCTTATAACATAACTTATTTAAATGAATACAAAGTTACTCTATAAAAATGGATATTGACAAAACAATCTTAGATGAAGAAAATTTGAAGAAGCTAAAAGAGCTTAATAACCCCCGGGTTATTGAGGTAGTTGAGAAATATATTAAACTGTGCAAACCAAAAAAAGTAAGTGTCTTTACTGATTCTAAGGAAGATGTTGATTATGTTAGGGAATTGCCTATAACCAATGCTGAAGAGAAAAAGCTTAAGATGCGAGGGCATACCATACATTTTGATGGTTATTACGACCAGGGCAGGGATTTGATTAATACTTGTGTTATGGTTCCTAAGGGGGTGAAGTTAAGCAAGGCAATCAAGACTGTAGATAGGGAGGAAGCTTTGAAAGAGATATTTGAGATTTTAGATGGCATAATGGAAGGAAAGGAAATGCTTGTGTTATTCTATTCTCTTGGTCCTGTAAACTCAAAATTCTCAATTCCAGCGTTACAGATAACAGATTCTGCATATGTGGCTCATAGCGAGAATATTCTTTATAGGCAAGGGTATGGAGAATTTAAAAGGTTAAAAGAGCCTGATAAGTTTTTTCATTTTATACATTCTGCAGGAAGGCTTGATGAAAGGAAAAATTCTCTTGATATTGAGAAACGAAGGGTTTATATGGATTTAGAGGAGGAGAGGGTATTTACTGTTAACAACCAATATGCAGGAAACAGTGTTGGTTTGAAGAAGTTGGCTTTGAGATTGGCGATTTCTAAGGCTAGTAAAGAAGGGTGGTTATGTGAGCATATGTTTGTAATGGGCGCAAAACCAGAAGGAAAGAATAGGGTTACATACTTTACTGGAGCTTTTCCAACAGCTTGCGGGAAAACATCCACTGCAATGATATCTGGCCAGACAATTATTGGTGATGACATTGCTTATCTAAGGCCTGGAGAGGATGGGATGGCAAGAGCTGTTAATGTAGAACAAGGGATTTTTGGGATTATAGCAGATATAAATTCTAAAGACGATCCTGTGATTTATGAATCTTTAACTACGCCGAGAGAGCTTATTTTTTCGAATGTTCTTGTTAAAGATAATATGCCTTATTGGTTAGGTATGGGGAAAGAACTGCCTAAAGAGGGTTATAATTATTTTGGTGAATGGACTGAAGAAAAGAGGGATAAGGAAGGGAAAGGTGTTTTGGCTGCGCACAAGAATGCTAGGTATACTATCAGGATAAGTGAGTTAGAGAATGCAGATGAGAATCTAGATAATCCAGAGGGAGTGCCAGTGAGCGGGTTTATTTATGGTGGTAGAGATTCTGATACTTCTGTTCCTGTATTGCAGACATTAGGCTGGGTTCATGGGGTATTTGTTGGGGCTGCGCTTGAATCTGAGACAACAACAGGAACAACAGACAAAGCAGGCGTTAAGAAACATAATCCTATGTCTAATATAGAGTTTTTGACTGTTCCCTTAGGGGTTTATATTAAAAGCCATTTGAAGTTTGGAGAAGATCTAGATAAGCCCCCATTGATATTTGCTACTAATTATTTCTTAAAGGAAAATGATAGGTTCTTGAATGAGAAAACCGATAAGAAGGTATGGCTCATATGGATGGATGGGAGGGTGCATGATGAGTACGAGGCTATTGAAACACCAATTGGGCTTATTCCAAAATATGAGGATTTGAAAGGTTTGTTTAGAGAGATTTTTTCAAAAGAGTATACTAAGGAAGATTATGAAAAACAATTTTCTATAAGGTTAAAAGGTTTGTTGGAGAAGCTTGAAAGAATAGAGGCTGTATTTAAAGAGGAACACGAAATTCCAGAAGTTTTCTTTACTCACCTTAACCAGCAAAGAGAAAGGTTAAAAGAAGCTAAGTCTAATTTTGGCAAAGATGTTATAAGTCCTTTTGATTTTGAGGGTTAGATTTATATATGCAGCTTATTTTTTCTATCTTATGAAGACTAATCTGACATCATTAGAAATACATTACCTGGTTAAGGAGCTTGGGTTTTTGGTAGATGGCAAAGTAGACAATATCTATAATCCAAAAAAAGAGGAGTTTGTTTTGCAATTTCATGTTCCTAGTAAAGGAAAACAGATTTTGAGGATTATTTCCGGAAAATTATTTTATTTAGCTTCCATAAAAGAGCTTGCTGAAGAGCCATCTCAATTCTGTATGTTTTTGAGAAAGCATTTAGGTAATGCAAAGTTAAGGTCGATTAAGCAGATAGAATCTGAAAGGATTATTGAATTTATGTTTGAAAAAGAAGAAAAGAAAAAGCTTATTGTTGAGTTTTTTGGCAAGGGGAACATTCTCCTATGCGACAAAGATAACATCATACTATCTGCTTTGGTTTACCATAAGTGGAGGGATAGAGATATAAGGGCTAAGCTTAAGTATGATTATCCAAAGATGGATTACAATTTTCTAAAATTGGAATTAGGAGATTTAAAGGACTTGTTTAATAAATCTGAAAAAAGTTTAGTTAAGTGTTTGGCTGCTGAATTGGGTTTAGGCGGCACTTACTCTGAAGAAGTTTGTTTGTTAAATGGCATTGATAAGAATATTAATCCTGATAAATTAGGGGAAAAGGAGATTAAGGGTGTTCTAAAGTCAGTAAATGATATGGCAGACAATAAGACAAATCCCATGATTATCTATGAAAATGAAGAAGCTAAAGATGTTGTTCCATTTGAACTTAAAATATATAATAATCTGAAGAAAAAAGAAGTTAAGAATTATAACGAAGCTTTTGATTATTATTTTCTGAATCATTTTAAGGAAGAAAAGCCCAAAACAAAGAAAGAGATGGAGATTGAGAAATTGATTAGGAGGTTAGAGCAACAAAGGAAGGCTATTGAAGGGCTTGAGAAGCAGGAAGCTGAAGAAAGAAAAAAAGCAGATTTGATTTATCAGAACTATAGCTTAATTGGGGAAATTCTTAAAGAATTGAAAAAGGCTACAACAAAATATAGCTGGAAAGATATAGAGGTTAGGCTTAAAGGGCATAAGGTTATAAAGTCAGTTAATCCTAAGGAAAAGGAAATAGAGATTGAAGTTTAGAAAAGTTTATATAAATGATGTTCTAAAGTTTTAGTATGCCAGTAAACTTCCATAAAGATATGGATAAATATATAACCAGTAAGAGAAGAAGAAAGCTTTTTTCTAATTTTAAGTCAAAGCTTATGAACAAAAAGGCATCTGTTGCCTATAAAGCTCAAACAAAAATTGCAGGCTTAAGCGGCAAATTAACCTCTAAATTGGAGGAGATGAAGAAAAAGAAAGCACAGCCTAAGGTTGAGATAAAACAGGAGCATATTGATAGGTTAGTTTTAGAACGAGGTATAAACAGGGATTCGAATGATGTTAAAAAACCAGTAAAAGAAAGGGAAGATGATGGCTGGAAAGAAGTTAAGTTAGAGGATTTAGAAGGGGAGAAAGAAGAATTAAGCAGTTTAGAAGAGGAGAGAAAAAATCTTAAGGAGTCTCTTTCTAAGATAGAAAAGAAAGAAGAGTATGAAAAGGAAAAATTAGCTGAGCTTAGCGAGCAGAGCAAAAAAAGAGAAATGGAAGAAACCGAAGAAGAGAAGGTTAAGAGGCTAGAGCTAGAAGAAGAGATTAATGTTTTGAAAGAAAGGCAAAGAATTGAGGAAGATAGGCTATCAGAGTTGAAGACTGCAAGGAGAAAAGAGCAGATGGATGCTTTACGTGGAAAAGTTATGGATATCCTGTTTAAGAAAAAACCCAGGGTTAAAAAGGATATGTCAGAAGAAGTTAGGGATGAGATTCGAATAGAAGCAAGGGTAAAAGAGAGCAGTAACCACAAGGTTGAGAAAGAAGATATTAAAAAATTGCCCCAAAAAGATGCAATAGAAAACAAAAAAGAAGAACCTAAACAGGAAGCAGATGCTGAAAAAAAGAAAGCGCTGCCAAAGAAATCATTTTTCTCTAGTTTTATACAAATAAAAACAACCGCACAGATGGCGAAAGAGGCAGAGGAAAAATTAAAACGAGAAGAAGAGAGGGCATTAAAGGACCAGTTGGAGATAAAAAAAATGTTTCAGGAGGAGATTGGGGAAGTGGTGACTAATGCTTCTTCTGAACAAAATGTTAATGTAATGGCTACTCTATTTACAGGAGAAAAAAGAACCAATATATCTGAAGGGGAACAGGGTACAAACCTCTCTACTTTATTTCCAGAAGAAGCCCAAGAAGTGCAAAATGAAGTACATACTTCTCATGATACTATAGATCTTGATCAGGGGTATAAAATAAGAGTGGTTAGAAATCAGTAAGCTTTTTAAATACACATTTATTCCCTAATAGCTAGACGGCCATAGGGGCTTGGTTCTACCCGATCCCATATTCCCGATTCAATGGAATTTGGAAGGGAAGTTCGAACTCGGAAGTCAAGCAAGCCTCCGTTCCTGGGAGTACTGCATTGCGTGGGAAACTAGGAAAGCTGTCACCTTTTTTAACTAATTTCTCTTAATCTTTTAGAAAGATAGATAAAGATCCAGTCCTACTTTTTATTCTAATTGAGCAAGGATACTACACACATTTGTGTGTAGGGGAATTGCGTAACA
>CAZSRD010000032.1:0-12865 GCA_964609455.1 uncultured Methanosarcinales archaeon
ACAATGCATATAGAAAATCTTTTTTATTCTTGATTAGGGATTTCTACGGCACCTAAAAAGCGCAAAGTTTAAATACCCTGTTTATAAAAAACACTATAAAACCAAAAATGTCTTTTATAGAACTACTGGCTTCACAAACACATCCAGAAAACGGGAATTATTTAAGGATGCACCACTTCTTGTACAATCTTCTGACAAAAATTACTGCTCATGAATCTGATGACCAGCCAGATGGCCTTGGTTATGATATTGCCTTAATATTTTCTATTGAACGAGCAAGAAAAACAGAGGATCTTCGTTATGCAGCTGGAAAAGGAGCAGCAGATTTGGCAGAATGGAACAGGGATGCACCAGATGCAGCAAAACTTACTTTAGAAGAAAATTTTGCTGCTGAAAAAGGCCCAAAGGTCCTTGCCAGTGAAATTAACAGGAGACTGCAAGAACCAGCGCCATTGCTTATACCTATTGGGTATTCTACAGCATTACATTCAGTATTACATCCGATAGTAGAGTCACCATACTCAATTATAGAACCTAGCGATTATGCATATCGCGCAATAGCTGAAAGAAAAATAGGAACGGATACAGCACCAAATCTTGGTGATTCAGTTTTAGCTGTTCCTTTCAATAGCACAGGTGTAGTTATTGTTGCAAATCCATATACAAATAGAGATGTGACAGAAAACTTACTTGGGTTAGTGGGTCTTTTAGAAAAAGCAAAAAAACTGCTGGATACATTTAGAGACAAACAACCCATGCCTACAGACCAATTGGTAGAACTTCTTTCTCAACATTCAAGTGAACTAATAGCAGCATACGGTCATTAATTTTAAGGTGCAGCTTTATCTACAAATATCAATTCATCAGGCCAGTCTTTCTTAATAATCCCATTTTCCATATTTATATCCGGCAGATAGTTATGATGCCTTCTTAATGTATTGCTTATCTTTGTTGTAATAATCTCTTTTATACAGTCAGTTCCTAGTTTTTCCTTCAAATTAGGAAGTATCTTCTCGCTGAATTCATCAAGCAATAAGCTATCAGTTTCAGCATCAAGGACCATTATCAGAGCAAGCCTTCCGTCTTTCTCTCCAAGATAAGACATGCTTACATAGCTTGCGCTGAATCTTTGAAATTTATTATCTTTTTCTACTTGTTCTATATAACTTTTCCTCGTTACTGTTGTCTTGAACCTTATAATATAAAGTTGTTTTGCCTTGAACGAACCAGTGCCAAACTCACCAGTATCAAAAGAAGTAAAGTACCTAATCAAATTTTCTCTCTCTAGTTGTTTTCTTTTTCTATTAACACTCATCACAGGCACCTTGGTATTTTTCGAAATCTGGTTGTCAGAAATCCTTGGGTTTTTTATCAGTTCTCTAACTATCTTCCTTTCGCTTTCATCTAATTCCCTTACACCATTCATTGAAAACGCCTCCTTGTTTTCAATGCACTTAGAAAAGCTTCGCTTTTCTTGTGCACAAAAAATCTTTGATTTTTTAGTGTCCCAAAAATCCTACGGATTTTTAAGGACATATTTACCACCTTTATCAAGTTTATATAACCTATATAATATATCGTAAAAATAACGATTTTGGTATATTCATAACAAAATAACTGGCATAGATATATAAATTTATTGGTATTTAGGTGGAAATTGAAATGTCAACAACAGTAAGAGTTTCCCCATCACCAACAGATATTCTAGTCCTTAATATTCTTAGATGTGAGCCTCCAACTTTATCTTTTGACTTTTTTGGATATGGTGGTTTAACACAAAGTGTATTTACTATTCTCCATGATATGGGTCTAGAAAAGATTATTTCAGAAAACGCAGGCAGAAGCGTGAGTATACCTTCTTCTTCATCAACAGCAGACACCACACATAGCTTGACATATGAGAGAAAGAACGGTTCTTTATGTGTCCTTGCCAATACCCATAATAATTTTAGTCATAGGTCAGATGCCAAATTTCTAGCAATTGCAGATATAATTGGTTCTGATGGAAACAAATACCAGGCAACAGCTTTAGCTTTAGAGGTCTACAGAGAAAAAGGAAACCCTATATGGGAACTTGGTTTTTATATTACTAAAAAAGGAGAAAAAAATATAATTTACGGAGAACAAACAATCATCAAACTTCCAGAAACATACACAAGAGTGAAGCTATTTGGTGAAATCTGTAAATTATTCTTATCTATGGGGGTAAGAGCTTATGATCCATCATTAACAGGAATTGTAACTGACACAAAAGAATTTCGTTTCCTAAACACAATATTTCAAGAAGAAAATAGAATAGATGTAATAACCAGAGAAGAATTTGAGCAAAACAGGGCAAAATGGTTTAGGTATCTTGCAGGAACATTGGACGTAAAAAGGGTTTTAAAATTTGAAGACAGGCACGGTTACAAGAAAGGTTACAGAAATTATAGGATAGAATTAGTTAGTACACATCTTGATCAGGGCCCAGAAGGCCAATACTATGTAGATGTGCTGGCAAACACAGAGGGTGACCCAGAAAACCCTAATGAAAAACAAGTAAGGCACGGCCCTTATTCCCACAAAGAAGCATTAGAGCATTTCTTAAGGATAGGCAACCATTACCTCACTCATTTACATATAAATATAGGCAAGGATGATAGTCCATTTAGGATAACCCGAAAATCAGGATATATAGATTTTAGATATGCCACAATCATAAAAGACTCAACAGGCACACCAATAACATTAAGCTCTTGGTCAAGCCCTTACTCCTTAGGTGGTAGAAAACTGCCTTATGGGCAAGTTTATCATTATCTTGGATTATGGAATGGGGGAAAAGAACCATTAAGGCTTGATGAAGGAATTGATTTTAAACAATACGTTCATCCAAGAACCTTCATGGGGAAATTACTAGATATAATACCTCAGATAGAATACAAGGATGGAACCCCCCTTCTAGAAAGAGCAAGAGAACAAGGCATACTGCTTAACCCATCAGCTTAATCTCTTCCCCGTTATTATTAGCATTAATCAGCATCCTTCCAATCGGATTGTTCTTCTTGATCTTTATTATTCCAGTCTTGCCAGCCTTAGCAGTCAAAACAAACTCACCATTAACATAAACATCAACATCTTTATTCTGCATATTAATGCCTAACTGAAACATAATTGAATTTTTCTTAATAACAACATCATAAGGAAAGCTCTCCTTGCCATTTCTAGAGGCAGTTTTCATATCAAGCGCCTGAACATCAATACTCATCCCTAACTTTTTCTCCAATTCATTAATTGTTTTGCCTTCTTTGCCAATAATTCTGGCAATATTTCTTTCAGGAACCTTAACAATACATTTATTGTCAGAAACACAATCTACCTCTACAGCATCAGAATAATTTAAGAATTCTCTTTTAATGCCTTCCTCAGCTATTTTATGGACCCCCCTCTTACTGCCCTCTTCTTGCACAGGCACAACTACTGTCTGCTCACCATAACTGTAAATTTCATACATAAGCTTTCCAGTTTCAAAATCATTTACTACAACAACAGGCCTTGCCAAATCAGCTTCTGTCATTCCAGAAGGAACCTTAACAACCATCTTCAAGCTCAAAACCTTTTCAATAAATCCATTCTTAATAAAAACAACAGTATCAATTATTTGTGGGATAACGCCCATCTCTACCCTTCCGATAAATCTTTGAATTGCGTCAACAGGGTTAGTTGCATGAACTACCCCTACCATTCCAACCCCAGCTAAGCGAAGATCAGCAAACAGCCTAAAATCATCTGTATTCCTCATCTCATCAAATATAGTATAATCTGGTCGCGATAATAACAATATGTCATGAATCTCTTGTGCATCTCCATGAGAAATTGAATATTGAGTAATATTTTCAGGGAGCACCAAATCCCTGGGAGCTTCTACAGTTTTAACAATTTTTTCCTGAGAAGCATAATATTCTGCTAACCCCTGGGCAAAAGTACTCTTGCCCATTCCAGGAGCGCCAGCAACTAATACACCTTCAGCCTGCTCTGCTATTCTTTTTCTCAACTTATCGCTTAACTTGTAATCCTCTAAGCTTAATCTTTTAACAGGCCTTACAGCAGTTATTTCCCACCCATCGCTAAATGCAGGCCTTGTAATAACAATCCTGTAATTTCCAAGCTGCACAATAGTGCTCCCCTCTCTTTCAATCTCTATAAAGCCATCCTTTCGCAGCTTAGCATCTTCAATTATTTCACGAGAAATATCTTGTACCTCTTCTTGCGTTAAAACAGTTTTTCTCAAAGGAACAAACTGCCAATTTCCAGGAAAACCTTTTTTAGCATAAGGAAAAACATTCTCTCTTAAATGTACACTCATGGTAGTTTCATCAAAAAACGTTTCTAGTTTTATTTTTCTTATTGCAGTCTCAGGCCTAAAATATAAAACATCAACTCCTCTTGCCAAAGCAACTTCACTCTGAACCTTATCAGAAGTTATCAAAGTACCTCCAACCTCAAAAGCAAGCTGCCTTATCATGCTGTCTATCTCGCCTAAGGAGGCATTCCTTATCTCAACAGCTTTTGGCCTTATACCAGCAAACTTCAACTCAAAATCCTTTGCCAACTCTCTCAATCTTTTTATCTCATCTAATCCTAAAAAACCAATTGCCTTGCCCAAATTAGCCTGATGCTCAAGCTCAGCAATAACAGCTTCATGGATAATAACAGAATCTACCTTCAGCTCTTTCTCCTTTACTTTCTTAGAAACAAGCCCTTCTATTATTACAGATGTGTCCGGAATTAGTTTTTCTATCTTTTTTATCATATTAAAAATAGTTAAAGTTTTTATTTAAATATGTTTGCTTTACCCAACAGGATCAATATGCACAAAAACCCTATCGATATCTTCTAGCTTCTCAATTCTATTCTGAACCATTTTGCTGATGGAATGTCCTTTTGAAATCCTCAAATTTTTATCAATCTCAATATGAACCTCTACATGAAGTAAAACACCAACATAATGTGCTCTAACATCATTCAACCCTTTAACTCCTTTTGTTTCCAAAGCAATCTCTTTTATCTGGATCATAAGTTCTTCAGAAGGGGCTTCCCCCATAAGGAACTTAACATTTGTTCTGCCTATCTCGTATCCTGCATAGATAATCCAGACACCAATAACTAAAGCAACCAACGGATCTAAAAAAGTATAGCCAAAATATGCCCCCCCTACACCAATCAAAGCAGCAACAGAGATTAAAACATCGTTTCTATGGTCAGCAGCGCTAGCTAGTATAGCCGTACTCTTAACCTTTTTACCAACTCTCTTAAAATACAAATACATAAATAATTTTAACACCAATGTAAATCCCATAACAATCAAAGGAGGAATCCCCCTGATGATGCCATCTCCTCCCATTAACCTATGAAACGCCGCATTAATAACCTCAAAACCAACAATCCCCACAAATATAGCAACTATCAGCCCAGCAATTGGCTCAGCCCTATGATGCCCAAAAGGATGCCCTTTATCTGCCCTCTTACTAGAAACCTTAACACTAATAAAAACAATAACAGATGCAATTATATCAGTAAAAGAATTTATTGCATCAGAAATTACAGCTATACTATTATAAACAATACCAACAACAATTTTCAAAATAAATAAGATGATATTTCCTATTATCCCTAACCATGTTGCTCTTTTTGCTTCGATTTTCACTTGAACATCCTCAAAACGCCTCTGCTAATACTTTTAAAAAATATCATAACATGTTGGAATAGATTAACATCCACCAATCTTATTTCAAACTCCTGCTTCGCTTCATACTCATTTCCATTCTTGTCTTCATACTTTACAAAAATATTAAAACTATTGCTGCCTGCTTTGAGCTCGTTCCCATACATCTTCAATGTTATTTGCCTGTCTTCACTCAACTGGTTGATCTCCCATTCCTTGTCCATAGGGCTAACTGCAATACTAACATTATTCGGTGCAAATTTTGATTTTTTATCCAATAAAAAAGAAACTTCATACAAATCCTTATACCTAACTTCCCCCGGATAAACTAAATTTAAAATCTCAATTAAAGGTTTATCGTAAACAGTCACGTCCAAGAAAGCAGACTTGCTTACTGCCCCGCTATTAGCCCGTACCGCAATCTCCTGAGACCCAGCTTCACTCGGCTTAAAATCAAAACTTAATCCCTTTTCTTGTGTTATTCCTAAGTTTATTGTATCACAATTCTCTTCTAAACAAACAGACAAATCTTCCAAATATACATTACCCATATTTTTTATGTTACATCTAACAGTAGTATTCTCATATTCATAAAAATTATCTTTATCCAACTTACAATTTAAATCAACATTACCCAAATAACCTTTTTTATTCTCCCCCCCTATATACTCAATCAGGCTTTCAATTCTCTCTAGGCTATACTCTTTGCCATCCTCTCTAGCATCAAAACTTACCTTAGAGCTCACATTTCTTAAAGAGCTAATTACAAAAGGAAAAGTATAAACATAACCCCCCTCTAAATCAGCGCTAACGCCAACTATCCAATTAACCTTCTTCTCTTCTCCAGGACCCAATAATAGGCTTTTTTCATCTTCTCCAACAACCTCAGTTTCCTTAGACTTTGACAATCTCAAATGAACAGCAACATAATAATCTTTAAGGTTCTTTACAGTAGCCTCAATCAGGTTATAGCTGCCAAAATCAATATTATCATTAGCAGCATTAGCCTCAATACCAATATATTCCCCCACATGGCTTTTCTTATCTATCACATCAACATTTATATCTAACTTAGAGGATTTTATATCCACCTCATACCCCAGCCATTGAAATCTTGTAGAAGCATCATTTGCGTCAACACTTTCCTTCAGCTTTATATGGCCTGCATCTATAAAGCCAAACTCCCCATAGGTAACATCAAATGGTATCCACCCATAACCCGGAAAATATACCTCCGCCCACCCATGCGGTCCAAAACCTTCTCCAAATCCTTCGGCATTTGTATATGCAACACCCGAAATAAACTTTGCAGGAATGCCTAAAGCCCTATTCATAGCTATAAACAAATTAGTTAACTCATCACAAACCCCTTCCTTATTTTTCAAAACCCAGGAAGCAGATTGAGAAACACCCTCTGTCAAAGTGCTTAAATTATATTCAATATTCCTTTTTGTCCAATCACCAAGTTTGAAAGCAATTACATATAGATCATCCTCCCCCTCGACCAATTTAGAAGCCATCCTTACAATCGCTTCATTCTCAGAATCAATGGTTTCAGAAGGCTGGGTATATATCCTTACATCATCTGGTAAATC
This sequence comes from uncultured Methanosarcinales archaeon, assembly GCA_964609455.1. GTDB lineage: Archaea > Nanobdellota > Nanobdellia > Woesearchaeales > JACPBV01 > CAZSRD01. The sequence goes on from CAZSRD010000032.1 coordinate 7,297, forward strand.
CTTTAATGGGAAGTTTACCTTGCTTTTAACTTCAATAATCATATTAAAAGTTTTTAGATTGCTGTCTAAACTAAAATCTAAATTCAACTTATTCGGTTTATCCCATCTAAAGATTGCATATCCATCTTTAATAGAAGCACTAGGTTTTGTTTCAACACTCAAAACCTTCTCTTGAAAGCCATCCTGGGGGATAAAAGATAAATTAGCAATAACATATTGTACTCTATAATCAGAACTTTTAGGTATTATATCTATACCCCCTGAGATATGCAGTTCAAGATTAGCTTCACCAGCGTCAAAAACCCAATCCTGGCTGTAAACAATAGGCAGAACTAACATAAACACCAGAAATAATAGCCTCTTTTTCATATTCATTACTATAATTTTATAATTACTTTATAAGGTTTTTTATTGTCAAAAGAAAAAAACGCCGCGGCTGAGACTTTCAAAGCGAAGATTTGAACCTTCGCTCTATTTGAACTCAGATGTCCTTTCGGACACGAGATATCTGCGGAGTAATCATAAGCACTCAAGCGTACTTAGCAATCTCGCGCAATACCAGGTTATGCGACCGCGGCATATACCTTGAGTATTCCAGATTTGTATTTAAACTTTTTTGTTATAGGTGGGTAATCTAACCCGTTATATTTATAAAGAAAGCTTATTTTCTTCTAGAACATAGCGGAGTAGGGCAGTCAGGAGTGCCCGATGGGCTCATAACCCATAGGTCGGTGGTTCAAATCCACCCTCCGCTATCTTCTTATTTATATAAAACATATACACAAATTATAAATATCAGTATAACCTATTACCTTATTAGGCTGATGGAGCATCTTAGGGAGGTGATGCATACATTAGTAGAAATACGAAGTATGTTTTATAGATAATATAAATAAATCAACCTAAGCTCAGACATCAGCCAATCATAATTCTAAGAATAAGGCTTATCCCTTTGGTCATCAACCTTTAATTTATGCTGAAGCTCTCTTTCTAGATTGTTAAATACCTTGTGCAATGTCCTTGCTAGATCCCAATCACTCTCCTGAGCCTCAAATATTCTTGTGGGAGCACTCAACTGGACCCTTACATCAGACTTATGCTTCTTGCCAGTCTTGCTATGCTGTTTTATATGCAGCTTAATAGAAATCTCATTTTTCAATGCCCTTTTAAACTTATCATAATACTCATTAGATAATTTGTTCACCAGAGCCTTGTCCTGCTCGCTTATCTCGTCTATCCCTGTAATCTGTATTTGCTCCATTAAAACTTTATAAGGCCCACTCATTTATATATTTTGTGGATTTCCCCAAGAAGACTAAAAGCTTAAATAATAGTAATACCCCCTTCAAATTTATGGCCTTAATCTGCGGCATTGATGAAGCCGGCCGTGGTCCAGTAATCGGTCCAATGGTAATGGCAGGAGTCATAATAGATGATAAAGATACCGCTAAGCTTAAGCAATTAGGTGTAAAAGATTCTAAACTTCTGGCTGCCAAGCAAAGAGAAGCTTTATTCCCCAAAATAATTAAAACAGTCAAAGACTATAAGATAATAATTATCCCTGCTAAGGAAATTGATGATGCTCTCGAATCAGATGACTTAAACCTAAACTGGCTGGAAGCCCATAAAGCAGCAGAAATAATAAACAAGCTAAACCCAGAAAAGGTTATTGTAGACTCCCCATCTAACAACTGCGAAGCATATACTCGTTACCTAAGAAACCTTTTGAACAAGCCAAAAAGCCTTCAGTTGATCTGCATCCATAAGGCAGATGTAAAGCACCCAGAAGTCTCAGCAGCTTCAATCCTGGCAAAAGTAACAAGAGACAAGGAGATGGAAGAAATACAAAAAAAGTATGGCAATACAGGCCCTGGCTACATGTCCAACGAAATAACCCAAAAATTCCTAAAAGAAAATTGGGAAAAACACCCAGAGATATTCCGTCATTCTTGGGTTTCTTACAAAAACCACAAAGAAGCAAAACACCAAAAAACATTGGAAGATTTCAATAAATTTCTCAAAAAAGAGTAATAAAAAACAGTTATTCTAAAACAAAACTTTTATTAAGCCAGAACCAAAATTCAATTAAAAAAGAGTAAAAAAGGTGATTTTTAATCACAAGAATCAATAAACTGATGATGCGTGGCTTCAAAAGCTTCGCGAAACACACAGAAATGGTCTTTGGGGCAGATTTTAACTGTGTTTTGGGTCCTAATGGGAGTGGTAAATCTAATGTTTTAGATGCTCTCTGCTTTGTTCTAGGAAAATCCTCAGCAAAATCAATGCGTGCAGAAAAATCTTCAAATCTTATTTACAACGGAGGAAAATCAAAAAAACCAGCAAAAGAAGGAGAAGTTTCCATCTATTTCGACAATTCAAACAAGCGTTTTCCAACAGAAGAGCCAGAAGTAAAAATAACCAGGATAGTAAGGCAAAACGGCCAATCTATATACAAAATTAACGATAAGACAAGAACCAGGCAGGAAATTATAGATCTGTTAAGCCTGGCAAAAATCGACCCAGATGGCTATAATGTAATACTCCAGGGAGACATTACAAGATTTGTTGAGATGCCGCCTATTGAGAGGCGTATGCTGATTGAAGAAATATCAGGCATTTCATTATATGAAGAAAAAAAGCAAAAAGCAATCAACCAATTAAACAAGGTAGAGGAACGCCTGAAGGAAGCAGAGATTGTTCTTGCAGAAAGAAATACATACCTAAAAGAATTGAAAAGGGACAGGGATCAGGCACAAAAGTTCAAAGAGATGGGTGATAAAATCTCTCAAAATAAAGCTTCTCTTCTAAAAATACAAATTGACAAAAAAGAAAAGGAAAAAGCTGAATTTCAGTCAAATCTGGAAAAAACCAGGCAGGAGCTAGACAGGATAAATGAAAAAATCAATCAGCTAAAGCAGTCAAATATTGAAAAAAAGCAGGAAATAGAAAGCATATCAAAAGAAATTGAAGAAAAAGGTGAAATAGAGCAAGTTTCCTTAAACAAAGAGATTGAGACATTAAAAATAGAACTGACAAAAAAGAATTCAAGGACAGAAACACTTGACAACGAGATAAACAAAATTAACAAAAGAAAGCAGGATTTAGAAAAGTCAATAAAAGAAACAGATGAAAAGATAAGTTCACTAAAAGAAGAAAAAAAGCAGGCAGAAACTAAAAAACAGCAAACAGAAAATAAAAAACAAGAGCTTACAGGCAAGATTAGTATATTCAGGGATAAAAACAAGCTTCAGGAATTATCCAATGTGGAAAAAAATATTGAGGAGATTGACAAAAAAGCAGAGGAGTTTCAAAAAGAAATCAATTCCTTAAGGGAGCAGCAGCACAACCTAATAAGGCAGAAGGATATGCTTGAACATCAGATTAATACAATTGATGACCAGATTAAAAAGGTAGGGGAAATAGAAAAAGAGCATAAGAAAGAGATAGATTCATTAAAATCAAAAAGAGCAGAATTCAAAACCTCTACTTTAAGCCTAAACAAATCATTGAATGAGGATTCTTCATTAGCTGTTCAAATTGACAATTCAAGGGCAAAACTAGCAGGCCTTAGGGAAGAGCTTGCCAAATTACAGGCCCGCCATACAACAATAAATGAAACTGCCAAAGCTGACCTTGCGGTTAAAAAAGTTCTTGAGCAAAAAGGTAAAGGCATTTATGGTACTGTCTCAGAATTAGGGCAGGTTAATGCGAAATATTCCTTAGCATTAGAGATTGCAGCTGGGTCAAGATTAAAAAGCATAGTAGTAGAAGACGAGAAAATTGCCGCAGAGCAAATAAAATATCTAAAGCAGAACAAATTAGGGATTGCTACATTCTTGCCTCTAAATAAAATAAAATCAAGGCCATTAAATGAAGAGGTTAAAAAACTTACAGGGTCAAAAGGCTGCCATGGATTAGCAATAGGCCTGGTAAATTTTGACCCAAAATTCAAAAAAATCTTTGAGTACATTTTCTCAAACACTTTAGTTGTAGACAACATAGATGTCGCAAGGCGTTTAGGTATAGGAAAAACAAGGATGGTTACCCTTGATGGTGATCTTGCAGAATTATCTGGTGTTATGCAGGGTGGCTATAGGAAAAAACGTCCGGGCTTAGGATTTACAGAAAAAGAAATAAATGAAGATATTGGGAAATATGAAGGCGAAATGGAAGAGCAGGAAAACATACTTCAAACATTGGAAAAAAGAAGAAAAGAAAATGAAGAAAAAATAACATCATTAAGGGTAACAAAAGCAAACCTTGAAGTGGATATATTAAAAGTAGAAAAAACACTCCATCTTGAGCCAACTGATTTAGAGATATCCAAAAATAAAAAAGAAGAGATGGAATCAAGCTCAAATAGCCTTCAAAAAGAAATTGACTCTCTTGTTAACAATATAACCGATAAAAACAAAGAATTAGCTAATAACAGGATAGAAAAACAGAATCTAAAAAACAAGATATCAGAACTAAGAGACCCTGCCTTGCTGGCAGAACTAGCTACTTTCGAGGAGAAGAGAAACGAAATAAACGAAGAAATTGCAAAACTGAACGGGCATATTAAAAACGTAGATGTGCAAATAGACACCATATACAATCCTGAAAAAGCAAAAATTGACAAAATCTTAAAACAAATTGCAAAAGAAGAAGAAGAGTTCAAAACAGAAACAGGATATATACAAAAGGAAATAAAGGAAAAAAATGAAGAATTAAAGAAAAAAGAGGCTGTCGCAAAAGACTTCCACTCTAAATTCAGGGCTTTATTTGAAAAAAGGTCAAAAATTAGTGAGGAAATATCCAAAAATGATGGCACAATCTCAAATAAGATTGATGAAAGCAGAAAAGTAGAGATAAAACAAAACACCCTCACTCTTAAACATGCAGAGATGGCAGCTGAGTTGGCAGGCCTGAACCAGGAGTTCCAGCAATATGAAGGAGTACAATTACTAACTAATAGAACAGAGGACCAATTAAGATATGAAATATCCAAATTCGAGAAAATGAAAGGCGAGATAGGCTCAGTTAATATGAGGGCTTTAGAGATATATGACACTGTAGAAAAGGAATACAACAATCTGCTTACAAAGAAAGACACCCTTTCAAGTGAAAAAGAAGATGTCATGAATATGATGGATGAAATAGAGGGAAAGAAGAAAGACCTATTCATGAAAAATTTTGATATAATCAACAACAATTTCAAAAATATATTCTCTCAATTAACAACAAAGGGAGAGGCTAATCTAGAGCTTGAGACTAAGGAAAACCCATTTGAAGGCGGTTTAGGAGTAAAAGTAAGGTTAACTGGCCATAAATTCCTGGACATAAGGTCATTATCAGGGGGGGAAAAGACATTAACTGCTTTAGCATTTATTTTTTCGATTCAGGAGCATGAACCAGCTTCTTTTTATATACTGGATGAGGTTGATGCAGCATTAGACAAAAGAAATTCAGAAAAACTTGCAAAATTGATAGAAAAATACGCAGAAAAAGCCCAGTATGTAATAATATCCCATAACGATGGTATTATCTCAACTGCCTCTACCTTGTATGGTGTCTCTATGGACGAGCA
>CAZSRD010000033.1:0-12835 GCA_964609455.1 uncultured Methanosarcinales archaeon
GCGCCTTTATTGTTGTATACAACTTGAAATAAATTAGAGGTAGATATCTCACTTAGTTTTTCATTTACTAATCTATCCGTTTCATTTTTGCCATATTTCCCTTCAAGCTCTAAATAAGTCCTCCCGCTAATAATAATATATTCGTACTGTTTAATCCTTAACCAATCATATACCTCGCTAATGCTTTTGTTCAGCGCATCTTCCTTAAAATCATAAACATCCTTGCACCAGGCACAGCTATACTTATCAAAACCTATTATAGGCTCATCACCAACAAAAGTAAATACCTTTGTATTAGGCTCTAAATTTTTTAACCAAACATAGCCTTGAACCTCTTCCATTGATGTCCACCCCTGGCCAGGCCCCCACATAGCAGTATTCACAGCATATTTTTGGTAACCTGAAGTAAAAACAATTCCAACAACTAAAATAACCAAAACAAAAGCCTCGCCTAGCCCTATTTTCTTGCTCAATCCAAACAAAAACCATGCCCCTGCACTAGATATAATTGAAACTGCAATAGCAAACAACATCCAAAATCTAAAAGAATAAAACCCGGGTGTATTAAACGTCATTGAATTAAGGCCGATAAAAGTAAACAAAAGCCATATCAACGTTATCATAATCCAGCTATTTTCTTTCTTTAATAAATGTCTAAACTTGATAATAACATAAATCAAAGAGATTAAAACAAGGATAGATATAACAACCCCAATTCCAACAGGATTATTTATCATATTCTGGGTTTTAGCTACAAAAAAATCATCAAAAGTATATGCTCTTGTAGCTGTTCCGCTATTAGGCGGAAATACTTTCTTCAAAAAGCTTAACAAACTAAAAGAACTACTGCCAATAGTTACCTCCCCTACCCCTCGTGTCTCTCTGCCAAACATCGCTCTCCACTTAGTAGCCCACCACACAAAGGATAACAAATACCCGCCAATAATAGCTGCTAGGCTCTCTTTAAGGAACCTTTTCTCATAAATACTTTTAACAATAAAATAAGTCAAAAACATCACACCCAATTTAACCGGTTGTGTAGGCTGAGTTACCGCCATACTAGCTATAATAATCAAACCAGCAAACAACCATTTTCTATCATATTTTATTCTCTCCAGACAATACATAGCTGGAAAAAACAAAGTAACAACAAGTGAATGCGCCCATATAAAATGGCTCATATAACAGGGAATCATGACTAACACAAAAGTTGAAAACAAAGCCCTCTTTTTGTCTCCGATAAACTCTTTAGCAAAAAAATAAAAGAATATGATACCTAAAGAAATGATCAAAGCATTAAAAAATTTCAATGTCCACATAAGAGAGATGGATGTTTGGTGAAGAACCCCCATTAATATATCATATGAAGGGGGATACGGGTCAATGTACATAGTCCTATGAGCAAAAAAATCAGGCTCCCTAACATTTTTTTCAATTGCTACATACTTTACACCTAAAGCATGCACCCACGGATCATCATCCTCAAAATAAGGATACACAAAAGCCCCCTTAGTATACATAAATAAAGTCCCGAAAAACAGCAATAAAACAATCAAAATATACAGATTAGATTTTGTAAGCTTAAATCCCAACCTAGGAAACTCCTTCCTGATAAACGCTCTACCCAAAACATATAAGGGAACTGCCAAAGAAACAATCAAAAAAAACCTCCAGTCTAGCGGTATATGTAAAAGGTTAAAAATAACGCTTAAAATAGGGAATACCCCCATACCAATGCCCAATCTCATCAAATTTCTTTCAAGAAAATTAGTAGAATTCTTTAAAAAGTAGGTTAAACTAAAGCCTAGACCATATATATAAACAAAAAACAATAATACTGTCAAAATACTCATTTAACCACCCTAGAATGTGCTATCCGAAACCTATTTAAATAGTTTATCGTTTCTATAGGCTATGAAAGTAGTTGTAACAATACCATCCTTTAATGAAGAAAAAACTATAGGCAAAGTAATAACCAATATTAAAAAAGTAATGGGCGAAAATAAATTGAATTATAATATCCTAGTTATTGATGATGGAAGTAAAGACAAAACAAGAGAAATTGCTGAGAAAGTTGGAGCAACTGTCTTTTCTCACCCAATAAATTACGGCCTAGCAGAAACATTCAGAACAGAGATGAAAAAAGCTCTAGAATTGAACCCAAATGTTATAGTGCATATAGATGCTGATGGCCAGTACCTTGCATCGGATATCCCCAGATTGATAAAACCTATAACAAACAAAAAGGCAGACATAGTCCTAGGTTCAAGGTTTAAAGGTAAAATAGAATATATGCCCCTAATAAAAAGAGTGGGAAACAAGGTATTTTCAAAAGCAATCTCAAATATAACTGGGACAAAAATAAGTGATGGCCAGACAGGTTTCAGAGCTTTTACTAAAGAAGTTGCATCCATGGATATCAGATCAGATCATACATACACCCAGGAACAGATAATCAAAGCAATCAAAAACAAATTCAGATTAATTGAAGTCCCGGTTTATTTTGCAAAAAGAAAAGACAAAAGCAGGCTAATCAGAAATCCTTTTGATTATGCAATAAAAGCATGGATAAATATTTTAAGGATTTATAGGGATTATGAACCATTAAAATTTTTTGGAAGGATTGGTGGCCTTTTCCTTTCGCTTGGCTTTTTAATTGGCTTGTATTTTATATACCTCCATTTAACAGAAGGCATTGTTGGGCATTTAGGTTTACTATTCTTAATGATCATGTTTTTCTTCTCTGGTTTACAAATAATATTCTTCGGCTTATTAGCTGATAAAAATAGAAAATGAAAAAGAAGTCAATAATCCTTTTAAAAGTGTTGGTAAGCCTATTAATAATAAGCTTGCTTCTTTATTTTATTGGATTTAGAAAGGTTTTTGAAACAATACTTAAAATAAATATATTGTTCCTGCCAATTATAATCATCATTTATTTTCTTACTGCGCTTATAGGCAGCATTAACATGTTTATACTGCTAAAGCCGCTTAAACATAACATTCCGTATCTTAAAATATTAAAATTCACTTTTTTGTCATGGGCAATAGGTGTAATAACCCCTGCAAAGATCGGCCACTTTTCCATGGTATATTTCCTAAAAAAAGAAGGAATAAATATGGGAGACGGAGCAGCCATATGGGTTTTAGATAAAATTATTAGTTTATCCATGAGTTTTATATTCTTTGTGTTTGGCTTCTCGCTGTTTTTTAGGATAGACCAATTAGTAATAGCCATCCTGGCTATACTTTCAGCTGCTTCTATCCCTGCATTTATCCTATTTCACAAAAAAGGAAGGTACATCATAAAAAAATTTGTGCTAAGGAAATACTCTATAAAATTTAGTGGTTTCTCAAATTGCCTTTCGAACTATATAAAAAAATTCAAGAGATATATCCTAATGGATTGTATTACAACCCTTATCGGCCTCGTGATCGATGCTTTAAGTTTATTAATTTTATTTGTATCCTTTAACGAACATACCTCATTAATAAAAATTATGGTGGTAAGGGCAATAAATGTTTTTGCAAGCCTGATTCCAATCACCTTAGATGGTCTTGGTATAAGGGAATCTATAGGTGTATTCCTTTTTGGAAAAATTGGTTTAAGTGCGCCTGTCGTAATCACAAGCTACCTTATATTGATAATAATAAATTATATTGCAGTAGGAATTATTTTCTCATTTTTGTTTGAAAGAAAAATTGTAAAACATTAAAAGAGCCTGCTGGAAAGATAACAAAAATTAGCCTGATATTATTTTAACTATCTCTTTTATTTCCTCTTCTTTCAAATTGACAGAAGAAGGTAGATTAATGCCCTTTCTGGAAATCTCGTCACTTACAGGAAAACTTTCGTCCAATTTAAAATGGGGTAATTGATGTAAAGGGTAAAAGAAAGGCCTGGTCTCTATACCCTTATCCTTCAATCTTTTCATTAATTCATCTCTCTCATCGACCAGAATAGAATACATCCAATAAACATTCTTTGCCCAAGGTTTCTCCACAGGCAAAACAATGCCGGAAACATCTTTTAAAAGGCCGTTATAAAGAAAAGCATTCTTTCTTTTAATCTCAATAAATTTATTTATTTTCTCAAGTTGGGCTAATCCAACAGCAGCTTGCAAATTAGTTAGCCTGTAATTAAAACCTAGCTCAGTATGCCAATACCTCTTCTCTTCTGACATAGCATGATTCTCTAAAAACCTCATTCTCTCAGCAATCTTTTCATCATTAGTTACACACATGCCGCCTTCCCCTGTGGTCATCATCTTATTCCCATAGAATGAAAAACAACCAATATTCCCGATTGAACCTGCTTTTTTACCCCTATATTCTGCTCCCTGGGATTCTGCAACATCCTCTATAACCTTAAGGGAATTTTCCTCAGCAATCTCCATGATAGGATCCATATCACAGGGGTGGCCATAAAGATGAACAGGAATTATCGCCTTTGTTTTCTTGGTTATCTTCTCTTGTATCTTGTTTGGGTCAATACACCACGTTTCTCTGTCAATATCAACAAAAACAGGTTTCGCTCCAGTATAGGGAACAACATTCCCAGTTGCAACAAAAGTCAAATCCGGAACTATTACCTCATCTCCCTTTCCAACACCCAAAGCAGCCAAAGCGAGATGCAAAGCAACAGTACCGTTAGCAACAGCCACGCTAAATTTAGTATTGCAATACTTGCTGAATTCTTCTTCGAATTTAGTAACATACTTCCCAATAGAAGATATCCAGCCAGACCTTATACAGTCTGTTACATACTCCAGTTCCTTTTCTCCTAACAAAGGTTCAGCGACAGGTATCATTCTAAAAAGATAATTCAAGCATATTTATAAATCTTTCATTAAACAGTAAAAAGTTGGATTTTCATAGGCTACTTCATCAAGAAGGGCCAATAAGCGAGATTACTTCTCTTGTCTTTTCTATAATATAATCCTGCTGGCTCTTTGTTAAATCAGGGTAGTTAGGAATATTTACAGCCCTTTTTGCGCAAAATGATGCATTGGTAAATTCCCTATCCTTATATAGCTTATAAGCCTTTAAATCAGGGATAGAATACTCAAAATGATGGCCTACATGGACTCCTCTTTTTGCCATCTCTTCTATAAATCTCCATCGTTTTAGGATTTTTGGCACATAATGTGAATATGTAGCGCCTTCTATAATAGGTGGAAGGGCAATACCCTTAAGATCCCCCAAGCATGTATTGTAATACCTGGCTATTTTTTTCCTCCTTTCTATTATCTCGGGTAATTTCCTTAGCTGCTCTAATCCAATTCTTGCCTGAAAATTAGTAAAATAATGATAAAAATTATTTGGAAGTTCTATTTTATTTTCATTATAATATTGTGTAAAAAAGGTGATTATCTTCTTCTTCCATAAAAAATATGTTAGATTATAACTAAGATTATTCAATGCTAGAAACTGCGCAATAAAGAAGCTAATTTTTTTTATAGTATCGAATGGATGTTTCTTAAAATTTTTATGCCTATAGTCCTTCACCTTGTTATAAATCTCCTCATTATCTGTTGTCAATACCCCGCCACAAAGGGTGCTTAACTGTTTCCCTATACCTAAGGAAAATAATGCAACATCCCCTTCTTTCGCAACGCTCTTTCCCTTATAAGTAGCAAGATATCCTAAAGCGCTATCATGAAAAACCCACAAATCCTTTGTTTTGAGTTCCTGGAGTTGATTAAGGTTTACAGGATAACCAAAAAGGCTGGTTGGGACAATCACCTTTGTTCTCTTAGTTATATGCCTCTTAGCCTTTTGAAGATCCATATTATAATCATCTATGTTGATATCAGAAAATCTTGGACGATTACCAGATAACACCGTAGCATTAGCAGCAACAACACAAGAATAAGCAGGCATTAGAACTTCTGCTTTTTGGATTTCCATAGCTTTAAGGAAGGCATATAGGCAGCTTCTCCCATAAGGGAATGCTAACGCATATTTCATCCCTATTTGCTTCGCAAACTCTTTTTCAAACTGTGGAATAGCATCTTTCTCGAAACGAAAAGCAGCTTTTAATTCTTTTATATCATAATAAGGTTTTAACTTAGGTATCATGCTCAATTTGCAAATAGAGGGGCATATAAAAAGTTTTGGTTATTTTATTCCCTTGGCCTTTCTACACCAAAATATTCAAAGAACTTATCTACAACATAATTCAGCTCCTCTTTTGTCATATAGGGGTGGCATCCAATGTAAAAAGAGTTGGAATTAATCTTTTTTGCAACAGGGTAGCGATCCTCAAGATCTTCACCTAACAATTTCTTTAAATATGGTTGATTCGTCAAGGGTAAGAGATCTCTTGTTTCAATAGAATTCTTTTCTAAGAAATTGATAAGGTCTCTTTTTCCTCCCCCTAAGATGGTTAGGCCGTAAGTCATAAAGCAATGGGTCCTTCCTTCTGGAATAACTGGCAACCTAATGAATTTTTTAAGTGGAGAAAGATTCCTGGTAAAATAGTCTGCATGTTCTCTCCTCTTTGATAGTATAAAGTCTTTCTCTTCCATTTGAGCTACCCCTAAGGCGGCCTCGAACTCTGTTAATCTGTACGAATAACCTATATTCGTGAAGTTGAACCTTCTAGAAACGACATCAAACAATTCATTGTCATCTTTCTTACTTTTGTCATCATCAATGTTCAGGTAAATTGGATCTCTCCCATGGTTTATGAGCGATCTCATAAGGAGCGCAAGATCTTTATCATTTACAGTGACTAAACCGCCAACCCCCGTAGCAATAAAATGAGCCATATAGGTTGAGAAACAGCCAACATCCCCCAAGGAACCTACCTTTCTTCCATTCACTGTAGCAAACATGCATTCAGCGGAATCCTCTACAACCCTTAGGTTATATTTGTTTGCTATATGGCTTATAGCTTCCATATCAGCAGGTAAGCCTAATAAGTGAACAGGAATAATGCACCTTGTTCTTTCAGTTATTCTCTCTTCTATTTTATTGGGATCTATATTAAATGTTTCCTCATCAACGTCAACAAGTACTGGCTTAAGATTGTTTTGAAAAACAATATTAATAGTTGCCACGAAGGTGACAGCAGGTATAATCACCTCATCACCATCCTTCCATCCATATTTATTTTTCAAGGCTGTAATGGCAATCTGCAAAGCGCTTGCTCCGCTATTACAAAAACAGGCATACTTACAGTCATGCTCCTTGGCAAACATCATTTCGAATTTTTCATGAAACTTGCCATAGGATATCCTATTTGATTCTAATATATTGTTAATATATTCTTTTGCTTTCTGGCTTATTGTCAAATCACCAACGCCAATTTGTCTTTTTGGTTTAAACGTCATTTTATTGCCCCTGATTAACCCAAGGTTTATATTGAAGTATCATTTTTACTAATATACTGTTTAAAAAATGGTAATTGTTCACTGTTTTTAAATGTTTATGGTAATACAAGACAACAAAATACGTTGCATTACATCTTATTTACCCACCTTTGCATAGTCTTATAGGTCTCTTCCAGGCCTTCTTCGAGGGAATATTTCGGTTCCCAATCAATGAGCCTTTTTAATCTAGCCATATCACAAACGAATTTTGGATGGCCTTCAACTGGTTTGTTAAGAACATTAATTTTGCCGCCTGAAATTCTCTCTAATATTTTACAAACTTCACTTACTGAATTTGCTGTGCCTGTTCCCATGTTGACGGTGCCTGAGAAGTCTGTTTTGAGTAATTTAATGAACGCATCTGCAGCATCTTTGATATAAATAAAATCCCTAACTGGTTTGTCATTCCATATTTCGCATCTGCCATTTTTTATGAGTGATTTTGCCATTGTAGGTATAAGATCTGGTCTATCAAGCATAATCGGGCCATAAACATTTGACATCCTAATATTAATTATATTCGTGTACTTTCTGTAAAATTCACAAATCTGCTCCGCGATATATTTACTGAAGATATATTCACTTGCGTAGGGGTCAATTGGCTGCCCTTCATCGACAGGCAGGCTCATCTTTTTAGTATCATACATAAGAATAGTAGAGAATGCCAAGAACTGTTTAATCTTCTTATCCCTCAAAAAGTAGAGTACTTTCTTTAAGGGGTAAACATTATAATCAAATGCGTTTATCTTGCCTGTATTAATAGCATGATGATTAGAGTTGCCTATCAGAAAAATGACTCTATCGAAATCTAAGGTATTTAGAATCTCCAGACTATCCACCGAGTCTATATATATATGTTCGTTAGTTACCCACTCAGGTAGTTTTGAACGGCCAATAGAAATAATATCCTTGTTGAGGCTTAGGATATGGGGGCCCATAAATCCACTTCCGCCAAAAAGTATTGTTTTCTTCATTTTAATCCATGGAATAGTATTTTCTCTTTCTCTTTCCCCCATTCAAAAGTTTTCTTTTCTTTCTTAATTGCCTTGACAAATGCCCCTTCTTTATTATGATTAAAATAGGTAATAATTGCCCTACTTAATTCTTTTGCGTTTTTTGGCCTTACCAGGTAGCCAGTCTTAGAATCCTTTACTAGATCCACCAAACTTCCTACTTTCGTGGTGATTACTGGAACATTATACCCAAATGCAACCTGTAAAATGCCGCTCTGAGTTGAATAAAGATAAGGCAATACACACACATCTGCAGCCGAAAAATAGATGTTGACTTTTTCATCCGGAATATATTTATCTATTATCTTTATATTCTTAGCTAAGCCCAGTTTTTTTATCTCTTGAGTATATTTTTCTTTACCCCCCCAAAATTCTCCAACCACCAGCAAGGTAATATCTACTTCTCTGAGGACTGATGGCATAGCTTTAATAAGATATTGTAGTCCTTTGTAAGGTCGGACGAATCCAAAAAACAAAGCGACGTTACCTTTCAACCCCAATTTCCTTTTTGCTTCCATCTTTGGGATCTTCTCAGAGAACTGTACTTCGTAAGTTGGCTCAACCATCACTTTTACTTTTGCTTTAGGTCTAAATTCATGGAGCTGCTTTTTTTCAAGCTTTGAGAGTACAACAAAGTAATTAGTCTGTGAAAAGACAGCTTTTGTTGGTAAGGCATCAATTGACCTTCTTTCTAAAGGCAATACGCTTTGGCAATATATGCATACTTTTATTTTGGTAAAATGTCTTATTAACCACAACAAAGTAAATGAAAAGGGTGCAAGAAATGTAGTCCACCATTGTAAAATTATAAGGTCTGGTCCAGATTTTTTTATTTTTAAAAATACCCCCAACCAATTAAATGGATTGACAGAATCAATTATATGCTCTACTTTTATATCAAACTTTCTTTTCACTTCGTACTTCTGCGCCTTTCCAGGAAACAATATCTTAGGATAAAGTCTTTTAAAAGATAACACAACAACGTCGTGATTCTTAGAAAGGTTTGAACAAAGTAAAGTATTAGAATGTGCAATTCCGCCCCTAAAAGGGTAGACTGGACCTATTACAACAATTTTCATTTTATTCCTTAAAATAATCTCTGGCTTTCTCCAGTTGTTCAAAAGAGCCTATATCAAACCATTTTTTATCAGTTATATAGCAATAAACATGCTCCTTTTTATGCAGCCATTCCAGAAAGTTTCCTGCTTTATCTGTGTTCTCATATTTTTTTACAAAATCCTGTAGCATAGAAAGAACATGGGGCGGATAGATATAAATTCCTGTTGAAGCTAAAGTTGATTTTGGCTCAGATGGTTTTTCTTCAAACTCAACCATTTTATTCTCTACATTAACACCCACTATACCATACTGCTTAGCTAATTCCTTATCCTGTACATCATATAAAGCAACCGCACTTTTATTATGCTTTTTATGGCTCTCAACAAAATCTTTTAAAGAAAAATCAAACAAATTGTCGCCAGCAACTATCAAGATAGAATCATTAATGCCTTCCTGCCCTATAACAAAATCAACATCACCTAAAGAACCCAATCTATCTTCATTAGATAAAGTCCTATCATTAACTATTTTTATACTCTTTTTTGAATCAAATCCCTTTAACCAATCCCTAAAATGATTGTAAAATTTATCGTTTGTAACAATAAATATCTCATCAATATCGTCTATCTGTTCTAGTTTTCCAATTATATGTTCAATTATGGGTTTGCCCCCAACATCCAACAATGGTTTTGGTTTATCTTTTGTCAAAGGATAAAGCCTAGTAGCATACCCCGCACATAGAATTATACATTTCACCTTCCAACACCAACATAGTTAAAACCCAAACTTTTCATTTCGTTTGGCTCGTAAATATTTCTTCCGTCTACTACATTGGGTTCTTTTAGCAATCTCTTTATCTTACCTTTGTCTAATTCCCTAAATTGATCCCATTCAGTTACTATAACCAGAGCATCACAATCTTTAACTGTATCATAGGGGTCTTCTCCATAAGACACATCTTTTAATATCTTCTTTGCTTCATTTATTGCGACAGGATCAAAAGCCTTTATCTTAGCCCCTTCCTTCTGAAGTTCTCTAATCAGTATTACAGAAGGTGCCTCCCTCATATCATCAGTATCTGGTTTAAACGACAACCCCCAAATTGCTATTCTTTTATTACTTAAATCTCCCACCAACTTTTTTACCTTAGGTACCAAAGACAGTCGCTGGGTTTCGTTTACAGACTCCACAGCATCCAGAATGCTTGTGCTACATCCATTCTCTTTCATTGTTTCTATCAAAGCCTTAACATCCTTAGGAAAACAACTTCCACCATAACCAACACCAGCCTGTAAAAACCTTGGACCTATCCTATTATCTAAACCAATGCCCTTTGCAACTAGCTTGATATCTGCCCCTACCTTTTCAGCAAGATGGGAAAGTTCATTAATAAATGATATTTTTGTAGCTAAGAATGCATTTGAAGCATATTTAATCAGCTCTGCGCTTTTAATATCTGTAACCAAAATCGGCTTGTTTGTGCGCTCTAATGATTTATATATAGAAGCCATTATATTTTTTGCCTTGTCTGATTCAACGCCTATAACTATCCTATCAGGATTTAAGAAATCCTTCAGTGCCTTTCCCTCTCTTAAAAACTCAGGGTTTGAGACAACATCAAATTCCACCTTTTTTTCCTGATTTTCTATTATGATATTCTTTACCTTTTCTGCTGTTCCAACAGGAACTGTACTTTTATCAACCACAACCTTATAAGAATCTATATATTTGCCTATATTTTCAGCAACATTCTCAACATACTTCAAATCTGCTTTATGATTTTCATCTGGGGGTGTCCCAACAGCAATATAAACAACTTCTGACTTCACAATACCTTCTTTTATGTCTATAGTAAAAAATAACCTATTTTCCCTAACATTCCTCTCTACCATCTCTTTTAATCCAGGCTCGTAAATAGGCAAAATTCCTTTCTTCAGATTATCAATCTTAGTTTTATCAATATCTACACATATAACCTCATTACCAAGATTAGCTAAACATGCGCCTACAGTTAAACCCACATATCCACAGCCAATGCAACTAATTTTCATTTTTACCTCCTTTAACTTGGTATTTTGCTAAACCAACATTAATCAATTCATTTTTCTTTTTCATATGATATACAATATCCCTTGACCTTATAGAAAGATTATGGTTTGATTTAAAATGTTTTCTAATCTGTTCTAAAGTAATCTGTTTTCCAGAATATTTGTTTAGGATGTATGTACGTAATTTTTTACTTTCTAATTTTAATTGAGACTTGCGATTTGTTTTTTTAGCAATTTCAACTTTTTTCTGGAATATCCCTTGCCTATGAAGTAAAGTTATATTATGCTTTTTAATAGATTCAAAAAGTTCTGCTAACTTAATTATTCCATTGGTATTTAACCTAATGTTCCATTTTTCCGTTTTTTTATTTTTGAACCAATCTACTTTAAGTTTATCAAGAAGTTTCCCAACGTTCTCCAAAAAGATAAGATTTCCTTCTTGATGTATGGTTATCTCAGAATTATTTTTTAATGTACTCATTCCAGCTTCATCAAGAAAGAAAGCCGTAATAAAGGCAATTTCATATTCTCTACCTAATTTAGAAGAAACTTTTAATATATCCTTTTTGATATCTTTCTTATCCTCCAACCCAGTTACATAGCTACCTACCTTCCTTATTAATTGGGGTATACATACACCCCTTTTACAAACCGAAATTTTAGGAGAATAGCAAAAATTCATTCTATTGATAAGTTTGATTAATGCTTTCATTCCTTCTGGTTTTTGATACCAGTAGAATTGTTTTTTTTCCTCCCTAAGATAACCATCTCCAATAGAAAGGCAAAAAACAAAATGCCAAAGTGGATTATATTGTATGGGAAATACGCCTTTAAAAGGAACAGAACTACTACCTTTATCATCATTAAATTGAATTATCTCATTAGTCAAGGTATCATCTTGCATAGAATTAACTATTTTTTTAAACGTAGAGGTATCAATTTTTTTGTTTCTTATAAAATTATGGATCCAATAGTCAGGTACATCCAAAGTTTTAGAAATATGTGATTTAAACCTATGTTTATTTATGAGAAACCTAAGAATCCTATTTTTAGCTTCATCATTAAGCTTTATATATCCCTTAATATCCCATGGAAATACCCAATTTTTGTTTTTTATTTGATTTTTCATAATCTTGATATTATTTGGAAATGTCAAATGAAAATAAAAAGGTATTGAAATCGGAGTTATGGATTATAAACTTAAAGCCTGTACCAATAACAGATATCTTCATAAAACCACCTTATTCACAAGGAATAAATTAGCCTTTAAAAACATTATGAATTCGAATAAAGTGATTTACACACTCGGGCAAGACACCCCACACTAAAGTGTAGGGTA
>CAZSRD010000034.1:0-8735 GCA_964609455.1 uncultured Methanosarcinales archaeon
GGAGGAGGCATATCTTCTATTTCAACAACAGGTGTAAGCAAGACACAAGTATGGACCAGATTAAGCAAAGGATCAATGGCTATGATGAATCTTAACAACGATGCTATTGCATTTACACAAGTTAAGTTTACAGCACAAAATGTAGTTGAGAAACCAGAAATGACAGTTACATCTTTAACTGCAAAGCCTGAAGCAGTAAGTGATGCATCTTCAGCAGTTTATCAATACTTAGAGATTGCTACAAAAGTACTTACTGATGCTGATGTTGGAAGCGCAACAATCAACTTTGTAGTTGATAAAGATTGGTTTACCAACAATGGCGTTAGCAGGGCAGATGTTGTATTGTTGAGATATGTAGGTGGACAATGGGTTGAGTTACCAACAACATTTGTTAAAGAAGATGGCGGAGTCCACTATCGAGCAACAACGCCAGGGTTTAGCTACTTTGCAATTGGTGTTAAATCAGGAGCTGTAGTAACACCACCAAGCGAAGAAGAAACTCCAAGCGAAGAAGTAACACCACCAAGCGAAGAAGTAACACCAGAAGAGGCAAAGAAGATGCCTTTGACACTGATAATTGTGCTGGCAGTAATTGTGGTAATCTTGGTAGTAGTTTATCTTGTGACTAAGAAAAAGAAATAAATCTTTTTTTTTAATTTTTTATTTTATTATTCTATAGAGATAGCCCCATAACCAACAGCAGAGCTGTAATCATTAGTAATATCTCCAGATGTATAATAATGGAGAAGTTTGGCTTTTTTAGCTCCTAGAAGCTTACAACAAGCAATTGCAACAGCTATTGGGATTCTTCCGCATATAGTTGCTCCTGTGTTGCTTACATATTTTAGGAATCCTTCTGCGTCTAGATCTTTAATATATTCTATTGCTTTTTTATCAATTTTGTTCATGTTTTCTTTGACATTATCATGAAATGGGAAGTAGCCATAGTTTATACCATAATGTGTAAAGTCAGAGGATGCAATTATTACTGCTTTTTTTCTCGTTTGTTCTATTGTTTTTACGATTGATTGCGCAATTTCTGTATAGTTTTTATCTTCAGAAACAATAATTGGAGCTATTTTCATTTGTTTTATATAGTCATTGTTGGCAAATTGCAAGAAAGGCAGTTGCACTTCTATTGAATGTTCTTGTGCGTGCGCTTCTGTGTTTGATTTAAGGCCTGAGTTTGCCATTAAAACTCTTTGGAAGCCTTGATCTACTTTAACAACGCCAAAGGGTGTTTCCCAGTCATCTAATGATATGCAGCTTGGGAAGCCTGAATGGGACAATCCTAGCATAATGTATACATCTGCTAGCCTGCTTTCTGCGATTTCTTTATAGGCCCATGCAGCTGCTGGACCTGAGAATGGGTAACCGGCATGAGGCGCGATAATTCCAAGAACTTCCTTTTGCCGCTTCTTTATTGGCAATGCTCCTGGCCCAAATTTTGAGTGAAAGGAGTCATTAATCTGGTTGCTGAGCTCATCAAAATTATCTGCATAGAACATACCGGCTACTACTGGTTTCCTCATTATGAGAGGGGAAAGAAAAAGAATATAAAAATCTACTTATTTTAAGTACCTTCCTCCCAGCTCTCCAGATATTTCTTTTGGTCTGCTGTAAGCTTGTCAATCTCTATGTCCATTGCATCCAGCTGCAATCTTGCTATTTTGTCGTCTATTTCTTCTGGCAATTGTATCACTTTTATTGGAAGCTTTCCTTTGTTTTTTACACAGTACTCTACTGCTAAGGATTGGCCGCAAAAGCTTGTACTCATGACTTCTGAAGGGTGGCCTTCTGCAGCAGCAAGATTAACCAATCTTCCCTCTCCACATAAAAATATCTTTTTTCCTTCTACAACATATTCATCTAAGAAAGGCCTTACTCTTCTTTGGCTTGAAGATATTTCTTTTAATCCTTTGATGTCTATCTCTATATCAAAGTGGCCTGAATTTGCCAGGATTGCTCCATCTTTCATTTTCTTTATGTGCTCTTTTCTTATGACATGCTTATTTCCTGTTAATGTGCAGAATATATCCCCTAGTTTACATGCGTCTTCCATCTTCATTACTCTGAAACCATCATAAGATGCCTGCAATGAAGGGAAGTTAGCTACTTCTGTTACTATGACATTAGCACCTAGGCCTTTTGCCCTCATAGCAAATCCTTTTCCGCAGCTCCCATAACCAGCTACAACAATTGTTTTACCTGCAAAAAGAATATTGGTTGCCCTTATAATTCCGTCGACAGTTGATTGCCCTGTTCCGTAATAATTATCTAAAAGATGTTTTGTTTTGTTATCGTTTACAGCTATCATAGGATATTTTAAGGCATTATCTTTTTCCATCGCCTTTAATCTTATAATTCCTGTTGTTGTTTCTTCACACCCGCCAATTATTTCCGGAATTAACTCTTTGTGGTTTTTGTGTATTTCACTTACAAGATCACAACCGTCATCAATTGTAATATTAGGCTTGAAGTTGATAACATTTTGAATATACCTATAATAATCTTCATTTGTTTCTCCTTTATATGCCCATACGTTTACCTTTTCTTCAGCTAATGCCGCAGCAACATCATCTTGTGTGCTTAATGGGTTACATCCTGTGATGGCAACTTCTGCTCCACCTGCTATTAGTGTGCTTACCAAAACAGCAGTTTCTTTGGTTACGTGTAAAGCTAAACCAACTCTTACTCCTTTTAGGGGCTTTTCTTTTTCAAATCTTGCTTTTATTTTCATCAAAGCGCCCATATGGGACTCGGCAATCTCAATATTCATTCTGCCTTGTTCAGCCAGCTTAATGTCTTTAACTTCATAATTTTCTCCTTTGTCCATGATTATCACCGTTAAATATGAGTATGGGACTATTTATATATTTTTCTTATTATTTTATCTAATTTGTCCAGTTTTTTGATTATTTTTTGGACAAATAACGAAAAGTTTAAATATAAGTTGGACAATTAACCTTTTAATGGATGTTGACCAGAAAGATTTTGCTATTATCAATGTTTTAAGGGAAGATTCAAGGAAATCGATAAGGGATGTTGCAAAGTTAACAAAGTTAAGGCCAAGCACTGTCCATCAAAGGATCTTAAAATTAAAAGAAAAGGGGGTTATTGAAAAATTTACTTTAAAGCTGAACAATAAAGCAGTAGGAGAAAGCTTTATTGTTTTTATGCTTATAAAAACAAAACCTTCTGCAGTGCTTGATAGGATTGTAAATAACAAACATGTTAAGGGGTTTTTTGGGGTAACCGGAGAGTATGATTTGCTCTTGAAATTAAAGTTCAAGGATGTTGAGGAATTTAACGATTTTGTTATCAAGTTCAGGAAAGAACAATTAATCCAAACAACCCTTACAATGGTTGCAACAGCGAATGTAAAGGAGGAGATTTAATTCATGTTTATTTTTATTGGAGCTGGGATATCATTTTAAAACACCCCCAATGTTTTAGAATTTCTTTAATATCCCAGTTCTTTTTTTATTTTTTACCTAGGACCAAAAAGTTTAGTGCCAATACGCACCATATTGGCTCCTTCTTCTACAGCTATTTTATAGCTATTGCTCATACCCATAGAAAGAATCTCCATATCTACATTTGGGATGTTTAGAGCTTTTATTTTTTTGAATAAATCTTTAGTTAGCTTGAAATAAGGCCTGTATTCTTCTGGGTTACCAAATAAAGGAGCCATTGTCATAAGGCCTTTTATTCTAATGTTTTTAAGTTTAGAGGCTTCTTTGATTAAGCTTATTACCTCTTCTGGCATTGCTCCTTCTTTATCGGGTTCTTTTCCTGAGTTTACTTCTATTAATATTGGCATTATTTTATTTAGTTTTTGGCATCTTTTGTCAATTTCTTTGGCTATTTTTATAGAATCAACAGTTTGAATCATATCAAATATTTCAACTGCTTTTTTTACTTTATTTGTTTGTAAATGGCCGATACAATGAATCTTAACTTTGCCTTTTAGCTCTTTATATTTTTCTTTTGCTTCTTGTACATAGTTTTCTCCAATAATTTCAATTCCTGCAGAAATCGCCTGTTTAATTTCTTCTATTGTTCTTGTTTTTGCAGCAGCAATCAGTATAATGTTAGATGGAATCTCCTGTTTTATTTTTTTAATATTATTCTGAATTGACATTTTTCATTAATTTTTTAATCTCTTCATGGGGCATTTTGTCCAATCTTGCGCCTTTTATTTGGACTACTTTGGATGCTATGAAAGATGCTATTCTCCCTGATGTTTCTAAATCCATATTATTTAACATGCCATATAAAAAACCTGCTGTATAGATATCTCCTGCTCCTGTTGTGTCTATTGCTTTTGCTTTAAAACCGGGTATTCTTATCAGTTTATCTTTAGATTGTATAAGCGAACCTTTGGCCCCTATCTTTACAATTGCAATATCCACTAATTTAGCTAATTCATTTACTGCTTCTTCTGGCTCTTTTCCTGTAAATTCTTTGGCTTCTTTCTCGTTAGCAATTATAATGTCTACATATTCTTTTGTTACTTTTTTTAGTATATCTTTATTTACTTTTACACAATTAGGATCTGCAAGGTCTAAACACACTTTTACATTATTGTTTTTTGCGATATTCAATGCCTGTAATGCAGCTTTTTTTGTATTTTCACTATAAAATATATAACCTGTAAGGTGCAGGAACTTAGCTCCCATTATATCTGCTTCATTCAACTCATTATCTTCTAATAATGGAGCTACACCTAAGTGGGTTGCGAATGTTCTCTCAGAATCAGGTGTTATAAAAGTTATAGCTCTGCCAGTCATACCATCAACCTTAATTACTTTTGACATAACACCATTTTCAATAAGTTTTTTGTGATAAGTTTCTCCATGGGAGTCTTGG
This sequence comes from uncultured Methanosarcinales archaeon, assembly GCA_964609455.1. Taxonomy (GTDB): domain Archaea; phylum Nanobdellota; class Nanobdellia; order Woesearchaeales; family JACPBV01; genus CAZSRD01. Next base: position 4,873 of record CAZSRD010000034.1, read on the forward strand.
CCTACTTTCCCGAAGTATACTACTCTTTGACCCAGCATGGATAGCGCTGCTAAGGTATTTGCTTCAGAACCACCAGGAGAAAATTTTTTTTTAAATTTTTCAAGCTTCATTTCTATTTCTTTTATCTGATTTTCATCCATTAAGTGCATATTGCCTTTTATCAAGTTAAGTTCTTTTAGAAATTCCTCTTCTACTTCTATCAGCACATCCATTAGTGGATTTCCGATACTAACCACATCATGCACCATAGTTTGTAGAAATTGATGGTGATTTAAAAATCTTGTTAAATTACCTTAAGATATCTTCAATTGGTTTAGTTTGTTTTTTTTCTTTATTTGCTGATTTCTGAGCTTGTTTTGCTGCGGCTTCTAAGTCAACACCCAGATCTTTCAACCCTTTGATATGCATCTGCATTAGTTGTTCTACTATCTGTAATATTCTTAACATTTCCTCCCTTTCTTTAGCCAGGGTGGATAAAGAGCCTTTATGGAATCCTATTTGTTCTTCTTTGCTTACATCAACTTTTGCTTTATTATTTTTAACCATAAATATCACCTAGATGTGGATATTTTAACTACTTTATTAATGTTACCTTATATGGAGTTCCAGAATGTCCTTGTCTTCTATTTCTTTGTCCAGCCTTCTGAAAGTTTGACCACCAAATTTGGCTGAGCTTCCCCAGATCCTTGCATACTTGAAATTATTGACAAAATCCTTATGCAGCTTTGAGCAAACATCTTTTATTGTACATCCTTTAAACATTATCATTGGCTCTTTCATATCAGCTGGTTTGCTGACTTCTTTTAGGTAAATGCGTATGAATTCCATTTTTTTGTAGATTAAGTTTTTAAGCTCTTCAATACCAATATTCTTTTCTGCGGAAACAGCAATATCTGGCTTGATTTCTTCTTTTAACCCTTTCAGCCTCTCTTCGTCTACCATATCAATCTTTGTTAATACTGTCAATGCTTTGGTGTAGACTGCATCCCCCCTTATAGCATCAATAAGCTGATCTGTGTTAATATCTGTTTTAATCATTATGTCTACATTATTTAACCGCATTTCCCTGGCAATATCTATGATTGTCTGATCATCAATTTTTGTGAGATTTATTGTTGAGCTTACAAATACGCCCCCCCTTGCCTTTTTAATAATCCTTACATCTGGTTTTTCTTGATTAATCCTTATTCCGGCTTCATAGACCTCGTTTAGTATTGCCTGATAATTTTGAGGGCATATCGCTTCAACCAATATCAGGATTAAATCGGCATTTCTAATCATTGTCAAAACTTCTTTTCCTCTTCCTTTTCCAGATGCGGCACCTGTAACAATACCTGGGACGTCTACTATCTGTATCTTTGATTGGTTGTATTCCATTAAGCCTGGAATTGCCCTAAGTGTTGTGAATGAATAAGCAGCTACGTCAGACCTTGCATTTGTTATCCTGTTCAGCAGTGTTGATTTACCTACAGATGGGAATCCCAGTAATAAAACTGTGGCATCACCTGTTTTTCTTACTGAAAACCTTTCGTCTCCCCTTGCCTTTCCAATAGAAGCTCTTGCAGTGGCTCGTAACTTGAGTGTTGCTAACTTTGCCTTCATTAGGCCAACAGCATGTTGTGTTCTTTTGTTGTATTTTGTATTTGTTATCTCATCTTCCAGTTCTTTAATCCTCTCACTAGCTGTAAGCTTTTTTCTTTCAGTTATTTTGACTTCTCTTTTTTTACCTACTTTTACTCCTTCTTTTCCTGCCATGAAAGTAATCAATAATATTGGATTTATAAAGATATCTAAACAATATGCAAATCACAAAGTTTTAGAAAAGTGCTTTTTCTAAACCTTTGTACAAAACACAAAGTTTTTATATAATTAAAATACAGGGTATTTTAAGATATAAAAAACAAAGTTTTTTATATAAGCTAAATTATGGGTTAATTGTGAAAGAGGTGTCAGTTTGGTACAATATCTTGAAGGAATATTGAAAATTGCTAACCTTCTGCTAGCGTTTATTGCCGGGGCCATAGCCCTTAGTTTAATAAAAAAAACTAGGAAGAGGAAAGAACTAGGAGCTTGGTTGATGTTGATATTTGCTTTGGTGTTTTTTGCTGTTCAAGAGATTCTTGGTGCTTTAAGGGCTTTTCAAATATTTGAAAGCCTTTTTTTAACTCATATTGTTCCAACTGTAATTTTGGCTTTACTAATCATAGCTTTGGTTCAACAAATAAATATACAAAAGGGAAAATAAGATGGTACATGAATTAGCTTATTGTGTAGGTTCAGTGGCCCCATATTACAATTTAGTCCTAGTTATAATTGTATTGTTATTATTTTTAAAATTATTTAAGACACCAAATAAAAAAATTTATATAACTCCATGGAAGTTTTTGTTTGCTGCTTTGTTGGTTTTTGTGGTTGAAGAGATTATAACTATATTAAACATGGCTAATATAATTACAGCTTCTAAACTAGTTTTTCCTTTGCTGGAGACTATAATCATAACTTTGTTTATCTACATGCTCCTACTACAAAAAGATAGATTAAAAAAATGAATAAATTTTTTAGAAATAGAAAAGCATTGTCACCTTTAATTGCAACGGTCTTATTGGTAGTTTTTGCACTAGTAATAGGCACGATTACTATGAATTGGGGAAAAGCTTACGTTGAAAAAATAAATGATGAACCAGCTGAAAATGCTATTGATAGTGCAATAATAATAAGCATTAGAGATATAGATACGCCTTTAAAAGAGCTGCAGATACAGTATATCATAGGCAGAATAACTGAAGGGCAGTATTTAGAAAAAGAAAATGAACTTATTAATGGCTGATTTTCTCTAATAAGGAAACAATATTCCATAATTGCGCCCTAGTATAGGATTCAAGATTAGGGTCATTAGAGATTTCATCAAGGTCGTTCAACGCTTTGTTAACTTTGATAGAAACTTCTGCATCTTCTTTTAACATTTCAATTATTTTTTGAATTTTAATTTTAATGTTTTTAGGCAGATGTGTATCTTCTTCTAGTTCTTGTAGTGTTTCAATTGTTTCTTTTGTTAATTCTTTAGAACTCATTTTATTGATTTATATCTCTTGAGACTTCTTCCTGTATTTTTTTTGTTTTTTCTTTGATTTGATTTTCTTGTTTTTCTATGGTTTTTATCCTTAAATTAATAATTTCTTTTTTGGACTCCAATTCTTTTTTAATTTCTTCTTTTTTTGAGGAAACCATAATGTTACCTATTATTTTATAAGCTTCATTTGCATTTTCCAGCTCTTCTAAAGCGGATTTTGTTTCTACTAATTGCGATTGGAATTGCTGCTTTTGCATTAAAATATTCTGCAGGCTTTGTTCATACAACTGCAATTGCGCTATTTTTTGCTCGGTTTCTTTTTCTGCCATTTTATCTTGCTTTTACCTTGGTTACGATGCTTCTTGGTTTGAACAGTATTTTACTGCCACAGTAAGGGCACCTTACCTTTTTTCTTAGATAATCTTGGCCAACCTTCTTATTACAATTGAAACATTTATATTCAACCATTTTACTCACCTTCTTTTATATCTTCTTTTGGTTTAGTAGGTTCTTCTGCTTTTTCTTCACTTTCTTCTTTAGATGTGATTTTTTTACTAATAGAATAAGCTTTGCCTGTAAATTTTGCCTTGCATTTTTTACATTCCCAGATTCCTATTGCTACTCTTTTGACCTTTAAAGCAGAGCAGTAAGGGCATTTATGTTTTTTCCTTTGTTCTGCTTCTATCTTTCCAAATCTCTCTTTAAGTTTCCTTCCGTATCTTGGCCCGAATCTTTTTGTTGATCCATATTTTTCTATTTCTACCATTTTTACCTCATAATTTGGAATGGGGCT
>CAZSRD010000034.1:8835-10445 GCA_964609455.1 uncultured Methanosarcinales archaeon
GCAGCTCGTTTCGCCAGGATTAGAGAAGGAGCGGCAAAAGATCATTATAAAAAGGTTGCAGAGTATGTTAAGGAACAGTTTCTTAGCAATAAGAATTTAAAAGGGATACTTGTTGGTGGTCCTGGCCCTACAAAGTACGATTTTGTTGAGGGGGGCTATATCACCACAGAACTGAGAAACAAGATAATTACTATCAAGGATTTAGGATATACTGGAGAGTTTGGGTTACAGGAATTAGTTGATAAGTCAGAGGATGTTTTAGCTAAGGAAGAGATTATGGAAGAAAAGAAGATTATGACTAGGTTTTTTGAATTATTAGCCAAGAATCCAGGCATGGTTAGTTATGGTGAGAAAGATGTTATGGGGAATTTAAAAAATGGTGCAGTTGAGGTCTTACTTTTATCTGATGATTTATCCGATGATAAGATAGAAGAATTTGAGAATGAAGCTAAAGTAATGGGGACAGAGGTTAAATTGATATCTACTGAGACTCGAGAAGGAGTTCAGCTTAGGGATATTGGTAAGGTTGCTGCTATTTTGAGGTATGAGGTTCAATAAATTTATTAATTGATTCGTAACACTTATTTCTATGTTAAAACAAGCTGTTAGCGAACTTTATAGCGAATTTCCTTATTCTTATTCTTTGAAATATTCTGGTAAGTTTAAGCCTTATAGAGCAAATGTTAAATTAAGGGGAGATAGAATACAATTTAGTTTATCTAGAAAGTGGAAGAGTGTTGGGATAGATATCCAGATTGGCCTGATCCAAGAGTTGCTTTTGAGGGTTTTGAATAAGCGATTGAGGCCTTTGAAGAAGAATACAGAAAACATTGAACTTTATGAGATTTTTATGAAGAAATTACATATAGTTGTCCCAAAAACAGATATAGATCCTTTTCTTGAGGGAAGTTTTGACAGGGTTAATGAAAAATATTTTTATGGCTTACTGGAGAAAACAAATTTAAGATGGGGGTTTCCGTCTGTATCTAAACTTGGCTCTTATGAATATGGTACGGATACTATAATGATAAGCAAGGTTTTAGAGAATGCTGATAGGGAGATGCTTGATTATGTTATGTATCATGAAATGCTGCATAAAAAGCATAAGTTTGATAGAAGGGGCAATAGAAGCTTTCATCATACTCCAGAATTTAAACGAAAAGAGAGAGAATTTGAGGATAGTAGAATGATTGAACAAAAACTTGGCAGATTGCTGGTTAAGCGGAGATTCTCTCTGAGGAGACTACTTAATGAGCTTTTTTAATAGCCATGTTTTCCTTTAAGTGGTACAAATACAAAAGAACCTAATGATTTTGTTGTAATTCCTGATTTTGTTTTTATTAATTTGATCATATCTTGGCCAAAAAATTTAGGCCCAACAGGAGCGATTAATATCCCATCATCATCTAGCTGTTCAACCAGTGGTTTTGGTATTTCTGGGCAAGCAGCTGTTATAATTATTCTTTGGAATGGCGCTTCTTTCTCATAACCTTGAGATCCATCATAATTCAGTACTTCAACATTCCTTATTCCTGCTTTTTTTAGGTTTTCTTTTGCAAATTCTGCTAATTCTGGAATAATTTCTGTTGTTATCACTTTACCTTTAGGCC
>CAZSRD010000034.1:10545-12240 GCA_964609455.1 uncultured Methanosarcinales archaeon
ATAGATGATTAAGGCAAATAAATTTATTCTTTGGTTTGATGAAGTTGGAATTGAGGATGTACCTCTAGTTGGGGGCAAGAACGCTTCTTTGGGTGAGATGTATAAAAATTTAAGTAAAAAAGGCGTCGATATACCTTATGGGTTTGCAATTACTGCTTATGCTTATAGATATTTTCTGGAAGAAGAAAAGATTAAGGATGAATTGCAAAATATTTTAGGTAAGGTTAATCCTAACAGTGTTGAGAGTTTAGCTAAGGTTGGACACGAAGCTAGGCAACTTATTTTGGGGGTGGATTTGCCACCGCCTTTGAGAATCGCAATAATTGATGCTTACAGGAAATTATGCAGGAGATATGGGACTCATTGTGATGTTGCAGTAAGGAGCAGCGCAACAGCTGAAGATTTACCTGATGCTTCTTTTGCTGGACAACAAGAGACATATTTAAACATTAGAGGAGAGCATTCTTTGGTTGATGCCTGCAAGAAATGTTTTGCTTCTTTATTCACAAATAGAGCTATCCATTATAGGGTTGATAAGAAATTTGACCATTTTAAGGTTGCTTTGAGCATTGGGGTTCAGAAGATGGTTAGAAGTGATTTAGGGGCTAGCGGGGTTATGTTCTCTATCGATACTGAAACTGGGTTTAGAGATGTTGTTTTGATAAATGCCATATATGGTTTAGGCGAGAATATTGTTCAGGGGGCTGTTAATCCAGATGAATTCTATGTCTTTAAACCAACTTTGAAGAGAGGATTAAAACCTATAATCAGCAAAGCTGTCGGGAATAAGAATATTAAAATGATTTATTCTGTTAATGGCAGCAAAGAAACAACAAAAAATGTGACTGTTGCAGATGAAGACAGAAATAAATTTGTATTGAATGACAATGAGATATTAAAGCTTTCTAAGTGGGCTTGCATTATTGAAGAACATTATAACAAACCTATGGATATGGAATGGGCTAAGGATGGCAGAGACGGAAAGTTGTTTATTGTGCAAGCTAGACCAGAGACAGTGCAGAGCCAGAGAGACTTAAATGTGTTAGAGGAATATGCTATTAGTAAAAAAGGCAATGTTATAACAGTTGGCAGAAGTGTTGGTTCTAAGATAGGCACTGGAATGGCCCACATAATTAAAAATGTTCATGACATAAAAAAGTTTAATAAAGGTGAAATCTTAGTTACAGAAATGACAGATCCTGATTGGGAGCCAATAATGAAGATTGCTTCCGGGATTGTTACAAATAAAGGCGGGAGGACGTGCCATGCTGCTATAGTTTCTAGAGAGTTAGGGATACCTTGCATTGTTGGTACAAATGATGCTACACATAAGGTAAAGGCCAATCAAAGAATCACTGTAAGCTGTGCAGAAGGCGAGGATGGTTTTGTCTATGATGGATATATCCCCTTTAAGATAAACAGGCATAATTTAAAGAATTTTAAAAGACCGCATACAAAAGTAATGATGAATGTTGGGAATCCAGAGCAGGCTTTTGAGTTTAGCTTTATACCCAATGATGGGGTTGGTTTAGCAAGAGAAGAATTTATTATTAATGAATATATTAAAATCCATCCTAAGGCTTTGATACACTATAGTTTAATTAAAGATGAAAAGGTTAAGGAGAAAATTGAGGAGTTGACTGTTGGCTATAAAGACAAAAAGCAGTTTTTTATTGATAAATTATCTTATGGTGT
>CAZSRD010000035.1:0-12234 GCA_964609455.1 uncultured Methanosarcinales archaeon
GTTGATGCTGACCTTGAAAAACATAAGAAAGAGCAACGATGAAGGCTTTAATTACCGGCGTTAATGGTTTTGTTGGCCCATACCTCAAAAAACATTTACTGGAGAATAATATTGAAGTTATTGGAACAGATATATCTTCAGGAAATGAAGTGGATTCTGTTTCTGATTTATTAGATAATGAAAGAATTATGAAGTTGGTTGAAAATTCCAAACCTGATTTTATTTTTCATCTGGCAGCACAATCTTCTGTTAAGCTTAGCTGGCAGAAACCGGAATTAACAAGGAATGTTAATGTTAATGGCACAAGAAACCTTCTTGATGCTGTAAAGAAGTTTGTTCCTGAATCAAGGGTATTGGTGGTAAGCTCTGCTGATATTTATGGTGTGCCTAAGGAATTTCCAATTAAGGAGGGAAATAAACTAAATCCTGTAAGCCCCTATGGTGAGTCAAGGTTGGAGCAAGAAAAGTTGGCTTTGGGTTACGGGCTTAATGTTATCATTTCACGAAGTTTTAGCCATACTGGCCCAGGACAATCTCCTGTTTTTGTCTGCTCTGATTTTGCAAAACAGATAGCAGAAATTGAAAAAGGAAAAGAGCCGGTTATAAAGGTAGGGAATCTTAATGTGAAAAGGGATTTTACAGATGTAAGGGATATTATTAGGGCTTACCTGATGTGTTTGAAAAAATGTGATATTGGCGAGGCATATAATATATGCAGCGGCAGGGTTTATTCAATCAGAGAGATTTTAGATATACTTTTGAAATTTACGGATAAAGATATTAAAATTAAAGAAGATAAAGGTAAAAAAAGAAAGAAGGATATATTGGTAATGGATGCGGATAACTCAAAATTTGTAAGCAAGACAGGGTGGAAAGCTGAGATACCTTTTGAGGAAACCTTGAAGGGTTTACTTGATTATTGGAGGGGGGAGTTAAATATCTAGAGTTTTATCAATCCTTAGGTTGAAGTTTTGAATAAAAATAAATTATCTAAATCTTATAACCATAAACCACTTTTTTAATAATTAGTACAGCTTTGAATCTAAAATTTGTTTTGTAATAGTTTAACTTATCCATTAAATTAAAGTTCTCTGACTTAAAATGGCAAGTTTTACATAAATCAAATGACTTTAGTTTTATCTTCTCTATATCAGTATCCTTGATATTTCCTAAGATGTTGGTATCCCCTGCATCCATATCACAGTTTACAATATCGCCATTCCACCTTATAGTACCTCTTTGTCTGAAAATATAAGGACATGCTCTATTCTTAACAAATGGATCAACCTCTTTGTCAACCTTTCCAGCCCAATTATGTGTAAAAACTTTAACAAAACCCATGAAAATATCTAAGCCTTCTACTGCTTTTAATACATCATCTTCAATTTCGGGTTTATGCAAGGATACATATAGGCCGTGTAGACCTGCTTCCTTTAATTTGATACAGATATCTCTAGTTAATAAGGTGCCGTTGGTATAAAACTTAACTTTCGGAACAACCTTGGCTAGTTCTCTAACAAACTCAGGTAAATCTGGATGAAGTAATGGCTCTCCAAATACCTCCAGTCCCAAATCTTTTGTTTTTTGTTTTTTCAAAACCTTTATGATGTGGTTCAGAGTTTCACGATTCATGAACCCCCTTTTAATCTTCATTTTAGGATAAGGGCAATAATCGCATCTCAAATTACATATCCCGCTTACCTCTATATTTTTTATTTGCATTTTTTCCTCCTATGTAAAACACGAATACAGCCATTTACAATCCCTATTATTGCTAATATGTGCTTTACAAAAAACTTGTATATATACCATAATCTCTTGAAATATTTATCTAACTTATTATAGTCTTCATTACTTAGCTTCCATCCAATTGCACCAAGATTGTCTTTAAGATGAGATATACTTATTGTTCTAGGAATTACTGCTACATTCTCTTTTGAAATCAACCAATTAAGAGAAATCTGCGCTTGTGTTTTATTATATTTTTTTGATAAATTATCAAGAATTTTGAACCCCCTTTTTATTAGTAAGCCTTTCATAAGCGGCCTATATGCAACCAATAAAATGTCGTTCTTTTGGCAATAATCCAGTAATCCTTCTTCTGGTTTTCTCTTTAGAAGGTTATACTCAACTTGATTTACAACAATTTTATTCTTTGTATAAGATTGAGCTTCTTTCAGTAATTTTAAAGAAAAATTACTAACACCCATATGCCTTACCATCTTCTTTTTAACCAAAAAGTCCATTGCTTTTATGGTTTCTTTTAATGAAATTTTAGGATTAGGTCTGTGAATTAAGTATAAGTCTATATATTCTGTATTTAATCTTTTTAGACTATTTTTTGCAGAATTAATTGCATCCCCATATTTTAGGTTAGTTTCCCAAACTTTAGTAGTTATAAAAAGTTTTTTTCTCTTAAATCCCTTGATTGATTCTCCGACCAATTTTTCTGCTCTTCCATTTCCGTATACTTCTGCTGTATCTATGTTGGTTATGCCTATCTTGATTGCAGCTTTTAAAAAATTGATATATTTTTTATCACTCGGCCCCTTACCTGATCCAAATGTCCCTAGTCCAATCTTTATTTTTTTTACTGTTGGTTCAGGCAATTTATTTTTAAAAACTGAGGCTTCTTCCATTTTTCTCTTTTTTATTATTTGTTTATCTGAACTTCTGAATAAGCAAGGATTTTTTGGGATTATTTAAATTTTTCCTATAATACAAATCACAAAAACAACCCATATATCATAAATCTGTATAGAATTCATAAGATTTAAAAACAAACTCTCTTTCATAGCGCTTAATTTAGCTTAACAAAAATGATTTATCATCTTATTATCGGAGGGAATACTTAAATGGTTAAAATTTTATTAGTCAACCCCCAGGTGGAAATAGGAAGGAAGATTAAGAAAACCAGAGCATTTGTTGCACCGCTTGGTCTCGTTTCTATAGGCTCTTATTTAATTAATAAAGGGTATTCTGTTGAACTGATTAATGCCGTAATAGAGGATGACATTATGGAAAAGATAACGAAAAAGGCAAAAGATGCAAAATATGTTGGCCTTAGTGTAATGACGGCACAAATACCTCATGCTCTGATGATAAGCGATGAGCTAAAGAAAAAAGACAAGATAATAATATGGGGGGGAATACATCCTGAATTGTTCAAGGAGCAGACATGCGAAGATCCTTCTGTGGATTATGTGGTTTATGGTGAGGGTGAAAAAACTTTTTTTGAGTTGGTGGACGCTTTGGAGAATGGCAAGAAATTGGAGGGAATTAAAGGGCTTGTTTATAAAAAAGATGGAAAGATAATTGTAAATCCCCTTAGAGAACCTTTACCTGTTGAAGAAATTCCAGACCCTAATTATGATCTCTTAGATTTGAAGAAGAAATTTCAAGCAAAACCAAGGATGCTTGAGTTTGAGACTTCAAGAGGGTGCCCGTATAGATGCGGTTTTTGCATTGATACAGTTGGGTGGAGGCATAAATGGAGGGCCTTACCTGCTGAGAAAGTTTTATGCTTTTTAGAGTCTATAAAGGAAAAATATGCTATAGAATATGTTGTGTTCAGGGAAGAGAATTTTGCAATTGACAAAGCAAGGGTAGGGAAGATTATTGATGGTATGATTGAAAAAAAGCTTAACCTTAAATGGTCAACAAACATAAGGGCAGACTGTTTTAGAGAGGATTATATAAATGATGAATTTATGTCAAAATTAAAAGATAGCGGCATGGATGTAGTTTATATAGGTGTTGAGTCTGGCTCTGAGAAAATAAGGAGCTATATGAACAAAGGAATCACAGATGAGCAGGTTTTTAGGGTAGTTGAGCTCTGCAAAAAATATGATGTCAAATGCAAGCTTGGATTTATGGTGGGTTATCCAACAGAGACAAGAAAAGACATCTATGATACAATAAGCATGATAAACAGAATAATCAAGATTAATCCAGATGCAGTAATTGATGGTCCAGTGCCTTTTAGGCCATATCCTGGAGCATCTATTTATGATGTTTGTTTGAAGTATGGGCTAAAAGAGCCTAAATCATTAAGGGAATGGGGGAAGGATTCTGATTTCTCAGCTTATCTTAAGGTAGGTGGGTTTCCGTGGGTTGATAATAAGGATTATTCTATTGTAGAGAATCTTGGAAAATATTCAACGCTTGCTACAAGTTCATGGAAAAGAATTATAAGTTACTCCCCTTTACTTGTGTTTCCTGCTTTATTATGCAGGCTTAGATGGAAGCTGAAATTTTTTAGGTTTCCTTATGACTATAAGCTATATAAGTGGATTACCAATAAACTGCCTGTGTACTAAATCTTCCCTAAAATATGAAGATATTTTAGCTTAATGACCATCATATAACCTTTGTAGAGATGCTTTATCCCCAGTTTTGACTTACCAAGCTTTCTTTTTGTGAATGTTATTGGGATTTCTTTTATTTTCAGACCTTTTAGGCGTGCTTTAAATAATACTTCCTGAACAATAGAAGGGCCTGCTGAGAATATTTTATATGGGTCTATCTGTTCCAATGCTTTTCTTGTGAAACACCTGTAACCTGAATTGCAGTCTCTTACTTTTAATCCTAGGATTGTTTCTATGTATAAGTTTGCTAATTTTGTGATTATCTTTCTGATTGGGCTATCTCTTTGGTCTATGCCACCTTTTATCTGTCTTGAACCTAGTACAATGTCTGCTTGTTTTATTTTTTCTAGAAGTTCTGGAATATATTTTGGGTCATGGCTTAGATCAGCATCCATTTCAACTATGTAATCTGCTTTGTTCTTTAATGCCCAAATAAAACCTTCTTTTCCTGCATATCCCCTACCTCTTTTTTTTGTCCTCAATAACAAATGAACTTTTTTGTTTTTCTTGGCTATTTCTTTTACAATTTTCCATGTTTTGTCTGGGGAATTATCATCTATCACCAATATTTCCAATCCATTTATATCTAATTTTAGAATTTGACCTATAAGAATCTTTATATTTTCTCTTTCGTTGTATGTTGGGATTGTTACAATTGTTTTCATATTCTACATATACTTGTTCCTGTTTTTTGATTATTATATATTATCGTGCAATTTGTTGCTTGTTTTATTTTTTCCTGCTGTTCCCTATTTAATGTAACCTGAGGCTCTATATTAAAATTGCCGTTAAAAAAGAAATAGCCTTCTTGTATTGTTTTATAGTTATTGTCAAATGGAAGATACCTGCTGCTTCTGCCTGTGTTTATTGCCAGGCATTGTCCATTATAGATAAAAAGGGCATCTTTGGGGGTATTGTTGCTTATCCATTTATAATCTTCATCATATATACTCCATTGATTTGAAGCTATCACAGATTTTACTATAATCGCACCTGAAAATGAAGATGCAATAATGATCAATAAAATACTTGTTATGAGCTGTTTCCTTCTTATTTTGAATTTCTTTATTATATAGTCCATGCCTTTTCCCCAGAGTATAGCAAATGCAGGTATTATTGGGAGCAAAAGCCTTGTATCCGGACCCCCTATATTTAGTATGAACAGGATGTTAAAAGGCATAAAGCCAAGAATCCAAACTAATAGGAAGATTTCTTTTTTGTTCTTTTTTGTAATTCCCTTAAATGCAGGTATAACCGGAATGAGGTAGACAATCCCCAATATTACAAATCCGGCAAGCAATACACTTATAAAAGGAATGTTAAGGAAGGATAGGTTTCTGAGATTACCTCCAGGTATTCCATAAAGGCTTAGGAATTGTGCTGTGATTACCTTTATATTAAGCAAGTTTGAGATATGCAAACCAGAAGTATATATGTAGTCAAGGCCAGGGTGGGATATGCCCCCAAGTATTGACCTTAAGTTAGGCCAGACAGGATTACCATATAGAAGATAATTTCTCAGGAAGGAGAGCATTCCTATTAAGGATGCTCCTATAAATATAATGTATTTTCTTAAATTTCTTTTGTATTTCATATATAGGAGGTATAGTAAGCCAAAGCCAGCGAATATTCCATTGAATTTGGAAAGCATTGCAAGGCCAAAAAATAGTCCGGCTAGCATCATTTTATCCTTTAGGATAAAATAGATTGAGCCAAGGATGAAACATGTCAGGAATACAGCAATGTGGTAATTGGAGCTATAGTCCAAAAAAATTGGCATAAATGCAAGGAAGAATGTTGAGTAAACAGCAATATGCTTATTATAAAGTTTTTTTGTTATAAGATAAAGGAAGATGAGACAAAACAGAGAGGCTATTGGCAAGGTGAATCTTATAAAGAATCCGTCCAAGCCAATTAAATGATCCAGTTTGTATAAGATTCCATTTGTTATATGGAATAATGGTGCTGACCAGAAAGGCTCTGTCCTGCCAATATATTCAAAAGAAGGTATTTTGTTGTTTTTTGCAATAAATTTTGAAGCTGCCATATGCCAGCAGCCATCACCTGATATGCGATTTGTAAGGCTTATTGAGAGGCTTATAAGGAAAGATGTAAGTATTATAATTATCACAATTGTTTTTTTCTTCATATCAGCTCATCTATTACTTTAACAAATTCATTCATATCTATCTTTTCCATACAATGGGGGGTGATATCACATTTCTTTTTGTAGCATACTAGACAATCCATTTTTGGAAATAGCTTTTTACCTTTATCGTATATATCTATCTCATTGTAACTTGTTGGTCCAAAAAAGGCAATAACATTTTTGTTTAAAGCAACTCCGATGTTAAGCGCTAAGCTGTCAGATGTTATTAAAATGTTGCATAAGTTTATGAGAGATGCTAGTTCTAATAAAGAATTACCTGTTCCTGTGTCTATTATTTTTTCCTTTAAGGCTTGTTTTATCTTCTTATTCCTTTCTTTTTCTTCTGGGCCCCCAAAAAGGAGTATTGTGGCTTTGAATTTTTGATTTATTTTTTTTGCCAGTTCAATTGTCTTTTCTGCAGACAGTTTTTTAAGCTGCCACCTTTTTCCTGCTGATGTGTTTAATCCAATAATTAAGTTATTTCCTATGTTATTGCTTTTTTTGAAGTTCTCTGCAAATTTTAGACTTTCTTCACTCAAATTTAGTATGGGCTTTGAATTTTTTATTTTAAGAATATTGCAAATGATTTCTTGATATGTTTTTTTGTTTTGCTTTTTTAATTGGTCTGCTTTTTCTTTTCCGTAAATTGAGATTAGGCCCATATCGAACCATTCAGATGAATTTTTTGTGTAAACCCTTTCATTGTTTTTAATGTATGCTCCAATTATTTCTTTGCTTTTAATCTCTGATGCTAATTTGCAGCTTTCTTGGTCTTCGTCAAGGCTGATTACTAAATCAAATTCCTCTTTTTTGAGTTTTTCTATTTCCTCATTTTTATCGATTAATACTACCTGATGAATAAACTGGTTATTATTTAACAATTGGGCAGGGTACTCTTTTGTAACCCAAAAAATATCTGGGTTTCTGTATTTTTCTTTTAGACCAGGGAGGATGGATGTTGTCCTAATCACATCTCCTGTTGCACCTAGTTTTATTATCAGTATTTTCATAGCCTCTTAGGGGTAAGTATGAGTTTTTAATATTTATGTATTTTCTGTTAATTAACCATTTCTAATCTTTATTATTTCGTTTCCTTACAATAAAGTTTAAATATATCTAATTCTTCTATTTGCATATGAGGGTGGATAAAAGAATTGAAGTTGTTATAGTAACTTTGCTTTATTTTACTTGTTTATGGCTATGGTCGCTGCCTTTTCAGGATAATGAGCTACCTTATGGAGAAGTAGATGCAGCGTCTCATTTTGCTGTTGCAGACTATACAACACAGACTGATAAATCAATAACTACTTTGCCATATTATATAGATAAGAGATATGGTAAGGATAATTCTTTTAAGAACCATGTTTTGTGGTATGCTCCGCCTTATCATATGGCATTTTCTATTGCACAAATAATTGGTGGGGAGAGGATCCTTCCGGTGTTTCTTGTGAATGCTATTTTCTCTTCTTTGGTTTTTTTGTCAGTTTATTTTATTATGAGGAAATTTTTTGGATTTGTTCCGGCTTTACTTTCTGGTTTTATGCTTATGTTTTCTATGAGGGATATAATGGTTTACTTATGGGGCCAATGGCCGGAAAGGATGGGATTTGCCTATATTCCTTTGGTGCTTTATTGTTTTTATAGGTATGTTCAATCATTTTTGGACAAAAAAGAAAAGCCGGTTTACCTTTATATCTTAGTAATATTATTATCAGCTAATTTCTTTATACATCCTATGACCTTTTTACATATAGTAGTCTCTCTTGTGCTTTTGTTTGTTTTTACCCTTATTAAGGAAAGGAAGATTTTCTTTAATTATAAGCATGTTCTTGTCTCTATTTTAATTTTTTTGGCAATAATCAGTATTTTTCCGTATCAGACCATGAATGTTGTTGTCAGGCTTATGCCCGGAGGTGATCCGTCTCCTGCCGATCCAAATGCAGGGAATTTTGCAAGGCTTTTTTTCTGGTCAAAAGGAATGAGTGCAGGGGGTTCTGTGCCCGATTCTTATTTTTCTTATAAGGATATGATTGGGGACTACTGGACTATATTATTGCTTTTAGCCGGCCTAATTTTTATATTATTTAGGAGAAACCAAAAAGATGTTGTTTTGTTAGCTTGGCTATCTGGCCTTTATATCATGGTACACCTTGATGTTTTGGGGCAAGGGGGTAGAGTACATCGTTCTTTAAGCGCAACAGCACACATATTCTACCCGTTGATTGTTATTGGATTATGGTACTTGTTGTCTTATTCCAAATATTTTAAGCAATACCAATCTTACATAAAATATGGGCTTATTGTAGTATTTGCAGCATTGATTGTTTTTTCTAACGGCAATGCAGCTTATCTCCAGCTTAAGGGCGCTTATAGTGGTGTTCTAAGAATGACTCCTTACCAGGCTGATGCTTCTGCTTGGGTAAAAGAGAATCTTCCTAGGGACTCAAATGTTTATTCCTTTGGAGCCTTAACACAGGCAAAATCCAGATGGATGTGGATGATTTCAGATACTTATCTCCAATACATAAGGAGTTTTTCAGAAGAATCGTTAGATAATTATACTCATGTTCTGCTTGATTATTCTGATAGGGTAATTATCAATGACCAGGATACGACAGGATCTATGCAAAGTTGGGAGCAAGAGAATCTGGCTGGAGATACATTACTATATGATAAAGGCTACATAAAGGTGTATAAACTTGAAAATTAAATTTGGGAATAAGGAAACTGCAATTTTAGTAATATTATTGGTAGCTTTATTTTCATTCCTTTTTTTCGGCTTTACTGGATTTAAGGTGGTAATGGGGTTTTTACTGTTGTTCTTTTTGCCTTTTTATATTATCTTAGATAATTTTGATTTAGAAATGAGTGAGAAGGTTGTTTTTTCTTTTTTTATAGGGGTTATTATGTTTCCTGCTTTGGTTTATATTTTAGGGCTTGTTATGAGTGTGAGAATCTCAATTGCAGTAAGTTTTATAGTCTTTATTTTAGCTGGTTTGATTCTGAGAAGATTTAGATCTAAGGGTAATAAGGGCTGACTGGAGAGGCCATACTTAACAAAATAGAGAACTATTTCTCGTATAAAACCAAAAGTTTTATAAGTAAGTTATGACTTACCGTAAGTTACAACTTACAAAGGTACTTAGAAATCAAAGATTTTGAAGGTGATAAAAATGATAGACGTTATTACTATGTCAAGCAAAGGGCAATTTGTTGTACCCAGGGATATAAGGGAAGACATGGGTATAGAAAAACAGGATAAATTTGTTGTTGTACATGATAAAGACAGCATCTTATTAAAAAAGATTAAACGGCAGGAAGTAAACAAAAAAATGATAAAATTGCTAGATAAATTCTCAAAGGAATTTCAGGAAGCTGGAATTACAGCTAAGGAGGTTAAAGAGGAGATTAAAAAAGCAAGAATGGAAAAATGATTAAAGTAGTTATTGATACTAATACTTTGATCTCTTCTATTGGCTGGAAAGACAGCAAACCAAGGGAAATATTTGACGGTTGCTTATATGAAAAATGGAATCTTGTTGAAAGTATAGGTTTGATTAAAGAGTTTCTTGAAGTTATCCAAAGGCCCAAGTTTGATTTTATTTCTGAGGAAGGCAAAAAGGAGTTTTTGATTAGTTTGATGAATATGTGCGAAATAGTTGAACCAAAAAAGAAGATTGGTGTAATCAAAGATGATCCAGATGATAACCTTGTTCTAGAATGCGCTTTAGAAGGCAGAGCAGATTACATAATCTCTGGTGATGAACACTTATTAAGATTAAAATACTTCGAAAGCATAAAGATTGTTTCTGCAGATGATTTCTTGAAATTGGTAAAAAGCAAGTAAATACTAGCTACGGTCTTTTTGGTTTAATTCTGAGAAAATTTAGATTTAAAAGCAATAAAGAAACCAATAATAAGGCAGAGTAAAGGGAGTATTATTGTGTGATACTTTATGTTAAGCCCTAAGAGACCAAGATAATAAGAGCTTATTCCTATCACTGCAGAGGTTAATCCAACACCTATTACTAATCGTTCTGTGAAACTTAGTTTGTCTTCCCAATAAAACATGATAGAATAACCCGGAATAATAAAAACCCAGAAAAAAGCTAGGACTAGCCTTATTATTACTGAGAAGCTTTCTTTATAGAAAGATACCCTGAGCGCAATTATGCTTATAGCTACAAGGACCAACATATAAATTGCTTCATTCTTTATTTTATCAAAAATTTGTTTGTTCTGCAATGCAGTTTTCACCCCGTTTGCTATTTTTCAATATTACCACAGCACCATTATCAAATACTGGCTTTATAAAATCATTTTTAACTAGTTCATTTGCTATTAATATATTGTATTGGGCTAATGCTTCCTGCCTACTTACTTTATCAACAATTATGTAATCAAAATCACAGATATCCCTGTCAGTGTTGTAGAAATAAGCGTTACCCATTTCTTCTGCATGATACCCGTAGCTAAATAATGACTTTCGATAAGCGTAATAAACTCCGTGGTGGTCTCCAAGAAGCTCTATTCTCATGCGCCTTTTTATTGTCCTGTTTGTTAGCGCTGATACATATGGGCTTGTGTCTACCATATATGGCACTCTGAATGTATTTCTTAACATTGCATTCTGGCTGTAGATGTCCCCATAAAGGAAAAGCACTTTTGCATCTTCATCTGTGTTATCTTTAACCCATGTGAAGACCTGCCAATGGTAGGGATCCATTACCCCCGCTGAAGTAAATCTTTCTGAGTGGGGAATTAAAGGTACGATTATTATCCCACTTATGGTTAATATTAAAGGAATAGCTATGGCAAGGGAATAGGCTGTTTTCCATTTTTTTATTACTATTTTGAGCAGGTAATACAGAGAAATGCCCATAAATAATGAAAGGTAGATTGGCCATAAACATCTTGTTTTAAATGCATGGCGTTCGAGGCCAATATAATTACCAAAACCAACTGCAAACATAAAAAGTGATGTTAAAATGGCCATTGAAAACTTTTTCTTGATAATGAACAATGAAAGCACCATTCCGGCTATTATAAACAAGAGGATTAGGCCAAAATTTGAAAGGTATAAGGTTTGATCTGTTGATGTTGTTCTTACAACATCAAATAATTTAATTGTTTGCGATCTTGCTAAAGTGAATTTGAATATTATCAGGTAGTATATTGAAATAATTATTGATACTGCGCCTCCAATAAGGATTTGCTTTACTTTCTTTAGGTTTAGTTCTTTTTTAATCACCCATACTATAAGAACTATAACTAGGAAGGCCGCTACGAACAAAAGTTCTGATTGGTGTTGTAATGCTATGGCGCTTGTGAATATAGCTAAGAAAATCCAAGAATGTTTTAAATCATGGTTTGAAAAATACCAGAAGAAACATATCAGGAAGAACTGGCCAAATATCAATGGCCAACTACCCCAGGTTATTAAAGCGTAGGGTCCTATACCTGGCCCTTTTGAGAATAGCAGTAAGGCTAGAGGGAGAGATAGCATAGCGATGTGTTTGTTCAGTTTTCTTATTATCAGGTAAAATGTTAAGGTTGCGAAACCCAGGATTATAAACACCAATAGGTAGGATATATCATACACCTCTAAGCCTGAGGCATAGGACATTATAACATCAAGATGATACATTATGGGTGGATAGAAACCGATAGCATCTTTAAAGCCTCCAGCAATGTAGGGCGCTTCATATCTATAATTTC
>CAZSRD010000036.1:0-12197 GCA_964609455.1 uncultured Methanosarcinales archaeon
AATGGTAATAAACAAAGCACAAAGGGTAGGAGTTTTTATAGATGTACAAAATATGTATTATTCTGCAAAGAGCATGTACCAGGGAAAGGTTAATTTTGCCCAGGTATTAAAGGAAGCAGTAAGCGGAAGAAGTTTGATAAGAGCCATTACTTATGTAATTAAGACAGATGTTGTAAAAGAGGAAAAGAATTTTTTTGAAGCATTGGACAAAATAGGTTTTGAGGTTAAAGCAAAGGACTTGCAGGTTTTTTATGGCGGGGCAAAAAAAGGAGATTGGGATATTGGCATAGCGATGGATATGATTGAGTTGGCGCCAAAACTAGATACTGCTGTATTGGTAAGCGGCGATGGTGATTTTGTTCCTTTAGTCCAGCATTTACAAAGGGCAATGGGGGTTAGGGTGGAGGTTATAGCTTTTGGCAAATCTGCTGCTTCTAAACTCAAAGAGGCTGCGGATTCTTTTATTGATCTAGACAAAGAGTTAAGAAAATACCTGATGAAGTAAAATGTTTGATATACTGCAGAAAAAGAAACTAGCTGAAAATACATATTTGATAGAGATTGAAGCTCCTGATATAGCTAAAAAAGCAAAACCCGGGCAGTTTATAATATTAAGGGTGGATGAAAAAGGAGAGAGGATACCTTTGACAATAGCTGATTCTACAAAAAAGACAATCACAATTGTTTTTCTTGTTGTTGGCAAAACAACAACCCAGATGTCTCTTATGAAGAAAGGAGATTCTTTAATGGATGTTGTAGGCCCTTTAGGCAATCCATCTAAGATCCAGGATTATGGTAGTGTAGTTATAATTGGCGGCGGCTTAGGCATCGCTCCAATATATCCTATTGCTCAGGCCTTAAAAAAAGCCAAGAATAAGGTTACTGCAATAATAGGCGCAAAAAACAAGAAAAACCTTTTTTGGGAAGACCGTTTTAAGCAAATTTGCGATAAGGCTTTGATAGCAACTGATGATGGGAGTAAAGGAGCCAAGGGGTTTGTTTCTGATGTTTTGAGGGAACTTATGGCAAAGGAAAAAATAGACCTGGTAATTGCAATAGGGCCGCCAATAATGATGAAGGTTGTATCTGAAATTACAAAAAACAGGATAAAAACTATTGTTTCTCTTAACCCCATAATGATAGATGGAATGGGTATGTGCGGCTGCTGCAGGGTCATAGTGGGGGGGGAGCTTAAATTTGCATGCTGTGACGGCCCTGAGTTTAATGGCCACCAGGTAGACTGGAATGAGCTGATGAATAGGAACAAAACTTATATAGAAGAAGAAAAATGCGCTTGTAAGAGCTAAAAATGTCAGAAATAAACTTTTGCCCATTTTGTGATGCACCACAGCATAAGATGCTTTATTGCAATAAGGACATCTTTTTTTGCAAGGAATGCTCTAAGTTCTATAAGCTTAAAGAGCTGGAGTTGAAATGCCCTAAGTGTGATTCAACAGAAATTGCTAAATCTGAGTTCCCTTCTGCAAACGGCGATGCTGTTTTTCAATGCAAGAAATGCAAGAAAGCATTGTCTTCTACTGAATTCCTGAAATCTAACAAGGTTAAATAATTATTTTTTGTGCTTCTTTACTGCCAGGTTGTGGGCTTTTATATACTCTTTAGAGAAATCACCCCAGTTAGCCAGCCTAGCAAGTTTGTTTGCTTCTATCCTTTTCTCTATTATTTTCTCTTTTGTCATGTATGCAATCTCATGCATAATTCTTGCTAATCTTTCTGAGATTTGGTTTTTATCCCTTCCTTTGGTCCTTAATACAATAATCCCAGGAATCTTTCTTTGGTCTGTCTTTTTTTCAATGAATTTTCCAAAGCCTGATACGTCTGTTGTAATTGATATTGTGCTCATTGCAGCTGTTTCTAGTGGGGTATACCCCCATGGCTCATATAGCGAAGGAAAAATTCCTAAATGCATCCCTGCTATGATATCATCATAAGGCATAGATAATAGTTTGTCATTGTCATCAACAGGCGCCGGATAGAATATGACCTTTACCTTATCACTTTCTTTGTTTAGCAGCTTGTTTTTCCTTAAAAACAGCATCAATGTATGATCCTTTTTTGTTTTAAATGCACTGTTCGGAGGATTCTTGGAGAAGTTACCTACCCTGCGATGTTTTCTAAAATTAATTATATTTTTTATAATGTCTTTTCTTATCTTTTGATTTTTTATCATTATAAACAAGAAGACAAAAATATTCTTATCAAACTTCTCCTTAATCAGCTTTTTATTTAAGATTCTCAGTGCCTTAAAGAATAGGTCATAACCTTTGGTATATATTTCATCTCTTCCTGCGGTGTAGAATAAAAGAGAGTCGCTAACCTTAACTGGGTGATAAGGAGAGAAATAATACTTCAAAAATTTGTATATCCTTTTTCTGGATTTATAGTTAACTGCCAATTGCTTTTCGATTGTAGGGTGTTTTATAATCTCTAATCCGTTCGGGGTTATTATATCTGCTCTTTTCCCATGAAAGAACTCTGCTTCACTTGATGTTACTTCGCTTACAGAGGTAAAAACATCTGCCTTTCTAACACAAGCTTTTTCATGCAGGTGTTTGTTGTATATCTCATTGCCAAAAGAATCAAGATATAGTTTTACAATGCTTGCTTTGTCTTTTGTTGCTTTTATCCTTGCATACAGGTCTTTTCCTGAGTAAGCAATTGCCCTTCCTAAAACTGTAGCATGTGTTGTAAAAACAACAGGAACATCGCATTTATGCTTTCTCAGATAGAACAATGTTACACCAGTCATATATTCATGCAGGTTAATTACTGTTTTCTTTCTTTTAAACATCCTTAATTTTAATAAGTCGCAGATAAGCCTTCCTGCAGCATAACTAAAAAGTATAGATTCATTGTAAAGGCTCGCTTTTCTTAAAAAATTAATCCAATAGTCTTTTCTTATTATATCTCTTGTTGTCTGGTCTTTCATGAATTTGCTGATATCTATCAGTATTGCCTTGGGGGTTGATTTTACCAACCATCTTCCATAATGGCAAATTATTTTCTCTTTTTTTAGCTGTCTAAACAGATCAGCCATTTCTTTAGGAGGTTTTTCACTTTTAAATAACTCCCTAGCTGGTTTTTCCCTGTAAAGCCCTACAACAAAATAATTATCCCCGTAATAATCCTTCATAAGCGGAGCTTTTGTTTTTATAACTGTATGAATTCCGCCTAGTTTTGCAACTATCTCATAACTGACTTCAATTAAAACATTCGCCTTTGGCTTTATTGTGCTGCTCACTGAGCAATACATTTGTGGCTAAAGTTTATATATCTTTTTATAAAAATCTACATCCCACCAAGAAATCCTATGATTGCCTTATTCCAGCCTTCAGGGCCTATCCCATCAATCCTGGTTATTTTCTTGTTCTTACCTATCCTATTATCAAACTTACCGTCCGGCCTTTTTACAACAAATGCATTGTCAACGAATCTGAGCATCTCCAAATCATTTAGGCTATCCCCTATAGCAACAGTAGACACATCTCCAAATTCCTTCCTAAACAGCTTTGTTAATATCTCTACTGCTTTTCCTTTGTCATTATTTCCCATTATATAATGGAATCTTAGGCCAGCTGTGTAGCTAAGCCCTTTTTTTTCTGTTATTTCTTTTATTTTTTTCACATCTCCTTTTTGTATTATATATGGCTCCACAAACTCACGTTTTTTTGCTTTTTTTGCCCTTGACTCATCAAATCCGCAATATTTCATTACAATCTTTAACCCCATGTCCCCCATACCTAAAATTTGAAATCCAGTCTCTTTCTTTATTTCTTCGAGTTTTTTTCTGAGGTATTTGTAATCTTTTCCCAGCTTTATGACAAGGTAATCACCATCTATATAATCATAATCAATCTTGAAACTGAAATATTCTTTTGGGATAAATATCCCTCCACCATTCTCAGATATGAAAGGATCCTTATTTTTGATTTCTTTTCTTATAGATTCTATCTCAGTTTTTGTCTTGCTAGAACATAGGACTAATGGGATATTTTTGTTTTTTATCATACTCAATGCTTCTTCAGCCTTTTTCCAAGAATTTGTACTATAATCCAATAATGTTCCATCAAGGTCTGTAAATATTATTAGCTGCATTATACATAAATCCATGAAGGGTCTTTTTTAAACTTTTTCCTGTACTGCTTTATGGTTATCATAGGGGGCCTTTGCACATCCTCGATATATCTAGTCTTTAGCAGGTACTTCTCTTTTTCCCTTTCAATTATCCTGTACTTTTTCCTTATTTTCTTCACAAGAACTAATTTTCCAAGTGTATTTGCCCTTTTTGCAAATACCTGCATAATGGTAAATGCCATATTGCTTAAGCTGGAGAGCTCCTGGTTCCTATGGACCCTCTTGAGGAGATCTATCTGCGCTATAGAGTTCAAGCCGAATTTCTTTACTAGGTCTATGAGCATAGCTGCCTCTACACCATACCCTGTAAAGTAAGGTATTCTTTCAAGGGTCTCTCTTCTTCCTGCCCCTTCTCCGCTTAATGGCTGTATGAATCCGCTCAACCTTGGAAAGAATAAGTTAAACAAGGGCCTTATTGTCAATTCTGTTACTCTTCCTCCGCCTAATGGCTGTATCCTGTCCCCTACTTTAAGGGGCCTCTTGTAGAATGGCTTTACAAAACCTATCTTATCGTTTGTCAATAATGGGCCTACAATTCCGTAAATAAATCTTGGGTCAATATTTTTTATGTCTGCATCAACCCAACAGATTATATCACCTTTCAATACATAAAGGGCTTTCCACAGATTCTCTCCTTTACCCCTGTAAGAACCATGGCTTTTAAGTATATCAGAAGAGATATAAACATCAACTCCTAATTTCCTGGCTATTTCTCTTGTTTGGTCAGTAGAAGAAGAATCAATTACAGCTATTTCATCGAGGAGCTTATACTTGTCCATCAATTTTGATTTCAATGTTGTTATTACCTTCCCTATAGTCCCTTCTTCGTTATAGGTTGGTATACATAAGCTTATCTTTAGCTTTTTTTGTTTTTTAAGCTGCACTAATCTTTTGATATTTGAGAAAGACTTGCATTTGAACTTATTTTTTTCAAACCACTCTTCAACATTCATTCACCAACACCCCATTTGACATATTTGTACGACAATCATTTATATAATTTGCGTTTTTTATATTTTTATTTTTTGAATAACCAAAAACTTAATATATAATCAGATTTTACTTTTACTATGCAAGCCCATCAAAATTTTGATATTGTTGCTGGAATTCCTTCTTTTAACAACCAGAATACAATATCTTTTGTTACCAAACAGATTTCTACGGCTCTTGAAAGTTATTCTAATCATTCTAAGTCAATGATAATTGACTGTGATGGCGGAAGCACAGATAATACCATCCAGAAGTTTCTAAGCACGAAATCAAAGATAAAGAAAAGGGTTTTGATCTCCAGGCCAGGAACAACTGGCAAAGGCAATGTTCTCAAATTACTTTTTAGGTATTCCCAGCTTGCAAAAGCAAATACGATAATAGTGAACGATGCTGACTTGAGGAGCATAACTCCGAGGTGGGTTAAGCTGCAGGCAGATTCTATATCCAAAAAAGGATATGATTACGCTGCTCCAATATATAGCAGATACAAGTATGACGGCACAATTACAAAACATATATGCTACCCACTTATGTATGGCCTGTTTTGTAAAGATATAAGGCAGCCTATTGGGGGGGATTTTGCTCTCTCATCAAAACTGTCTAATCACTGGCTGAAGTGCAACTGGCCTGTAAATGCAAGGCTTTTTGGTGTTGATATATTCATGACTGCTAATGCTATACTTGGCGGGTATAAAATATGCCAGGTAAACCTTAAGTCAAAGGTTCATGATGTAAAGGATCCTGCGAAGACGTTGAGCCCCATGTTCAGGCAGGTTATAAGCACGCTTTTCAAAATAATAATAAGCAACCCGGATAAACTAAAAAATCTTAATTCAGTAGATGAACTTCCTATAATTGGGGGAAGGGGCTTAGGGAAGCCGCAATCATTTGAGATAGATGAAGAAGCAAACAAGGACAGGTTCCTGAAAGGTTTTCTTAGGAGAAAAGAGGTTATTAAGAATTGCATCCCAGATGAGGATTATACTAAATTAAGAAATATGGTGGTCTACGATAAGATATACATCCCTTCAGAATGGTGGGCTAAGTTAGTTTATGATTACATACTTGCTTTTAAAAAATATGAGTCGAGAAGCAGCACCATCTTAAAATCATTTATACCTCTTTGGTTTGGAAGGATATATACTTTCATAAATGAAACAAAGAATATGGGAACAAAACAAGCAGAAGCCCTGGTTAAGAAAGAGGCAGAGGAATTTTTCAAAAAAAGAGATTACCTATTAGACCAACTTTAATCTTTCATCTTAATCTTTTCACAGCCAGGTTATGCGCCTCTAAATAGTATTTAACCATATGCTCCCAATCTGCAGAATCAGCTATCTTTTTAGCTTCTGTTTTCCTTTTTATCCTTTCTTCCCTATTAATGGCATGGAATTCATGCATTATATTTGCCAGGTTCTTAACTATCTTATTTCTTGGGATGTTCTGCCTTTTAAGGATGCATATCCCTTTGCAGTTCTTGTGCTTTTTCATCAAGTATCTTCCAAATCCGCTTAAGTCAGTAGTCAATGCTGAAACACCAAGAGCTGCTGTTTCAAGAGGGGTATAACCCCATGGCTCATAGTATGATGGGAATATCCCCAAATGGCAACCCAGTATGGCATCATAATATGTAAGGTCTATGAGGCCGTCTGCTCCTGTAAGATATATAGGGTAGTATATTATTTTAACTTTGTCATGGGATGAGTTGTTGAGGCCTGCTTTTTTTAGGGCCTTCAATATAGAGTCATTTTTGTCTATAAGCCTATGGGTTGTAATAGGAGGAATACCTGCCTTTTTGAACTCCATCATCTTCTTTTTCATCTGATAATGGAAACTGTCGTCAAAAAGCTCTTTTGTGGTAGGCAGCTTTTGGCTTATGATAGAATGTATTATATTAGTCTTGAGCTGCTCTAGAGATTGGCCTGTAAAATTTTCTATACCTTCATAGTTTATCTTGTTCTGCAACAGCTGGATATCAATCCCCTCAATATTAGAAGGTATCCAAAAAAATACAATTACATGTTTCTTGGACTTTTCCTTTATAAGCCTCTTGTTCATCTCCCCTAATGACTCTATAAGTATATCAATTCCTTTATTGCTGAATTCATACCTGCCAGCTATAAAATATAGCAAGGAATCCTTTACATTAAACCGATAATACGGAAAGAAGAATACCTTCACAAAGTTCATTATCTGGTTTTTGAACTTTATATGATTAACAGCTCTGTCTTCTAATGAGGGGAATTTAGATTTGTCAAGGCCATTTGGCAAAACAATATGCGGTTCTTTACCAATCGTGTACTTTGCTTCTAATGCAGTTATATCTGATACTGTTGTAAAAACATCTGCGTTAAATGCACTTGCTTTCTCAAGAAGGTACCTTGTTTGTATCTTATACTTATAGGCTTCTTTTTTTGCATCCAGCTTCCTTAATTGCTCATAGAGGTTTATACCTTTACTTGACATTGTTCTTCCTAAATAGGTTGCGTGTGTTGTGAAAACAGTTGCTATCTTTACCTTATTCTTTTTAAGGTATAGCAACCCTGCTCCGCTTATATACTCATGAAACTGGGCTACGATATTTCCTTTTAACGATATTCTTAGGCCTTCCAATAATCTGCCTGCAATTGTACTCCATACTATCCATTTGTCAATATCCTCGCCTGCATCAAAGGAGTCTATCTTGAAATCTTTCCATAGCTTTTTTTTAATATCATTAGCATTTTTCATATATTTTGAGAAGCTTATCAAGATAGTATTTATTTTTGTCCCGTCTATTGCCCACTGCCCAAAGTGGCATATTATACCATCTTTTTTCAATTCTGAAAAGATCTTAGAAAACTCTTTAGGTAGGGGCCTCCCTTCAAACTTTATGGCTGCTTCTTCTGGATAATATGGCCCTATAAGAAAGTAATTATCTTTATATATCTCCTGAATCTTAGAAGCCTTAGACTTAATTACTGTATAAATGCCCCCTACTTGATGGCATACCTCCCAACTTACCTCAAATAGGTAATCTGCTTTTTTTACAGCCTCTTTTTTCATAATAAATCTTTTATAACTTCATGCTTTATAAATTTTTGTTTTTTGTAAGCTAAATTCCTTAAGCATATGTTTCTAAGATTGTATCCTGAACAGCGCAAAATAAATAAATATATAAACCAGTAATCTAAAATTCACCCTATGCTAAAAATAAAGAGGCACGGCATTATCTTAAGGCCAACAAAGCTTGAATTTGAGGACAAAGGCGTGTTTAACCCTGCATGCATAAGAAAAGGAAGAAATGTCTATATGTTCTATCGCGCATGGAACAAGGAAAACCGCTCAACAATAGGCTATTGCAAATTAGAAGGCCCTTTAAAGGTTGTAGAAAGGGCAAAAAAGCCATTTCTATACCCTGAGCATGATTATGAGCATAACCTTGAAGACCCAAGGATTGTTCTTCTTGATGGAATATATTACCTCACATATGTCGCTTTTGACGGCAGGAATGTAAGGATTGCCTATGCTGTAAGCAAAGACCTGAAAAGATTTGAAAAAAAAAAGGTGCTCTCGCCTGAAATAACCTATGACAAGGCAGAGGATATCTTCAGGAAATGCGAATCAAAACTAAAAGAGAGGTATTTCCTATTTGAGTCATATTTTAAGGACATTGTGGGAAAAGACGCCATATTATGGGACAAAGACCCCTTCTTATTCCCAAAGAAAATAAATGGAAAGTTTGCACTGGTGCATAGAATCCTGCCTGACATGCAGGTTATCTATTTCAAAAGCTTCAAAGAGCTTACATTGAAATATTGGAAAAAATATTTCAAAAAATTATCCAAGTTCGTGATTCTTGAGTCAAAGTACTGGTTCGAATCGAGAAATATCGGAGGGGGGTGCCCTCCAATAGAAACAGATAAGGGATGGCTTTTAATATATCATGCAGTAGATGACATGGATAAAGGCAAAACATACAGGGCAGGAATAGCCTTGCTTGATAAAAAGGATCCGACAAAAGAGATAGCGCGCCTTAAAGAGCCTTTTCTCTCTCCTGAAAAGAAATGGGAAAAAGAAGGCAATGTGCCTAATGTTGTATTTCCAACAGGGGCAGTAATATTTGGCAAAAGGCTTTACATATATTACGGGGCAGCTGACAAAAATATAGCAGTTGTTTCGGTTAGCTTAAAGGGATTATTAAATGAGCTTCTCAAGAATAAAAAATCCTAAAATGATAAACCTATGCTATGAAAAGGCAAAAGATGTGATTAAGAAGTGCTCTACTAAAAATGGCCTGTTTGCTTCTGCTGGAAAAGATGGCTATGATGCTGTATGGGCTAGGGATTCTATTATCAGTTTTCTTGGAGCAAGCTTGGTAAAAAATGCTCTTTTTAAAAATACATTCAGGAGAAGCCTCATTACACTTTCAGAAAACCAGAGCAGCAAAGGCCAGATACCAAATGCAGTGGATAAATTCAGCAAAAGAAAGCCTCATGTAGACTATCAATCAATTGATTCCAGCTTATGGTTCATTATCGGGCATTATGCCTATAAAAAAAGATACAAAGATAATTCTTTATTCAATAAACATAAGAAAGAAATTAAAAAAGCGCTGTTATGGCTGGAATACCAGGACACAGGAGAAAAAGGAATGCTTACACAGCTTCCAACATCAGACTGGCAGGATGCTTTCCCCCATAAATATGGATATACGATAAATACCCAAGCTCTTTATTATAATGTTTTAAACCTTGTTGGAGAAAAAAAGAAGGCTGAACGATTAAGGCTCATGGCAAATGAGAATGGAGATACAAGGTTGTGGGATGATAGATTCTACCTCGCTTATAGATGGAAGAACCATAATAAGTATAAAGAAATTGGCACTTGGTTTGATACTTTAGGAAATCTTCTTGCAATTGTCTTTGGCTTAGCTGATAGGAAGAAAGCAGAAAGGATTCTGAGTTATATTGGTAAAAATAAGATAAATGAGCCTTATCCTGTAAAAGCAATTTATCCCCCTATAAGGAAAGGAAGCAAGGAATGGCAGGATTATTTTGAAGACTGTGATGCAAGAAAGCCTTACAATTATCTGAATGGAGGGATATGGACATTTATAGGCGCATTTTATGTTTTAAGTTTGATTAAACTAAGGAAATTTGAAAAAGCTGAAATAGAGCTCAAAAAGCTTGCAGAAGCTAATATAGAGGGAAACTTCCCTGAATGGATCAACCCTATAACAAAAGAAAACTTTGGCAGGCTTCAGGCATGGAATGCAGGCATGTACATTCTTGCCTACGAATCATTCAAAAAGAAGAAATGCTTAATCTAAATTTAATCTTTCTTTGATTATATCTGCCATCTTTTTTGAGGTATGCCTGTAATCAAGGTTTTCCACAACATGCTTTCTTGCGTCTTCCCCCATTTTCTTTCTTAGTTCCTCATCTGCCAAAAGCTTTAATGTATGGTTCTTCAAATCAGTTATATCCGCCCTGTATGCAAATGTTTTCGGCTCATCGAATTTTATAATCTTTTTCCTCTTGAATCCCATTGAATGGTAGGCCCATTCGCTCTCTAATTTGACTTCTTCTGAAACATTGGCAAGGAGCCCTGTCTTGTTATGGATTATTGTTTCAGAAGGCCCCATCTTATTTATGGATATGACTGGCTTGCCGCAGGACATTGCCTCGACCTGGATCATTCCAAAGCCTTCTAATCTTGAAGGCGCAGCATAGATGTCTGCTGCATTCAAAAGGTGAAGCATAAATTCCTGGCTAAATTTATCATCTACAAATATAACCTTGTCGCTTATGCCTAATTTCTCAGCCAGCATTATTTCATGCTCTCTCCAGTCAGTTGCGCATTCGCTTGGCCATGATTTGCATACATATTTCCAGTTTTTAAATTCCTTGTCAACCTCTGCAAGAGCCTTCATCATCTCCTGCGCTCCTTTTGATGTTACATCCCCTCCTGCAGTCAATATCATCTTCTCTTCTTCCTTAACACCTAACATCTCTCTTATTGCTTTGTTATAACCAGGGTTATTGGTCGGCTTGAAAAAATCTGTGTCTATTCCTATATGCATAGGAACTATCTTGCTTATATCCACGCCGTCTCTTTTGTATACCTGCCTTACCCATTCGCTTGTTGTGAACATCAGCTCGAGCTTGTTAAACTCTTCGTGATAGTTAGCAATCCATCCATCTGAATTAAACCAGGGAACGGGCTTGACGCCAAACTTTAATGGCTCCTGGACTATTTCAGGAACATTCCCCCAGAACCCTATGCCTAAGGCAAAATCCAGCTTTGCGTGCTCCAGGTAAAACCTTTTTTGCATGCTGTCCCTGAAATGGCAGGGTATTGCCTCATGGCCTGCATTTAGCATACCCCTGTATAGAAAATCTCCTTGTAAACTCTGCCCGTCAAGCTCTATAGGGTGCGGGTAAAGTACAAGACATCTCATTTCATAGCCTCAAACGCTTCATTTTTTCCTGAGCATAGATATTCAAAACTGTTTTCATCAAAACCGTAAACATTTTTGATTATATTCCTTTTGTTTTTGAAATGAATTTCGTCCAGCTTTATAAATCTTTTTGCTTTTTTGTCTGCATAACAATACTTTCCTTTTTTTACATATGAAAAGAAAAATATTTCCTTTGCAGATAAAATTTTATTTTTCAGCATCTCTGCAACAGCATTGTGAACATCAATATGCCTTTTGTGGCCGTATTCACCATTTTTTCCGTGGGTGAAGATGGTATCATAGCTTTTGTCTGCAAATTTGCTTATTCTGTCAATAACCTCATTAACTGTTATGTCATCAAGCTCTTCATCCTCCAGATCAGAAATAAAGCACTTTGCTTTGAATAGCTCACACACCTTCTTAAACTTCGGAGCCCTGTCCTTATCCTCTTTCCTGCAAAGGCTTATTATTGTTGTGTCCCATTTATCCTTATTTACGAGAAGTGTGCCCCCCATCCATATAGTCTCATCATCAGGATGCGCAACTATGACTAAAACTTTTGGTTTCATTAGTGATATTGCATTTTCCCAAAGTAAATAAAGGTTTCTAC
>CAZSRD010000037.1:0-2091 GCA_964609455.1 uncultured Methanosarcinales archaeon
GATAAAAGTAAGCGCCTATTCCATAATGCGCTAAAATTTGTTACGCTTAATAAATTTAAAAATTAATAAGGACTTCTACATCTTTTCCAAAGATGTTTTTCAGGTTTTCAAAGATTTTCTCTTTTATGAATGTTTTAGGGGGGATTTCCACTTTGGCCAGCACTTTTTCCATTTCTTCTAGTGAGGATCTGCTAACTGTGCCTAAACTTCCGTCTTTGTTGAGAACTGCTTTGCTTATCTCCTTTTCCTCTTTGTCAATATCATGAATAATGAATGCTTGGCCTTCTAAAAGCAATACTTCTCCAAACCTGTTTCCGTGCTTCACACGGATCTTGGCCCTTTCCAATTCTCTTCCTCTCTTTCTCTGCATATATTCAACTAAGAATTTAATAAAAACTCCAGAGTCTTTTTTTACTTTTTCCACTTCCGGCTTTGTTAATTTCTTTTCGTTATAATCTTTTTTGGCTTTTATTATCTCGTTTAGTATCCTAAGGTATTTAGCTGGAATTTTTCCCTCTGAGATCAACTCATCTTCAAATAGTTTTACAACTTCTTCATCAGCAACCCTCTCAATACCCTCCATTTTTAGAACGTCCCTTATTATTGTGACAATGGTGTCATACACATTTAACATATCTTTTTCTTCTTTTATCCTTTCTATTTGCGTGAATAGCCTATTAATCCTTTTGAGATATTTATCTGCTTCTTCAAGCATTTCATCGATTTCCTTGCCGCTTGTTTCTTTCTTTAATCCATGCTCAATGTCTTTTCTGTTTTTAATAACCTTATCTAAAATATTTACGAATTTGTCCTCTAATAATCTTTCTTTTTTAACAAAAATTTCCCTCATCAAATCAGCTGTTTCTTTTGGAGCTGGCGGAGGAACGCCGTGGAGCATTAAAGCTGCCTGTGACGGAGTTAGAATAGCATAGTATATGTCTTCCATCCCGATGTTCTTAAGCTCTGTTCTTACTCTTTTAAGCATCTGCTCTCCTGAACCCATAAACATGTCAATTGCTTCTGCTGATGGCTTTATCTTTCCCATCTTTAGAAGCTGCTTCCATGGCATGAATATTCCCCTATCGTAGAATGGAACTCCGTCTCTTAATAATGTGAAGATTATTGGGTTTGCTTCTTTTAATGAATCCCAGAAATCTGTCAGGATATAAACTTGAATGTTTATCTTGTTTTTAACGCCTGTAATTTCCCCAGCTTCAATACCCATTCCAATGATAATGGCCCTTAATTTGTCTTTTAACTCTGCCCGGGTCATCTTTTTAACGTCTGTATCGTCGATAACTATCCATACGTCAATATCAGAGGTTTTTGTTGCCCTGCCTTGAATTAAAGAGCCTGCCAGAACATAAGATACAATATATCTTTCAAATTTCTTTAGAACCATATTCTTATGGACTTCAGCTATTTTAATTGCCTGCAGCATTCCCGTGTCATGGATAGGAGCTGATAAAGCAATTAATTGCAGGAGGTCATATTTACCATCATAGCAGTTCTGCCACAACTCACTTAATAACAGAACATCTGGAAATATGTTTTTATCAATTTCCTCTGCTATTTTGTCCATTATGGATAAGAGCTTGTTTTTTAATTCATACTTAGCCATCTTTTTACTGTCAGAATCATCAATAAGAACTAAAACATTAATTTTGTCTTTATCTACCTTTTCCCCTTCTTTTGGCCTTGGAGGGGGCATCAGGGCAACACCCATTATGTATTTGTCAAACTTTTCAGTTATCCTTTTCTGGAACTTTTCCAGCTTTGTTTTTATCTCTTTTAGTTTTGCTTCCTGCTCTTTTGTCAGTTTTGGCAATGGAGGCAATCCAGGATGGGGTGTTTGCTCTTCAGGCAATTTAGCTGCCATGCCTTCTGGCTTTACTTCTTTGTAATCCTGTTTAGGAGCTTCTTTAGAACCATCTTGTTTTTTATCATTGGTCTTTTTAGCCATAAGCGCACCACCCTCTTGATTTATATTTGTTGTGTTAGGTGTTTAATATATAAAGCTTTTGTTTGTTAATAGTAGTTAATCTATACCTATTTTGGCATAGTAAAAACCGAAAGGTTTATATTTGAGGG
>CAZSRD010000037.1:2191-3829 GCA_964609455.1 uncultured Methanosarcinales archaeon
TCAAGCAAGGCTTGAGAGAACCGTAAAGCTTATAAACTTATTAATCACTACTTAGTAGTATATGGTATATATCCCTCAAGGTAAAATTGCTGTGTTTCCTGAGACGCTTGTGGAGCGTTGGGATCCGATTCATGTTCTTATAGATGAAGCTTTATGCGGCGATATGCTATATGGGAGGCTGCATTTGAGGGAGAATAGGGCAGATCTTTTTGCAGGATGGTTAGAGGCTGCCCCTATTGTTGAATATGTTCCAGCAAGAGAATCAATTGGTATAATGGTTCCTACTGAGGGAGTGGAGCACGAAGCAAATATTGCCGGCATAACATTAGCTTATTCTGAGATTGAGCTTAATATGAGAGATGTTGGAAAGTTTGTTTCTTTGCATGAAAACTTTAAACATCATTTGGTTAATTATATTAGGAGTGAAGAAGGCCAAGCTTTGGCTGTTCATTTAGCTAAGTTAGGTTATAAGGCAGATGATATTGATTATATAGCAATTGGTTTTGTTCCTGACGAGGCAATTTATGGTGTTGGAAGGCTGCCTAATGGGGAAGTTGTTATTTATGCGAATAAGGATTCTTATAAGAAGCTTGAGAGAGAAGCAGAAGGCTTTGGAATGGATATTGATGATGTTAGAGAGCTGTCACTTGGAGAAGAGGTTACACATATTTTTAGGGATTCTAAGCCTTCTATACCAGAGGAGAGAGAAACTAAATCAATGCTGATGGAATTTTATGAAACTTTGGCTAATAAAACCTCTGATTCCAGGCTTAAAGCAAAATATGAGGGAATGATAAGGCATTTGAAAAAGGATATTGAAACAATAGCCAGATACGCTAATTCAGGCTATAGCTTAGAGGTTCTTGTGGATATGTACAACAATGATTCTGGTGATTTAGTTGAGGCATTAGAAGCTGAGGCAATTGATGAAGGGATTGAAGAAGATCAAGTAGAGGATTATGTTAATGCAAGATTAAGTGAAGTTGCAAAAGCTGCAGAAGATAGTGATGATTCTTCTGAGGAATCAGGTGAAAGTAGTGATGGAGAATAATTTAACTAATTCTTTTTTGCCAGCTCGTTAACAGCTGTTATTAAAAATAACCTGGCGAAGACAAAACTTCCTACAAATAACAATGCTGCTATTGATAAGATGATCAGGTTTAATTCTATTGTTAAATATATTAAGTAAGCTAATGCTGAGATAATAACTATATTTATCAGGCAAACTTGAATTAAATAAGGGGATTTTAGAATACCTATTTTGAATGTTAGTTTTGCTATTTCTTTTAGTTTTCTTTTGCCGATTAAGCTGAAGCCAACTAACAGGAAATGGATTAATGCTATCAGCACTATTCCAACACCAATCAAAGAGAGCAATGCATTTTCTTTTTCAACCAAGGATAATTTTAATGTGTTAAAGAGCAAAACATATACAATTAGGGAAAAAATAGATGTTAATAAGAAGAAATTGAATAAATATCCTGCATATTGCTTTAGATTTTTTTTATTTATCATGCTGTCTGTTACAGCCCAGGTTAAGCTGTTTACTATTATAAAAGCCAGGAAAGCGTAAATGGCTAGAAATCTTAGGTAATACATCATATTCCTGTAGCTTTGGTAAACAATTAAGGGCTCTTC
>CAZSRD010000037.1:3929-11965 GCA_964609455.1 uncultured Methanosarcinales archaeon
GATACATCTTTGCTTATTGGCTCTCTTACTGTCCAATCTGCGTTTATAATCCATCTTGCCGCTTTTTGATTATTATAACCTGTAGCGATCCTTCTTGTTTTTGTGCCTTGGTCATTCCAGGAAAGGATTATTTCATATTGTTCATTTCCAGATGGCATATCGTCCACTATGCCTACTTGTATACTAATTGTTTCTCCACTATATACCGGATATGGTGAAGATTGAGAAGCGCCGTTTGGGTCTGGTATTTGTAATGTAACTTGAAGTGGTGTATTATCCACAGGGCCTGCTGGAAGTGTTGGTGGCGGTGTTGTGTGGCAATCTAATTTTGTATCTCCTTGAGCCTGATAGCAATAAAATCCGTGTTGTGGTGTATCTCCACAATCTACTTGAGCAGGAGCAGTATCTATCTTACAAACACAAGGCGCATTTAGCAGAGTGTTAACACTGCATTTTGGATATTGCCTGCACCTGCCATAACAAAAGTTATAGGCATCTGTTGGGCAGTTCTTTGCAGAGCCTGAGCTGCAAACGCAAAGATTGTTTTGTTTTTGCCCATCATCTTTTAGTATCTCTTCTCTTTCGAATCTTGGATCACATGCATTTACATTTCCTTTTCCAGGAGTAACCATTATCGGTATATTTACTGATTGCCTTATTCCATTTGCTACAATAAGTTTTTCATTGTCAGAATTAAAGCCCCTTACTTCATCGCAGCTTCCATCAGCTGTTTTTGGGTATCTTAAGTCCAGGTGCAGATAAAATCTTGCTCCTGCTCCGTCATTTGGCTGTTGCTGTGCTGCTTGAACTGTTGTAACCATAAATTCGAACTTGCCAGGAGAGGTTGGCTGAATAGTTCCAGTAACGCTTATCCTGGCTCCGATATTTGCAAGATTGATTTCGATTGTGGGGTTTGTGATGTCTTGTTCTTGGCCATTGGCGTATGCGTATTTATCCGGGCTGTTTCTTGCTATTGTGATTACACCATCATTGTTCTTGTCAAAGAAATTAAGATTTGATGTGCTAGGCATTGTGCTTGTGGCAGCTTGAGTTACAGTATAAGAAAGTTTAGCTCCTGCTGATGCTAAGAGTGTTTCTGCATTTTGATTTGTGTATTCTATCTTGAATCCAGCTCCGCCTCCAGTCAAATCCTTATTGCCTATCTGATAGATGTTTCCTGTTCTTACTTCTCCGCTTAAGGTGCCTTTTGGAAGGTCAATTGCTGCATTGTTGCTTAGTATCGTTACGCCATCTTTGTCTATTAATCTTGATATCAGGCATTGCTTTCTGTCATCTTTTGAATATTTTACAATGGCATTTACCCATTTATTATCCTCTGCAAAAAAGGTAGCTATTTTGGGCTGCTGGATGTTGTCAGTTAAAGAATCCTCTAACTCTATTGATGTGAAGAATGCATTCCCCTGCTCATAAAAGAAACTAGCTCCCTGGCCGCATGAGAATTTGCCGTTACTTACATCTATATGGCATCCAGCGATTTCTCTTGCAGTATAATCTGTAATTGGGAAATAGAATATTCCATCTCCATGGCCGTCTGGGAAGCATTGTGAGATGTCTGCTTTGTTTCTGTCATAATTTCTGTCTACATTTAATCTGAACATTAAATGATCATATCTGTAATCTGAGGTTTTAATCCTATCCTGGATCTGGCTTGAATCAATCTCTACTAATTGGTTTTGTTTGATGCTGCTTTGGCTTTGATAGAATATATCTTTTGGAGCATCAACAACATCTGAGTCCAGGCAATCACAATTTTTTCCCCATGGGTCTTTTTGCTTTACACAATCAATGTCTGCGTGATTTTGCATATCATTTCTTGTTACACACGTCAGGAAAACTTCATAATTATCTAAATCACATCCTGGGTTAATCAGCCATCCGGACCTATATTCGTACCTTGATTTATAGTTTGTTGGGTCAAATGTTAGATATTCCCTGCTTGCCAAAACCGGCTGCACTAAAGTTGCGTAAGGTGAGCTGTAAGCTGCATCTAAGACGCTTTCAACATTAATCTCCCAATCATAACCAAATGCTCCCAGGCAGACTTTTCTGAAAACATCCTCTTCACCCAGGCCTAATAAATTATTTAGTTTTGCATTTCCAGAATATTCTGAAGCAAGCTCCTGCTGCGAATCCTCTACGCTATCCCATATGCCGCTCATGCCAACACTTACTGCTTTAAGAACCTCGTTTTCGCTTTTTGCAAAATCAATACCCTCTCCAAATGGCAGGCACCCGTTTCTGAACCATGTTATTATCTTCCAAATAAAAGCGCATACATATTGGGTAAAGAGCTCTTTGCAAACGCCAGCATCTGCTTGTCCTGTTGTCCTTATGCTTAAAAGGCAGTTTTCCAATGATACCATTATGTTTTTCAGCAATACCAGCCTATTTCTAATCTGGCTTATTGCTGCGCATTGGAATGCAGCGATGTGCTGTTTTGTAGGATCTATTATTAAAAGTTTGCCGGTTGTTCCCTGGCTTGTAAATCCATCATATAACCAGCTGTTCTGGCCAAAGCAGGCCATCTGGTCTCTACCTTCAATATACCTATTTTCATTGTATTTTGTAGAGCCTGAGCTTGATTGCCATTCTTCTTTCCAATACCTATAGCTCCAGCCCATATTGCCATATCCCTGGTCGCCGCTGAATTGATTGTCTTTATTTTCAACATCACCTGGCTTGTAGTATTGAGGGAAGGTTGCTTTTTGAGAGTTTATACAGCAGCATTCTATCCTTGTATCTGGATTGCTGCTTACAGTTGCTGGGTCCCAACAGTCTCTTGTATAGCCCATTGGGGTTGCTGATTTTACTTCAACGTCTTTTTCTTCTGTTCCAGTGCTAAGCTTTATTGTCCTTTGGTCTCCGCTCTTGTAGGAAATGCATTGATTGGGTGTTACACAGCCGTATACTACTGTGCTTTCTTTCTGCTCTCCTTTTACTGTGGCTTTTTTTGATTTTAATCCTTCATCAAGCGTGAATTCTTTTTTGCCTACTCTTGCTGTTATGGGTGTTAGTGTTCTTTTTCCAGTTAATTCTCCTTCGCATATCTCCTGGCAGGTTTGTTCCATTGGGGCAAGGTAGTTGTCTTCATCCTGTTTTACCACACTTCTATACTGGATAGTGTCTGGGCCTTTTATTGCAGTTATCCTGTATACATTCTCTCCTTCAGGAATTAGCGCATCTATCAGGTAAAGGGTTTCTTCCCCTGTTCCTGCTCCTGTTTTTGAAGCTATTTCCAAGCATTTATCATCTCTATCAAACCTATTTTTCTGATTGTATTTTTCTTCTACTTCTTTGCATTGTATCGCCCTTAACGGCCTTCCTCTGACAGATTGGTCACTGGAGCAGCCGCTTCCTTCGCTTAATTTTTGGAAAAGGGTTGTGTCTGTTGCGGATTCTGTCCATTTTGATGGAGAAGCATGGCCAAATACCCTGTCACAAGCCCATCTGTATGTTTGATACAGGCCTTGCTCTGATTCCCAAGCTGATGCGCAAGAAGGATAGCATACTTTTAAGCAGGTGTCGCTTACTTTTTCCTGTATGCTCTTTTGATTTTTGTATAACTCAAATATTTGAGGATTTTCATTTGCTTTGTTGTTGTTTATACAGGTAAGGCATGGGTCTTCTCCACTATCTCCTCCAATTCTTTGCAGTGTTCCGCCTACTTTTTCCCAGAGCTCATCATAAGCGCAGGTTATTCTTCTATAAATCTGTGTTACAAACTTGACAAGGAATGTTACCATACAGCCAATAGCTGCCCATTGCAGTATCTCTTCTACTGTTGTTATCCAATCAGTAAGGGTGCTTATTGAACTATTTAGGAAATCAACAAAATCATAAAGCAGCCAATCAGGAAGCATCTCTTTGGGATTGATATAAGCAGCATCAACAACATACCCTACTTCTGTGCACATTATGTGCCTTTTAGAGTATTCTATTGTGCCGTTGTTAGAGGTTTCATCATAACCTAATGTTAATCTGAATGGGAATGTCATTTCGTTATGGACAGCGTCTATAAAAGACTCCCAGTCCTTGTCTGTCCATACTTCTATGCCTTCTAATCTTTGCAATGGGCAGGCAATATATGCTGTTTTGCCATTAGGGCTGAGCTTTTCAGTGCATGACCTTAGAATTTTGCAGCTGTAGTTATATCTTTCCTGCCTTTCAAGGTAGCCTGAACCGCAAGCATCTAAAACTGAGAGGGATGTAAGTTTCCCTTCTTTGCCTCTGCCATGATATGTGAAGTTAAGATAGAAATAAATCACTTCAGAGCCTTCTTTTAACCTTTCTACACTTAGGAAACTTGGAGATTGGTATTCTATCAATGGTGTTGAATCCCAGGTAAAGTCTGTTGTCCAGCAAGTAACTATCTCATAGTCTATTGTTGTAAAGCCTTTTCTGCCTGCATTGTCCACTGCAACAAAGAATGCATTGCTTTCTATGTAATCCTTTAGGCTTTCCTGGTTAGCTAAATCATAGTATGGAGCTCCAGTTGCATATTCGGTTATCCTTAAAGCGCCGCCCCAGAGAACAGTCAGGTCAACATTATCAAACTGGAAAAATCCCTGCTCATCTGCAACTGTTTCATAATCAGCGTTTGTTTTACAATTCTCTTTTCCTGCAACAGCTAATCTGCAGTTTGCCCTTAGGCTGGATTCAGGTATATCTTGGATTTCGTCGGCATTTAAGGAAAGCTCAAATGATCTGTTAAACTCTCCAAATGGGGTTCTTTTTATGTAAAGATAGACTCTTGCGCCTGGCTCTGTTTTCCCTCTTATTGCAACCATATCAGCATAGCTTTCAAAGATTTCTGAGTTGCCTTTTGGGGATAATATCTCTATCTCCGGATTCTTAGTGTCTAGAAGGAATTCTTTTTCATAGGTCCATTTATTCTGCGCTTTGTCAACTACATCTACCTTAATCCTGTAGTAACCATCTTCTCTTGGCAGATTGATTTCCTGATTAAATATATCGCTTGTTTGTATTGCTGCTTCTAATCCTGAGACTAATTCATTCAAGTCAATTTCAGCTGGCTCCTGCCTATTGGCCAAGCCCCCTTCCAGCGTTGTTATTGCTAATTGGCTTGACCTTTGGCCAAGGTTTCCTTTTTTGTCCATTGCAGCCACTTCATACACATAAGTTTGGTTTGAGTTTACGAAAACGTCAGTAAAATCATTGTAATCTGGATCGTCGCTTGCTGCAATAGGCTTGTTGTCCCTGAAAATTATATACCTGTTAAAGTCGCTGATGTTTATCGTATCCCATGTTATCTCAACATTGTTTGCTTCTATTGAAGTGTTGATCAGGTTTGTTATTTTTGGCGGAGGTGTTGTATCTTCCTGGGCATTTGCTACAAAAACATAAACTGTTGACTGCTCATTTACAGTGCCGTTGATTGTTATTGTCTCTTCTCCAACAAAACCAGGAATTTCTGTTATTGACACTAAAGGAGGGGAGGTGTCTATATTTACCAGGTATATCTGCTCAACTAGGTTACCTTGCGATTCTGCAGTCAACCTTATTGTGTTGTTTCCTTCATTTAGGTTAACGTTTGTAAACACAAAGTTGCCGTTATTATCTGCATTTAAGGTTCTTGGCGAGTTGGAGTTTATGTATAGATTTATTCTTGCCAGCCTTATACTTTTTCCCTGAAGGCTGAATGTTTTCTGGTTGA
Organism: uncultured Methanosarcinales archaeon; assembly: GCA_964609455.1. Taxonomy (GTDB): domain Archaea; phylum Nanobdellota; class Nanobdellia; order Woesearchaeales; family JACPBV01; genus CAZSRD01. The sequence continues at coordinate 9,625 of CAZSRD010000037.1, forward strand.
AGTCTGCTGGGATTGATGCATTTAAAAATAATGGCGTTGCTGGAAGAGTTGTAAGGGTGTAAAGGCTTCCCTGGTTGTCCCCTATTACACTATCTGAAGTTACTTTGAAATAATAAGTTGTGTTTTCATTTAGGTTGTTTAAAGGAATTGAGTGATGCTGCACAAAGTTTTGGCTGCTTTCTGTTCTACTCAGCTGTGTTGAGGCTCCATAATCTACACTGCCATATGAGGATTCGGATGTGTTCCATCTTATATTAGCTGATGTTGGTGTAATTTCTTCAGCCCTTACATCGCTTATTGTCAAAGCATCCACTATTGCAATAGGGAGGAAAATAATCAATTCTACCATGAGCAATGCAATGAGCTGTTTTAGCTGTTTCATTTTATTCTTGGCAATAATTCTGTTGATTGTGAGTTTTTCTGGAGCGCAGCGAAGAATTTGTATTGGTCTTCTTCGTTTGCAAAGTCTTTTTCAATGACATGGAAGGTTATGTTATTTCCCAGCCTTGCTGGAGAGTCTAATGGATTAGGCGCGTAATTCCAGTTTACTGCCCATTTGTTTTTGTAGCCCCCTGTTATTGTGCTGTTATCCATTATGAAAATCTCTATATCATAGGTAAAGTCTTTTTTTGCTAAAAGCTTGAGCGGCTCTTCCAGCGGGTAAGCGCCATAGCTCTGGAATTTTTCGTCTGCATTTTTTATTGTGAGCATTGCTTTTTCATTTTTTTCTAATTGTGCTGCTCCTGTTAAGCCATTGTTCAGAAGCTTATGCTTTACAACAGTAAAGTTAAAGAATTTAACAGGGGTCATTTCCAATGTGTAGGAGTTTCCTATATTTTCATTTGGGTCTGTGTCTAAGCGCCTTCCTGTCTGTATGAACATCTCTGTTTCTTCGTAATCATCCTTAGATGCCCTTACAATCCCATTTGAGCAGTATGGGAATTTTTTCTTTAAAGATGGGATTCCGCTGTTGTCCCAGTTAGGCTCTGTTTGGCCAATATCGCAATGATATCTTCCGCAAGTGAAGGTTATGTTTGCTTTGCTTATTGCGGCTCCTGAAATTTTGTCCTGCGCAAGAATCTCTATCTCATTGTCAAGGTCTGCACAATACTCTTCTTCCAGGTATGTATCTCTTGTGTCAAATGCTTCAACTGCAAAATTTGATGTTTCTGGCTTAAGGTGGTTTATCTGGGCTTTGAATGCATAGGTGAATGTGTATCTTTCGTTGTTTTCTGTTTTGTCGTCTACTATTGTTACCTTTACAGGATATACTATATCATATGTGAAATGCCAAATCTGCAGGCAGATCAGGGATAACATTTCAGCTCCTCTTTCAGGGTTTGCTTCCATATATTTTCCTTTGCTTGGCCTTGGGTAGAAAAGCATAGGCCATTTTCTGTCATAGCCAAAGCTAACATGCATATTTGAGTATTGAATATCAGTTATGTCCCATATATAATGGTAAAAGTAGTAGGATTCGTTGTAGGTATCCTGCTCTGAGTAGGGGTTTGTGTCCTGCAGCTGATAAGGGGTTATTATTGAGTTTGGATTGAAATTTGTTCCTTGTATTTTTATGTATGGAAGATTTACCTGTAATAATGATTTTAGCCTGTCTTCTACTTTTTGTGTTTCCCATCTTTTTTTTCCGCAGCTTATTTCAATGCCTGTTGTTGGTATTTTTTGATCATCCATGCTGATTAGGTCTATTGTCTTTTTCTCTATGAAATAATCCTTTTTTTCCCTTTCCATTATTTCTGATGCTAATTCGTGAACTTTTTTCAATCTGATAGGGATTGTTATGATGTAATTCTGCAATTCAGCTAAGGTCTTGTTGAATTTATCTTTGATTACGATTGGGTAAATTGTCTTTACTGTTACATCTTCTTCTCCAATCTCTGTTATGACGTCAAAATCTCCAAGGTTGATGATGGTATATTTGTTGTAAAACGATGAAAAGTTGTTTATGCATTCTGGTATATGCTCTTTTGTGTAATCTGAGATTTGTTTTTTTAGGTAATCTAATGGCGGGATGGCAAATCTTCCATCATACCACCAGTATGGGTTTTTCATTGCGTCTATGGGGCTTAACTGGAGATAGCTGTTTGGGTTGCTTTTCACCCTTTCCGGGAAGGTTATATATCCACCATTTACGCCGATTATATCTATAGCTTCCCTTGCAATTGTCTTTGTGCAGGTTTCGACATATTCCTGGACTGGGATAAATTCTGGGTTTATCAGCTCTCTTTCTTCAATTGACTCTTTCCCATAGTAGGATAATAGGAAATATGTCAGCAATATGAGCAGTCCAACTATTATAAATACAGTAATCTGGCCTCTTTTT
>CAZSRD010000038.1:0-11773 GCA_964609455.1 uncultured Methanosarcinales archaeon
AACTACCGATACATACTTAGAAATCGCAAAGCGATTTCTTGTATCTCTTGGAAATCTCCAATTTCCAAAAGATTTATATATTTTCCATAATTTTAATAGGATATATGGCTGATGATGGGTTGTTTAAGGGGTTTGAGGATAAAAAAGAAGGTAAGAAAAAAATGTCTGATGATGCTGTTGAGATAAAAATCAGATTTAAGAAGAGTTGGTTAATACACCTTATCTACATATTTATAATCATAATATTATTGATTTTGCTTTTTTATAACCCTTTTGCTAGTTATAAGTGCGAAAAGGGTCTTAATGAGCTTACATCTGAGATAGTTGGTGATGAGCCAGAAGATGACGTTGCAGAAGAGCCGGATATTGCTGATGAGCCAGAAGATGTTGAGGAAGATGATGAAGATCTGGAGCCAGAGACTGAAGTAGTATTATCAGGCAAGGTGACACTTACCATAGATGATATAGAATTAGGCGCGAATAAGACAAGGGTTGAGTCAATTACTATAAAAATGGATAATCAAAAGAAGATTTTTACACCATCTGTATATGTATACTGGTATGATCCAGACAGCATTGAATCAATGAAGTCTACACCTAAAAGCAAGATTACCTATACTGGAGCGATTCCAATCGGGGTTAAGGTATGGAAACTAGATACTGAGCTAACTGCGCATTACCTTATTGCCGAAGATGATAATAAAGAAGTTTTTAAGTTAGAGCTCTATGATGGCTCAACTTTGCTTGATACAAAAGCCCAGACTCTAACTACAAATTAAATATCTAAACTTACTGTAGCCTTATAACCTTTTTCTGTTTTTTCCAGTTTGTATTTGTACATCGTAACTGCTTTTACTACTGTTTCCCCAAGTTGGGGCGTAATTGGCTCCCCATACAGCTTTGCTTTTAGGTGTGTTTCGTCAATTTCTTCTATCTCAAATTTTGAAAAGAATTTTTGTTCTGTGTCTACAATTGCGATTAATGCTTGAAGCCAATTTAGCATCAAGTTTTCCAGATCTTCTGCCTTTATTTCAAATTCCTCTGCTTCTTTTGGCTTTACTTTTTTGATTTTACAAATTACTGAGAATAAAGCTTCTGCTGCATTCTCAAAGAGCTCTTTTTCTGTTTTACCGTATGCTTCGAACATTACATCTGAGGTAATATTATCTAAAAATTTGTATTTAGGCATTTTAATATGGTATTACTTGTGGAATATCTTCTTTTTCTTCTTTTGGCCCTTCCATAGGCTCTTCTTTTGGTTCTTTTGCTGTGTCTCCAAACATGTTAATAAAGGCATTTGTTGCTGTTGGTGTTTCTGAAGGTACAGAATCATCAAAAATATTTGGTGTGTTACTGTAAGAAGATTCTCCAACTAGGTGCTGGAGCATTTTAATAACTTTTCTTATATCCTCGTGGGTATCCTCTTTTGTATCTATTGAGATTTTCATAATTTTGTTTAATATTTGGCAAGCATATAAATTTTTTGGTTTTATTTGTATGCTAAATTTATTACTATTCTTAAATAGTAAAAAATGAAAGATTTATAAACAAGAATGCATTGCTTTATTATATGGTAAGGCAGGTTTTATTATTAATCAAGCCTAGTGGAGTTGGGTTAGAGGATAGACTTCTTAATATGGTTAGTAAGTATGGTAGACCTACCCAAAGGAAAGCTTGGAAGCATGCTCCTATGGAAAGAATTTCTGCTTTGTATGCAGAACATTATGGGGAATGGTATTATAAGCCTAATTGTGATTTATTTAGGAATAAGCCGATTGTTACATATGTTTTAGAGGATATTGCAGATAATCCTAACTTTGTTAGAGATGTTAGGTCTGTCATTGGATCAAAGAATCCTGCTGAAGCAGAACCTGGAACTTTTAGAAGGTTAATCTGGGATGAGGTCTATAAGGGTGATCCTTCTATGGGTGATGCAAGGGTTTTGAAGACATCAAACCAAGCTGTGGATAATGGAGCTCACTGCTCTGATTCTGGGGAGAATGGACTTATAGAAGAGGAGGTAATCTATGGAAACATTCAGGCAGCGGATGTTGCTAGAAGAATTGGAGGAGCAGATCCTAGAGTTGTTAATGAATTGGTTAAACTTTCTAATTCTAGGAATTATATTGTGCATGGGGTAAAGGATTATTCTCTTTTGCGTTTAGTTGCTAGGGATGGTGTAGCACCTCTTAGCCCTGAAGGGGGCAATGCAAGTTATTGGTCAGCTGGTTGGCGTATATTCTTTCCTATTGATGGATCCCCTTTTTTTAGGTATGCACATGCTAATTCAAATGATAGGCGTAACCATTATAGGATGTTAGCAGCTGTTACTTCTTATGATTTGCTTGCTAGTAAAGGCATAGTTACAGGACAATTTAATCCAGAAGAGGAGATTTCAATTAATAACCAGGTTCCAAGTGAATTAATATCTCTTGTTAATATTGATTTACATGGAAAAAATAAGTCTTTGTGGAAGGGAGATAAAACAGCAGTTGTAAAAGCTGCAGAGAAGGTGCTTCTTGAACAATTATACCTAGTTATGAGGGAGTTTAGAGCTGGGGAACGTTACGATATTGTTAGAGACTTTTGATTAGATAAACTCCACGTTTAATTCTATCTGGTCGTAGGTCGGGTATTCTTCTACAATTGCTAAAACCAGGCCTTCTTTCTTTATTTTTTTAACTATATTTTTAGAAGTCACTATTCTTAGTTTTTTCTTGTCTATTTCTATTAGATTACTTTTTATTTTGTAATCTTTTTTGATTTTGTCTTTGATTATTCTTAATTTCTTGAGCATGTCTTTTCTTTTCCTCTTATTGATTCCATCTATTTTTGATCTATAGTTAAAAGACGGCTTTAATTCTTTTAGATATATGACTCCTCTTGTCAAGGTGCCTTCCTTGTTGATAATATCGAATGGCCTTGCAATGTTTTTTGCTCTTCTTTTTATCCTATTTGCCAGTTGTACTTTATCTTTTAAGGTTGCTGTACAGTAATGCACGTTTTTAATCTTTCCTTTGCAATATTTTAATAATTTAAGCGCTAATTCTTCTGAACCTTTTATTGCATAGCTTAGTTCATTCTTGGTTTTGTAACCTAACTTGGACAATTGGCTTACTTTGTTGTCTGCAATTTCTAATTCATTTATGTTTAAGAAGCCAATATTTGTTTTGCTTAAGAAATCGATTAGTTTTTTAGTCTGTTTTTCTTTGCTTTGAGACTTCGTCTCTAACCCCTCAGAAACCTCCTGTTTCTGAGATTTAGGTATTGAAGGTATTTCTACACCAACTTTCCAATTGTATTTTAATGCAAGCTTGATTTTATTCCATAATTTATTATTATCCAGGTCCATGTGGAATCTTATCTCGTCAAGTCCTGCTTTATACAATTTTTTTAAGGTTTTATCATCAATTAGGTCAAGAGATGTGTATAGGTGGATGTGGAAATCTTTTCCGAATTCTTTTTTAAGGGTTCTTATGTAGGATAGGGTTATTTGTAGTTTGCATAATGGGTCACCTCCAGTGAAACCTGCACCCTTTGCGTCTATCAGGTTTGCTTCTTTTATTATATCTTTTATATTCTTTGTAGGCCATTCATCTGCATAAGTTACATCTTTCTTGTATTTTTTATCAGAGATAGGACAGAAATAACAACAGCGCGGGCATAATCCAGTTACAAAAAGAACTAATTTCTTACCTTGGACGCATAATTGGCAGCCTTTTGGCAAGGTTCCTATTTTGTATGAGTAATACTTAGTTTTCTTCATATAAATTATATAACAATAATCTTTTTAAATAGATTGTTATTTTGCTCGTTTTGGTGGTTTTGATTAGAATTGTTATTGTTGATGAAAAAGGCAGCGGGGGACAGATAGAGAGGGCAATTGGAGCAGCATTAGTAGCTAATGAAATCCATAATCCTGATCTTGAGCTGGTACATGATTTAGATGCTGTTGTTGCTTCACTTGAGGAAGGGGATGTAAATGCAGTTGTTGTTAATGGCTCTTTGAAACATTTAAATTTGAAAGATCTGGGTGAGTACTGTTTGGTTGCTGAGGTACCTCTTTATTTATTTGGTCAAGGAAAAGTTTTTGATGGGATAACGAACGTTCAGCATCCAAGTGAAGTGGCAGCTCTTATAGTCCAACGATATTTATAGAAACAATTTCTCAAAATTCATCCAAATATTGTTTATAACTTCTTGCAGCTCCATTCCTTTGACTTCTGCTATTTTTTTATAGGATTCTATAACAAATGCTGGCTCGTTTAGTTTTTCTTTAAATGGGCTTAGAAATGGTGAGTCTGTTTCACAGAATAAATGGTTAATATCTATTTCTTTAGCCATGTCCTGGAATTGTTGGAGCCTTACAACATGAGTGGGGATTGTGAAATAATAACCAAGGTCATACGCTCTTGTTACTAAGCGTTTTTTGCCTGAAAAGCAGTGCATTATTACTTTTTTAATGCCTGATGATTCCAGTATGTTTAATGCATCTTCTTCTGCTTTTCTCGAGTGAATGATTACTGGTTTATCTAGTTTTTTTGCTATGTCTAAAACTTTTTCAAAAACTGATTTTTGCATTGCTTTGTCTTTGCCGTTTTTATAGTCTAAGCCTATTTCCCCAATGGAAATGAACTTATCTTTGTTCTTATTCCAGAATTCTAATTCTTTGTCAACATCAAAATTGTTTTCTTCATTACTTTCTCTTGTTAGAGCATCCATTGGGTATAATCCAAAAGAAGGTTTAACAATATCATATTTTTTTGCTATTTCTAGGATAAGCTTATTTGTCTCTGGTGTTATACCTGAAGTTACTATCCTTTTTACGCCTGCTTTCTTTGCGTTTTGTATAACTTCATCTAAACGCTCTATTATTCCTTTGAAGTCTAAATGGCAGTGTACATCTATTAATCTGTCCATAGTTGGTTAGAAAAAGACAACATTTATAAACATTGCTTAATTTTTGAAGGGCATGGATTCAGTTAGAAAGAGTGGATCATAAGATTTCTTTTAGTTAGTTTTGATTATATAATCTTGGAGGATGATACTATGGAATTTATTAAAGATCTTAAATGGGAAAAGGGCATGAGTGTTAAGGATTTAGTTAGTTCGTATCAGACAGTGGGTTATCAAAGTATTGAGTTGAAGAAAGCAAGCGATGTTATTGTTAAGATGAAGAAAGACAATGCCAAGATATTTTTGACATTTACATCAAATATGGTTACTTCTGGGCTTAGGGGTTTTTTTGCTCAGATTATAAAGCTAGGAATGGCTGATGTTATTGTCACAACAGTTGGCGGCATAGAGGAAGATATAATGAAGGCTTCTGGAGAGAGGTTTAAGATTGGGGGGTTTGATTTGGATGATGTTGAATTACATGAAAAAGGGGTTAACAGAGTTGGAAATATCCTTGTAAATAATGAAAGTTATATGCATTTTGAAGACATGACTATGGAGATACTGGATAAATTGTATAAGAAACAAAAAAGGTGGGCTGTTTCTGATATGCTTAAGGAGATCGGCTTAATGCTCAATGATAAGGATTCTATACTTTATCAGGCAGCTAAGCAAGATGTTCCTATTTTCTGCCCTGCAATAACGGATGGCGCTTTTGGATTTCATCTTTATTTATTTCAGAAAAAGCATAATGACTTTATTGTAGATGTTGTTAAGGATTTTGGAAATATTCTTTTTGTTACCTCTTATGATGAGAAGAAAGGAGTTATTGCTTTAGGCGGGAGTATTTCAAAACATCATGCAATATTATCTACTTTGCTTAATGGGGGAGCGAATTATGCTGTTTATATGACAACTGCGCATAAAACCTCTGGGAGCATGTCTGGAGCAACTACTGAAGAGGCTAAGTCTTGGGGTAAGGTTAAAGATGAAAGTGATGTTGCAACAGTTATTGGAGACGTTACAATCACTTTTCCATTAGCAATGATTGGCGCTATGGAGCAGCTTGATGATGAGAAATTGTTAAAGCCAAGAGTTAGTGAAGATAAGGAAGATAGAGATTTAGGTGGGGTTCATGCAAAGAGCTAAGTTTATTTTGTCTAAGCGTAAGGTGTTAGAGCAGTTTAAAAAAGTTAAAGGAACTGCGGATATTGTTTCTTATAGCTCTAAAACCAACCAGGATGTTACTAAGATTCTTGAGAAAGAGACAGACAGTATGTTCAGTGTTCATTTTGTGAATGAGTTAAAGCATGTTAAAGATAAGTCTAGAGTTATTTTTTTGGCTCAAGCTTGGGATTCTGGTTTGATTGAGGAATTAGTTGATATGGGTATAAATTGGTTTGCAGTTGATAATGAATCTGACCTTAATATGTTATTGAATTTTTTAGAGAATAATGATGCTAAGGTAAATGTTCTTTTACGAGTTAAGTTAAAGGAAAATACAATCAGAACTGAAAGGTATTTTGTTTTTGGAATGGGCGCTGAGGCTGTTAATAAAAGATTAAATGAGTTGAGGAGAAATAGTAAAATAGGAAAATTAGGAATTCATTTTCATAGAAAAACACAGAATATGGCTGAGTGGAATCTAAAGTACGAAATTTCTAATATTATTGATGATTTTAGTTTGATTGATGTTGTTAATATTGGTGGAGGAATACCCTCAGTTTATGCAAATACAAATGAAGATGTAATCAGAACTGTTTTTGACAAAATAAAAGAATTTAGGGAATTTTTGAAGGAGAGAAAAATTGAAATGATTATTGAGCCCGGCAGATATATTGCTGCGCCTGCTGTTAGGTTAGTTACTTCTATAGTGGGTATTCATGGAAATAATATAATTGTGAACGCTTCTGTCTATAATTCTGATATGGATGCCGTGGTTGTTCCTGTAAAATTATTGGTTGAAGGTGAGTTGCAGAAAGGTAATGCTTATGTTATTAAGGGTATGACTCCATGTTCAATGGATTTGTTTAGGTATAGGGTTTATTTAGATAATCCTAAAGTTGGTGATGAGTTAGTGTTTTTGAATGCGGGAGCTTATAATTTTAGCTCTGACTTTTGTGATTTGGAAAAAATAGAAACAGAGGTTGTTGAATAAATTTATAAATAAAGATTGAGTTGTTATTCACTATGGATATTATGAAAATCAAATCAATGAAAGGAAAGGAAGCAATAGTTGTGCTTACATGTTATGATTACAGCACTGCTAAGATTTTAGAGGAAGAAGGGGTTGATATTATCTTAGTTGGAGATTCTCTAGGTAATGTTGTTTTGGGTTATGATAGTACACAGGAAGTTACTATGAACGACATGATAAGGCATACTGGTGCTGTAAGGAGGGGAGCTGTAAGCAGCTTTATAGTTTCAGATATGCCATACAAAAGCGATGATACTACTGATTTAGCTGTTAAGAATGCTAATATGCTTATTGATGCTGGTGCAGATGCTGTAAAGGTTGAAGGTAAGCCAAATATAGTTAGGGCTTTGGTGCAAAATGAAATAGCTGTTATGGGGCATATAGGGCATTTGCCTCAGACAAAAAAACCAATGGTACATAGAGACTTTAAGGAGCTTTTGACAGAGGCGGAGGCATTACAGAATTCAGGGGCTTTTGCTGTTGTTTTGGAGATGGTGCAGAGCGAGATTTCACAAAAACTAACTGATTTTTTGGATATACCTACAATAGGAATAGGTGCAGGGGCTTATTGTGATGGGCAAGTATTGGTTATTAATGATATTTTGGGAATGTTCGAGGATTTTAAGCCGAGGTTTGTCAAAAGGTATGCTAAAATTAATGATGAGATAAGGAAATCTGTTAGGGCTTATAAGAAGGATGTTAGGAAAGGTGAATTTCCTGATGAAGAGCATAGTTTTAATGATAAGATTATTAAATAAAGATTGTTTCTTATAGTAATAATGAAAACAATTATTGTTGGGGTTACATCAAGTATATCTTGCTTTAAGGTTGTTGAGCTAGTTGGAAAGCTGAAAAAGGATTTTAATGTTGAGGTAATTCTTAATGAGAATGCTGAGAAGCTAATTGATAAAAAAGAATTTGAGAAGGTTTTGGGAAAAAAGGTTCATGCTGGGATGTTTGTTAAAGGATGGAATTACAAAGATTATATCAAAAGACAAAAAACAGAGCACATTTCTTTAGCTGATAATGCTGATGTGTTTTTAATTTGTCCTTGTACTGCAAATACTATCGGGAAGATAGCTTATGGAATTGCTGATGATTTATTGACTACCTCTGTGATGGCTACAAATGCTCCTGTTTTAATCTGTCCAGCGATGAATTGCAAGATGTGGGAGAATAAGATTGTGCAGGAGAATGTTTCAAAGCTAAGGAAACTTGGTTATTATTTTATTATGCCTGAAAAAGGCAGGTTGGCATGTGGTTATGATGGTGTTGGGAGACTAGCTGATACAAGTAAAATTGCAAAGGTAGTTGAAGAGTTAGTTTATAGGAAGGGTAGATTAAAAGGGAAGAAAATAATTGTTACAGCTGGAGCAACAGTTGAAGAGATAGATCCTGTCAGGGTTATTACTAATAAAAGTTCTGGTAAGATGGGAATATATATTGCTGAAGAGGCTGCTAAGATGGGAGCAGATGTTACACTTATTAGAGGTAAGACAGATGTTGAACCATATGGCAAGATAAAAGATATTAAAATTGAATCTGTTGATGATATGTTTAATGCAATTAAGAAAAATGTTAAGAAAAATGATGTTATAATACATACTGCTGCTGTCAGTGATTTTTCAATGAAAGAGAAGAGTAATCAGAAGATAAGGGGCGGCAAGGAATTGCATTTAGAGCTGACACCAACAACCAAGATATTTGAGAGGATAAAGAAGTTGAATAGAAAAATAACATTAATAGGATTTAAGGCAGAGTATAAGGTTAGTGAAATGGAATTGATTAATAGGGCATATTCTTTGCTGAAAAAAGCAAATGCTGATTTGATTGTTGCAAATGATGTTGTCAAGGGTGTTTTTGGAAGTGAGGAGAACGATGTAGTTATTATTGATAAAAATAAAAGGATAGAGAGTGTCAAAGCTAGCAAAAGAGAGATTGCTGATAGGATTTTGAATTTAATAAAATGACAAAAGCATTTTCACCTGGGAATATAACCTGTTTCTTTGCTATTGTCCCAAATAAAGATCCTTTGAAGAAGGGTTCTTTAGGCGTGAGTTTTGCTGTTGATAAGGGGGCGATTGTAGATGTTGTTAAGAGCGAAAAGAATGAAATTATCGTTAATTCTGTTAAAAAAAGATTTCCTACTGTTGAAACTGCTTTGAGGTTTCTTACAAAAGAGCCTTTAAAGATAGATATAAAGACTCAGCTGCCTATTGGTTGCGGGTATGGGATGAGCGGAGCTTGTACACTGGCAACTGTTTTTGCTGTGGATAGATTGTTAATGCTAGGGAAGACAAAGAATCAGTTAGGCTTAATAGCCCATAAGGCAGAGGTGATCAATAATACAGGTTTAGGCTCTGTTACGGCTGAATTTTTAGGTGGAATAGGCATTAGGGACAAAAAAGGAGCTCCGTTAAGTGCCAAGATACTAAATATTGATAGAAAGGTTGTTTATTACAAATCATTTGGCCCATTAAATACCAAAAAGATAATTACAAGCGAGGAAATGAGGGAGAGAATAAACCAATACGGGATGAAATCAATTAAAAAAATAAATTCAAATAAAAAATTAAAAATGAAAGATTTAATTAAGCTTTCCAGGGAATTTGCTGAAAAAACTGGATTGTTAAAAGATAGAAGGCTTGTTAAACTAATCAAAAATATTGAGAAAAAGAAAGGCGCTGCTTCTATGAACATGCTTGGCAATAGTATTTTTAGCGATATTCCGTTTAAGGGCTGCAAAAAACTAAGGATTTCTACTACTGGGGCTAGACTAATTTAATAGAAAAATACTTAAATAAGCTCTTTCAGGGTAAGAGGTATGATAACAGAGCTGATCAAATCTACTGTTGCTATATTTGTGGTTATGGATGCTTTAGGAAATGTCCCTATATTTTCTACATTAAACAAGGGGTTTTCTAAAGAGCAAAAAACTGAAAATATTAATAGGGCTGTGCTGATAGCTACAATAGTTCTGCTAGTATTTCTTTTAATTGGCAACCAATTATTGGTTTTTTTTGGCATTAGGCTTTCTAGTTTTAAGATAGCTGGAGGGATTCTTCTGCTGATAATTGGCCTTGAGATAGCTTTGGGGCTTAAGTTTGGGAAATATAGAGCAGAAAAAAAGGAGTTGGCTATTGTTCCTATGGGCACTCCTTTGATAACAGGACCAGGTGTAATCACAACTGTACTTATATTAGTGAGTACTTATGGTTATTTAATTACTTTGATAGCATCTGCTGTAAATCTGTTGGTAACTTTTATCTTGCTTCGCTTTTCTGAGGGATTTTTGAGAATTTTTGGCAAACAAGGAGCGGATGTTATATCCAGGATAATGGGCCTTATTATCCTAGCTATAGCTGTTGAATTTGTAAGGCAAGGCTGGGCAGCACTTTAAGATGGCAAAAGGAATAAATACGCAAGTTGCAGTAATTGTCTTAGTTCTAGTTTCTGTATTTGCCATTTCCCAGGTTGGAAAAAAGAATGTTGAGGCTGATTATGTAGACATATTGATGGATAACCAAGGCAAGGATATAGGCAGTAAGGAGGAAGGTACAATAATAATGATGACTAAGATAGATCTTAATAATATTTTTATAAATCCTTCTCAAAGATTGAGGTATGTTGTATTGTTTTCATCTGCTGTTCTTGATGGTTTTGGCATTAAATACAATTTTATAGGCTCTACATTAGAGGCGGGCCTTCCTTTGATAAAAGGGGAAACAATTAGTATTCTGGATGGTAATATGCATCAGATAGGATATACCTATAAGAAAGATGTTGGACAAGAGTTATATCTTGACGGGGTTAAGATAGCTTCTGGTATGTTTACAGGCGTTAAGGAGACAGTTCCAATTGGAATGGTGGTTTTGGATGCTGATGAGGAGGTAATTAAAGCAGAAAGTGAGCTATTGTATGTTGATAGGGCTTTGAATGAAGGGGAAATAATGGAAATATTTAATAATGCAAAATAATTCTATAACCTATTATGGAAGTTCCAAAATCACATCCTAGGCATATTTCTTTGGTTACTAGGAATAAGATAGTTGAATGTGTTAATAAGGGAATTACTTCTATACATGGCCTAATAGCTCAAGGAAGAGGAGAAGCGTTTGATTATTTAATTGGCGAGAAGACTACAAGTAAAGCTAAGAAACAGATAAAAAAAGCAGCTAAGATGTTAGTTAAGGCTAAACATCCTGTTATCTCTGTTAATGGGAATGTTGCTGCTTTGGTTCCTAAAGGGCTTGTTACTTTGAGCAGGGTTATTCCTGCTAAATTGGAGATTAATATTTTCCATAAGAGCAGGAAAAGAGAGGAGAGAATAAAGAAATGGTTAATTAAGCATGGGGCAAAAGAGGTTTTGATGCCAAAAAAGCCTTTGGTGAAATATATAGAGAGCAATAGAAGGTTTTGCAATCCAGAAGGCATTGCTAAGGCTGATGTTGTTTTTGTCCCTTTAGAAGATGGGGATAGGTGTGAGGCTTTGATTAAGATGGGAAAGAAGGTTATAACAATTGATTTGAACCATCTTTCCAGGACAGCTAAAACTGCTACTATTACTATTGTTGATAATATAACAAGGGCTATGCCTTTGTTGATTAAGGAAATTGAAAAATTAAAGTAATTATTTTAGAATGTGTTTTAGGGTTTCTCTTAAGTCTTTTTTCTCTATAA
>CAZSRD010000039.1:0-1591 GCA_964609455.1 uncultured Methanosarcinales archaeon
GTACTAAGGAAGCGGGTAATGTGACAGGGAGTAAAGCTGCTTTTGCAACTCCAGCCCCTTCCCAATCAAAGAAGTTATTGCCCCATTGCTGCCAGTCATTTATTCCTTTGCTTATGTCACTAAACGTGCCTTGCCCTTGGCCCCCTTTGCCATCTACAGTTTGGCTTAGTTCGCAATTAACGAATTTGCATACGCCCCCTAAAAATACGTATGATTTTGTAGACAATTCCTGATTGATATAATCTCCCCTGCACATTGCAGCTTTTGCTGCCCCTAATGCGGACTCTCCTGGTGTTCCTGCAGATGCTAAATGCAGCTCTGTTGCGCTTTTTGTTACTGCATTAAACACAACAACAATCCTTTGCAGCGTATGCAGTACATTACATATAAGCCTGGCCCATACAACTATCTTTTTTAGAATACCAATAAACTCCCATATACCATTAAGCGCTTCATCTTTGGCTTCTTGTATCTTATTTTCAATATTTTCTCCAAATTGGCCAAGAGGAAGGTTATAGAATTGAATGTCAATATTTATGTTTTCTATTTCTGGATTTTGGTTTATCTTGTCTCCTATTCTTGAGATGATTTGTAAAGGACACGTTATGCTTACCTTATCAGTTGTCATCTCTCCCTGGATTAAGTCAACAGCAAGGTAAGGTTCTATAGAGCCTCTTTCTGCATTTACTAATTGAACATTCTCTACAAATCCAAGAGAATTGTTGAATCTATCAGCGCATGTGCCTAAACCTATTGAAAGTGTCTCTTGTTCGTCGGTTGTATCAGGGCTTAGTGTAATGCTGCAGTAGACTCTTGAACTAACTAGTGAGGTAACCTGCCTATCAACAAGGTTAGGGGAACATTCTACTTCTGAATTCCAATAGCTCACATTTACGGCATTGTCATATTTTAGGACTTCTATCTGCTTTTGGTGTTGAATGCTGTTTCCAGCAATATCTGAAATTTCAAAGTTTATATTATTTACAATGTGGCCAGACCTGTCTATTGTGCTTGAGCTCCAATCACAGGTCCAGTTATTGGGCTCTTGTTTTGTGCAGGTTCCACTTACGTTGCCTTGGGTTGTAATAAAAGCGCTAAAGTCAGCATAAGCCCTTATTTTATTAGCCTCTATAATATGGAGTGTTGTGTCTAAAGAATCACCTGTTTTAATCAAGCCAGTTATTGCCTCTGCACCAGAGCCTACACTTTCAACCTGAGATGAAATAACACTTGGAGGTGTTTTATCAACAGTTACATCAGCGCTTAAAGTTCCTGTAACTAAATTTCCTAATTTATCAGAAGAGTCTGATCTAATGTTAATTGTTTTTTGCCCTTCTGAAGCTGAAGGGATATTGTACCAGTAGCATGTGTAGGTTGATCCAGAAGAAGTGCAGTTGTCCGCTGCTTTATTGCTAAGAGCAGAGTTAACTGCGCTTAAGTCCAGCTTTATATTGCTTTTTTCCAATCCAATTCCATCTTCTGTTAGTTGGGCAATTATAGTTCCTGTGTTTCCAATATAACTCACGCCGCTATCTACTTTATCTGTCACTATGGCTGTAATAGATGGGCCAGTTTCATCAAAATTAATTGT
>CAZSRD010000039.1:1691-4619 GCA_964609455.1 uncultured Methanosarcinales archaeon
AGTCTGGCCGCTTAGGTAAGCAGTTACGTTTACTACAACATTATCAGACCTTCTTATGTTCCCTTTGATGTTATCCTGGCCGTACAAGAAACCATTATTCATAGCAGCGAATACAGAAGCTGAATAGATTGGCAATGAAAGTATTAAAACCATCATGAATGATGCAATTCCTTTAAAGTATACTTGTTTCATCTTGGTTTCATCTTGGCTTAGGCATTATACTTCCTTTATACAATTGAGATAGCTCATTTGCATTTGAAACATATGTAAGGTCTTCTAAGATTCTTTGTGACTCTGGCACACCTACAATATCTGGATTTAATGCATAAAAAACAACTTCATTATATTTTAGGAATTCTTTTGTGAATGTGACATTAATTGCTGCTCCACCTACCCTAAATCCTTCGTCAAGATTGAATTCTTGTATTGTGAATGATTCATCTTCTTTTTTAATTGTTCTTGAAGGTATTCTTATTGGCTTATTGTAGATAAGCTCAATACTTAGTTCATATACCCCTGGAGCAATATCAATCTCTCCCATTTCTGTTTGATTTCCTGAGTACATCGCTGTTGTTGAAAACTCACCTTCTTCAAGGCTGCTTTGCCTTCTCAATGTTACATATGCCTCTTCATCTTCTCTTAGATCTGCTTCTCCATCCAGGTTCCAATAACTATCTGATTTGGCAACCAGCCTTTTTTTGACAATAAATTTCTTTGTTAGCTTTGGCTGCAGGGCGATATCCAGCTGATTTTCTGTGTTTAGTTTCGTGTCAAATTTTTGTGAATAGCTTAGATAATCATCTTTTAAAAGACTAACAACCCCTCCAAGCATTATTGGGAATTTTCCTACATAGGTTCCATTTTCTGTAGAGCCTATCAAGCAATTCTCTTCATAGCTTGAGTAAACAATCTGAACATCATCTATACCTTCTTTGGTCAGGGGATCATTTACATTTATTGTTATGTCACCTGAATTTCTTTTGTTATCATCGCAAAGCATTGTCGTTTCTGTGAATATCCCCCTTAGAGGCACGAAGCTTGTTTTCATTGGGCTATTCTGCCTTATGTTTGCTTCCAGGAAAAATTTGAAAGTATAACCGCGATTATTGAAAGCTTGAGGATCATAAATCTCAACTTCTACTGGAAAGCTCAAGTCATAGATGAAATTATAATTCTGCACTCCTATCAATGTAAGGAAGTCAGTAATAACTGATTCCGGCTTACAGGTCTCTCCATCACAATTTAAATCAAAATAAATATTCCAGAATGGATTGTAGTTGAATCTTACTTCTAAGCTGGAATAATCTTCAGAGCCTGGTACAAGCATCCCCCTATTATACAGGGATTCAAGGAGTGAATTTCCAGGGAAAATATAAGGTTGATAATTTCTTGTCCCATACACCTGCAATAATTGGATGTAGGATGCAAGCATGTTTATCAGATTTTCTTTTACCCTGCTCTTTTTCCATGTTGTTAATTTACCAATTCTAAACTTGGTTTCAGACATAGGGGGAAGCTTCTCTTTGTCAACAGCAGAGAAACCAACAATGAGATTTAAGACATCCCTTTCAATGAAGTGATATTCTCCTTCGAAATTTGTTAGTTGGAATGCCATATCATAAATCCTTTTTATGTTAATTGGCAGCCTTACAAAGAATTTAGAAAGCTCTTCTGTTGCTTGTTTTTGTACTTGAAGGGGGTATTCTATGTATACTACAATATCATCCTCAGCTACTACAACTTTAGGCATTATCTCTCCTTTTTCTTGTATTGTGAATCCTTGCTGCTCTAATGTTTGGAAATTGTTTAGGCACGACCTAAGATTAGCCTGAATATATTCTTCCATCTGGCTTTCAATTGAGGTCTTTGCTGGTTTTTTCTTTAGATAGAGCTTATTTTCAGGTATTATTGTAAATGCGCAGTCTCCAGAGCATTTGTTATCTGAGCTTAAATGCCACCAGTAAGGTACGCTGTAGTCTGAATTTGGAGAGAATTGCACAGCATCAGAGTTTGTTGTATCCTGTTTTGTATTTATTCCGTTTTGCACCAGGTTTATGAAACCCCCTCTTTCGCCTAGTTTTGTTATTCCTTCTTGCGCTATTTGCGTTAAGCATGTTTCTACGAATGAGCTTACTGGCCTGAATTCTATCGGCACTTCCTCAAGAGTTAATTCTAATCCTGGAGCTAATTCGCTCTTTGTTACACTTTGCCTAACTGCGAAATATATTCCAGCGCCTATGACTATGATTATTCCGAGGATGATGAACAGGGTTACTTGCGCTTTTTTTCTTCCCAGAGGGAAATTTAAAAAACTTGGTTTTTTAACATTCATTTTAATTCTTCCAGAGCTTTTTGTATTAAACTTAGGTCATACATCTTCTGCTCCATTAATTCTCTAGCTAGCATTGATTTTTTCTTGCCTAATTTCTTAGCTACCCGAGAAAGAAGCTTATCTATTTCATCACTTACTGTAATTCTTATTTGTGAACTCATCTTGCAAAGGCTACTTAGTGTACTATTTTGTATACTGATATATAAACTTTTTGGTTCTATTTGGTCTTTTGTTATCCTTGATTTATGCTTAATTAAGCATATTTATACTTCATTTATGCTTGATTTAGCCTTTATTTATGCATTATTTATAAATATTTTTGTTAATATTGTTCTATTTTAGGTGGTTTGTCACTTGTTGACTAATATTGTTTATTAATACTCTTATGTCATTTATTGACCGAAAGATTTAAATAGTTGTTTTCTGTCACTTGTTGATATGGATGATAAGGCCAGGGTTATAATTGGCTCAATTAAGGAATTTTTAGAAACGGCAAAAGATTCTGAAGAAAAGAATAGGCTGAAGTCAAGCGTTACTATGTATTTCAAGGCTATTGCTGAAGCCTGCGATTTTTTTATTTATAGCAAGGTTCTAAA
>CAZSRD010000039.1:4719-11675 GCA_964609455.1 uncultured Methanosarcinales archaeon
GCTTAAAGGGAAAAAAGATGCTGAAGATATAGATATTGCTGTTGTTTTTGGAGAATTTTCTGAAAGTTTATGGAAGGATATGAATAAGGCAGAGTCTAAATATCATTTTACAAGGACAAGCTTTTCTAAACTTCTTGAAGAGCCTTTGTTGTGGCAAACTTTAATGCATGAGGGCTACAGCCTGAAACATAATGGGATGATATCAGATATTATTGGAATAAAACCTTTTTTTCTTTTTGAATACCAGCTAGACAACCTTACAAGGGTCCAGAGACAGACATTTAGCCATTCGCTGTATGGAAGCGGAGGAAGGGACTCTTTTTTGAAGTTAATCAATGGCCAGAAATTAGGCGATAAGAAGGTAACTGTGCCTTTTGATAAATCTGAGGAGATGAGGGCTTTTTTTGATACATGGAATATGGCTTATACTGTTAAGAGGATCTGGATGTAAGATGGTTCAAGACAGCTTAGTTAGGTATATCAGGGAACAGATAAGGGCAGGTTATGATATCGGGACTATAAAGAATTACCTGATTAAGTATGGCTATCCAGAATCCAGGGTAAATGAGGCTATGCAGTATGCTTATCCTCCTTCTGAGGTAAAGCATGTTGTGCATCTGTCCAAGACAACTGTTGCTTTGGCTGTTGCGGTTATATGCACTTTGCTGCTTGCAGCAATAGGGATATTTTATTTTAATAGCTCTCCTTCAAAATTGCTTGATGTAAGCACAAGTTTGCTGAGTAATTCAATAAACCCAGGTGATAATCTGCAGTTTACTGTTGAATTATCAAATCTAGGCAAAGCAAAAAGATATGATGTTATGCTTAGATATGAAGTTAGAAACCAAAGAGATGAATTGTTAACGTTTAAAGAAGAGACTATAGCTGTTGAAACAAAAGCTTCTGCTTCTGTCAGCATTATTTTAGGGAATGCAGAGCCTGGAAACTATTATCTAAAGGCAATTGCATCTTACGGGGATGAAAAAGCAACTGCAACTTCCAGTTTTAGCATTAATGCTGTTCAACAGCAAGCTGCTCCAGAGCCTGCTCCTGCTGCGAGAAGCTGCCCTTTTAGCTGCAATGACAATAACCAATGCACAAATGATTATTGCAGTGAGGCAACTAATTATGAATGCGGGCATGATAATGTAATTCCATGCTGCGGCAATGGGGCTTGTGAAAATGGGGAAACCTATCAAACCTGCATATCGGATTGCGCAGCGCCAGAATCAGTCGATATATTTGAAGGAAAGCCAATATGGGAAAAGATTGATATCATCAAAGGGATTGCTAAGAATGACAAGCAAAAGGCATTGGGTTATTGCAATGATATTGAGCAGACCGGCTATAATTATGATTGCCTTACTGGAGTTGCTGCCAGCGCTAATGATGATAATGTATGCAATGATATTGCAGATGAATCCTATAAAGATAACTGCTATAAGACAACTGCAACAGCAAATATGAGAAGCGATGTTTGCGCTAAGGTCGTTAAAGACAGCAAGAGAGACCAGTGCTATATGGATTTTGCAACAAAAGGAGATTATTCTATATGTAACAAGCTGGTTAATAAGTATTTGGCACAGAGCTGCGATTCTTTAAGAAAACTTTCTGAAATGAATGCGCCTAGTTAAGAATTTTTTTAATCTCTTTAATATAGCTTTTGATGTCCCTGCTTAATTCTTCTTTTATTGAATCAAAGACGAGCTGGTCATTAATTTTTCCGTATTGATGTGCAATGAAATTTCTCATGCCTTTAGCTGCTTTTAATTTTTTGTATAATGCTTCATTTATTATCTTATGGTCTGCCAATATTCTAAATGAATCTATGTCGTCCTGGGGGAGCTCAAATTTCTTTTTTGATATGAGCATGAATGCTATATCAGTAACGCCTTCAACTATTTTCTCGAAATACCTTTCACAGCCAGCTTTAATAAGCTTGCTTGACTTGTAATCATCAAACTTCTCAGGAACTATATCCTTTAATTCATCAAGATATTCTTCAATTTCATCTAACCTTTCACCTATTCTATTCAAGCTGCTTCACCAATAATCCTTTTCATCCTAATGAAATAATCCTCATCTTTTAAATATTTTACGGTAAACAGCGCATTATCAAATTCTTCATTTTTGTATAGGATTCTATGGCTTTTAGCTATTTCCATTTTAATTTTTTGAGGCAATGCGTTAAAAACCTGTATGTCCATTTTTTTAGAGAAGCTGCCCATAATCCTTATCCTGAACTTATCTGCTTCCTCTGGGAATATTTCCTTGAATAATACACAGATGTCAATATCGGATCTTGCAGTAACGATTCCATTAACATGGGAGCCAAACAAAAGTATGGCTTTTATACCTTCTTTTAGCTTGTCTTCCAAGATTAAATCAACTGCCTTGTTAATAAGCTCTAAATTGCCTGCATCTTTCTTTAGCTCAAATTTATCTTTAAATTGCGAGAGATCATTTATGAGCCTTAATTTTGGCCTTATGTCTCTTGACAGCCGGTTTTTTTCAGACTGCGTTAATGCAATTCCATCTAATTGTTTTATCATAATCTCTATTTCTTTCTTTCCAAATATTTTTCTTGCGTTTCTATTGGTTTTTAAAAATTCTTTTAAGTTCAAAATAATCACCATTTAGGTTATAATAACCTAGATATAGGTTATATATAAATGTTACCTTTTTAATGGTTCTACGGAAATAAAGCAACGGAAGATGCTGCGAACAACAAATGAGAAAAGAATTATCTTTAAGGCAGGAATTCTGGCTCTATATAAGCCCTGTACCTTTCGGAGTAGTCTTCTATTGCACCTATTTCATTCATGTCTTCAAAGTTTTCTGGAGGGTCTATCCTTAAAAAGTAGAATCTTATTTTGCTGGCTTGGCCTAGGCTATTTTTGGTTACAACCCAATAACCAGTAACATTGTTAATGTTGACTCCCCCTAACTGGGCAGGGTCATAATCTAGATTTCCGCCACTTGGTTGAGGTACCCACAACCCCGCTTCGTCTAGGAGCTGGATGCTTACTTTGTAAGTCCCAGGTATTATCTGGATTACCCCTTGAAGTGATTCATTGATTATTAACTGAGGCATAGGCAGATTACTTTCGAGATCATCTTCTTTTATCTTCTCCACAGAGAGTATGGCTTGCTCTTTATTTTTTATTGGCATAGCATTACCCCTATACATAGTTATTTTAGATTGATCATGCAATTCAGATGACTCCAGGAACTGTATGTTTGCCTTTATTTTCGAAAATTCTGAAATATAATTCTGCAGTATTGGCTGGACATCTGAATTTATTGTTACTTTGCCTGGAAAATCTGTTTGGATAGAGTTTATGAGGCTGTTTACCGCATTAACAGCATTATCCGAGTTCTTTACCGCATTCGCTACATCTTCTCTCTTGATTTGATACCAGTATGTTTTGTCTTTTGTAAGCCTTTTAGCTAAAGTTATCTGGCTTTTTGGCGTAACTAATTGTGAGGATAGGCCCCCTTTTTCACTTGCTGTGAGGGTTGCGCTTGAGCCAATAGCATTCTCTACTCTGCTTATTTGATAGCTTATGTCGTTTAATATACCTGCTATGTACCTATTTATCCTGAACAGGTTGGTTACATTGATATAAACAATTTCTACTCCCTTCTCCACTAAAGGCTCCAGTTCCGCATCTATGGTTTTTGATTCCCCATAACCTATTGAGATGTGCGGCAATATTTTTGTTAAGTAACCTTCTTTTTCCAATGTGACAGAACCATCACCTATACAAATCGGAAACTTGCTTTTGTATACCCCTAAATTATCTGTTGTCCCCATTGAGCATTGCCCATAGTTTCCACACCTGAAGTTAATCGAAACTCCTTCGAGTTTTTCTTCAGAACTTTCAACATTTATGATTATATCCCCACTTATTCTTTGGGATTCATCACAGAATATGTTCTTTGTAGCAGTTTGGCTTGCTCTTTGTTGTGTTGTTGAAGTGCATTCTAACTTACAGTCAGATTCTGTGCTATAGGTTTGCCCGTTTATATCACAAGCCCAGTCAGAACTTACCTCAGTACAGTTGGTATTGCTACATGCGCTTTTGCATGTTATGGTGTTGCTAAATCTCAAGCCATTTATAGGGCACATAAATTTTGGATTTGAGCTTATACAATTACCCATTATTTGATCTCCCATGTTGTATTGGAAACTGATCTTTGAATAGTCGACTGGGCCGAACGTGCCTCTTCCTTGGCTCCATTCTTGAAGGTTTTTGTTGTCTCTAATATTTGCTTCCAGCCCGAACATGAAAGTATACCCAGATTCACCTTTGGTTGTTAATGATGTGTTGTCCCGTATAGTTATAAGGACAGGAACTGATAGGTCATAGTAAAACTCATAAGTATTTGTTTGGGTTGAAGGGGTTATACCCAATGGGTAGTCTTGCTTATGCACAGAGGGTTTAAGTATTTCCCCTGTTACTGGGGGGCTTATTGCATAATAGATAGGCCAGCTTGAATCATATAATGAATTAACACTTGCATAATCAAATTTTGTTATATTAAGCAAGTTTAAGAACATTACGTCATATACTCCTTGTTCCAATTCATTTGGGCTTGTCATACGAACAGCGTTTCTTGTATTATTCACTTGAAGCAGCATTAGATTAGGGAGTACGCTATTGATTAATCTCTCTTTTACTTCGCTCTTTTTCCAAGTTACTGTACTTTTTTCATGGTCTAGCCAGCCTAAAGGAGGTATTAATTCTTTTTTTATCCCGGAATAAACACCAATCAAATGAACTATTGTATCTTCTAAAAATTGTTCATTAGCCTCTTTAACAGTAATTCTTAAAGCCAGCTCATATACCTCCCTAAAGTGCAAATTGAGGTTATCTAGGAATTTTGATATCTTTAATTCTGACTGGCCTCTTTTAATCTCTAATGGATAATCTATGTATATTACAACATCATCAATGGTAATATTAGTTGATGCTTTAACATCCCCTTCAATTACTTCAAATCCCATCTCTTTAAATTGTTCGAAACCATTTGTACATTTTTTTAGCTCCCTTTCAATATACCTGTTCATCTGGGCCTCTATTTCATCCAGCGTGGGCAACATGGAATCTAATGTGCAGTCAGAACATAGATTAGGAGAGTTCATATACCACCAGTATGCAACATAAAGGTCCCCTAAAGGTATTGCATCACTTTCTGTTGGATTATTATCCAAGGAAAATGCACGTTCGCTTAATGCAGCATCCCTAATATCAATATACCCCCCATGTTCACCTATTTTTTTGAAGCCAGCAATACCAATATCTTGTATACATTGGTCAGTATAGTCTAATACAGGATCAAAAATTGAAGGCGCTCTTTGTGTTGTTTCTAAGCTGGATTCAATCATTTTTGATTGCTGATTTCTCAGGTATACAAAGAATGTTGCGCCTACCAGTATGATAATCCCCATTATAATAAACAATGTTATTTGCGCTTTTTTTAGGTTATGTTTCATAGATTATCGCCTTTTGTGATTACATAAAGGTAGTTTTTTAACCATGCATTGAATAAAAATAAAAATAATGCTAAAAGTATGAAATAAAGTGTTTTTGGCATAAATATTCCTACGAATAACAATATGGTAATTGGCAGCCAAAGCAAAAATATTGCCAATATTAATGGAATGATGAACCGGTATATTCTCAAAATAAAATGTTTATAATAATTGCAGATTAAATCAAAAAAATTGCTTTTTTCTGTAGAATACACAAAGAAAATAGGTGTTGTGAACAAAAATGCCAGTATCCCTGCTATTGCCAGAACTGTTCCTAAATTTTCATTCGTGAATACTATTGCAGCGAGTAATACGCTTGTCCATACCACAAACCAGATTAGAGAATTAATGCTGAATTTAATGAAAAATTTTTTATTAAATCTTTTCTTGGTTAGAAGGCTATATCCTTTACCTTTTAATAAACCGCTTGCTAAAGCAAAAAGTATCAGGCATATTATTATTACCCCTATTGTTTGATATAGGAATGAGTTTAAAGCCCCTTTGATATCGTCAAAGCTGCTCTTCATCCCTGTTTCTTTTAAGGATTCTTGTGCTTTTGAAGGATCGGCCATTACCTGCCCTATTTTTACTGAAATGTCATCAAATCTTCTTAATGAGCCCATATTAAACCTTAGGGAATTTGTAAATAATGCGATTATTGCTATAAGAGATAATATAAAAAGGAAATCAAATAGAACTATTTTTAAGAAATCTTTTAGCCTTATCTCTCTAAAGCTTCTAATAAAAAACCTCTTTTTTATGAATTCTTTTACTTTCATTCTTCTACTATCGGAATCTGTAAAAATCTGTCTCCATAAGCTAATTTTATATCAGTATAATTTGCTTCATGATACTCTGCGTAATACCCCTTTGCAGGCCCTGTTAGGGAAGCTGTTCCGCTGCCAATCTGAATTATATTCCCTTCTGCATCTATAATATGGACTGTGTAGTTAATATCTTCTCCAATTGGCTCCAGGTACCAACTTGCTTCATAGAGAGATGATTGGTTTCCTATATTGTAGACAATCTTTTTGCCTTGCAAGGACAGTGTTGTTTGTGATAATAACACAGGCCCTCCTTCTGTAATGTAACCTTCCTGAGCTTCTTCAGCACCGCCCCACATGGTGCAGACATCTATTTCCCATTCCTCTACACCATACCATCCAGGTATAACCTCAAGTGCAGAGTCTGCCAGCTGGATATTTAATAATATAAAGCATATAATAAAGATAAAAATTCTGCCTGGCTTTATTCTATGGATGTTTCGCTTGCGCAATAATCTTCACCTCCTAATTCTTGGTCATAATTCGTAAAACTATATTCACCATTAAATATATAAATAAGCTCATACAATGTGTTCCAGGTTCCTTTTATCCCGCACCAAACTGGGTGCGCACCTGCTACTGCTATTCCAGTA
>CAZSRD010000040.1:0-11327 GCA_964609455.1 uncultured Methanosarcinales archaeon
GTATAGCCTAATGGCTTACTGGGTTATATATTTTGCTAGCATTTCTACGGCACCCACTATGCGCAAAGTTTAAATATTAGCTAAATCAATTATTTAATATGCCAGCAAAAAAGAAAGCTGAAAAAAAACACGTAATAAATTTCGGTAAGTTTAATGAGCATCTCCAGATAGGGGGAGAAATCAAAAAATTACATGAGTTAACAGAAACAGAAAAAAAATTCTTGATTGAGGATTTTAAAAAGCTTAAAAAGCTCGAAAAAGAAGAAAACGCAGAATTAAAAGCAATAAAGCATTTTGAAAAGAAGCTGCAGGAATTAACCTCTAATTTAGTCTATCTTGAAGGGTACATCCAGCAAATAGAAGACGGCAATTCTATGTTAAAGATTAATCCAAGTGTAAAAGTTTTAGGCAATAAGCTAGTGGAAAACATAGATGAAGTTGAACAGCTTTCATCATCAATATTAAACGAAGAAAAAAAGATAATTGGCTTGGCAAGGCACGTTGACCAAGTTTTAAATAAGGCAAAAAAATATCAAAGACTTATATTTTCCTAAAATGGCAAACATAACAAAAGAATTTGAAAATAAGGTTAAAGACCTAAAGCAATATATAGCCTTGGCTACTGTTGACCCTAAAAATTATCAAAAGACCAACTTAGAGATTATAAAGCACTTGACAGGGGAAAAAAATATTCCAGGTGTTTACATAACCTTAAACAAGCCTTTTGAAACAATGCAGGGAATTTTTAAAAAATCAAAAATAGACACGAACCTAATCATATTTATAGATGCCGTAACCAAAACAGCAGGAGGAAAAACTGAAAAGACAGATAAATGCCTATTCATAGGATCTCCAGAAAATCTAAGCGACATCTCAATGGCAATGGACCAGGCAATTAGGTCATTGCCATCTAAAGAACGGTTTGTTTTTTTTGATTCATTATCCACACTTTTACTATACAACGAGGTAGAGACTGTAGCTAGGTTCATACATTTTCTGTCAGGCAAAATGAGAGTATGGAAAGTTGAAGCTGTTATTGTCTCTCTAAGGAAAGAAAAAGACAAAGAGCTTATCGATGAGTTAACTCAATTTTGTGATGTGAAGTTTGATTTTTAGAATAATCAAAAAGAGGTGTCAATATGAATAAAGGGATCGCAACTTTAATAGGCATAATCGCCATAATCGGTGGTTTATTAGCCATTTTTAAAATTGTTCACGATACAGAGGTTGCAATAGGGTTTGTTACACTCTCCTTCGGAGTATTAGCTATAATCTGGACCTCCATGGCAATAACCTCTTTGTCACCAGGCTCTTCCCTTAGAAAGCACACAACCTATTTCCTATTTTGTTTGATATTAATCCTATCATTCTCTATATGGCACACAATCTCCAAATTATTTGGATGGAGGGAAACTGTGAACGAGGTTATGCTTTACCCAGGATATCTTTTCCTAACGCTTGCGTTCTTAATATTTGTAATGACAGCATATCAGACATTAAAGATAGGAAAAGAATTTGGATTTCAGCCACAAGCTAAAAAGATAAAAAAAATAATAAAAAAAATAAATAAAATCAAGTTTTAGAACCCAAATAGTCCGCCTAACAAATTCTTTATAACAAATCTAACTAAGAAAAACATAGAAATACTCAAAGCCACCAAAATAGGCATAAACCTTATCCCATCTCTTTCTCTTCCTTTGGATATTAAGCCAAGGATCAGAGATCCTAAAACACCAGCAGTTGCTAAAAAAACTATAGAGAACATCACAACAAAATCAGGACTTATGCTTACTTCTGTAAAGTTCATAGGCAGGTTCATCGTGCTCGTCTCAGGCAGATCTATCGCTCCTAAATTCGTTGTCAAAACCTCAACCAAAAAAGAGCTTAATCCAAATAACAATGGAGCGCCAAAACAAACAGCAACAAAGATGAAGATTACATACATCATAACATTTGCCCTTATCCTGCTGTCAACAAGCCTTTGCTGCCTTAAATTCCTTGCTGTTTGCTCCAATAAAGAAGCCAGCTCACCACCAGAGTTTAAACCTGAAACTATCAAGGCTATTGTTTTCTCCAGCCTCTCAGACCTCACATATTTGATCATATTTGCTAAAGCCTTGCTTATCTCTTGGCCTGTAGCTATCTCTTTTCCAACCTGGTTTATATCATCCTGAAAAGGGCCGAATTCTGGCCTTGCTGATAAAAGAAAAGCTTTATCAGTAGTTAAGCCTGCTCTCAGGTTAGATGCCATCAACTGCAGAACATCTGGCAATATACTCTCTACAAATTTTGATTTTGTATCAGCCCTTAACAAAAATAAAAAATAGATTATTATCTGAAATAAAAAAAAAGTAAGAATAAAAGAGACCCATAAAGAAAACTTAAAAAAAATACCCAAGTAAAAAGCAACAACCAAGGCTAAAAGAAATCCAAAAACCGCCATAAAACCGATAAACTTATCTGCATTTACCTTCATGCCAGAGTACCTTAACAAATCAACATACGCCTTTCTCAATTTGTTTGGATAAAATCTTGCTAAAAATCTATACATTTTGTTTACCTTTTAATCAGATAATAAATTCGGCCTCTTTGATTTTATTGCCCCCATAAACATAATCTGGAAGAAGATAACAATTCCATAAAGGCTCCAAAATATTAATTTTGTACTAGTCTCAGATAATGAAATAAATGATGAAAGCACAATCAAAAGGGTCATTCCTAAAGATGGCCCAATTACAACAACAAGCATATAAAACATTGCTAATGGGTTAAGCTGGCTCCCATACCTTTGTATCTCCAAAATCTGCTCTTCAGCCAATAAATTGATTATCTCATTAACAACGTTGGACATATCAGATCCAGACTTCATCCCATTTACAAGCTGCCAAATAGCTCTCCTAAAGAACAAAGATGGGTTAATAGCTGCCATGTCTTCCAAAGTTACTATCTGTGGATTTCCTGCATTTATATTTTTAACCGCTTTTGAAAATTCCTTAGAAACTTCCCCATAGCTTCCTTCAGATATGCTAACCAACATGTTAAATAAAGGAACGCCAGAATTAAGCTGTACCAATATATTTTGTAAAGCAGGTAACAAATTTTTTTCTATATCCCTAATCCTCCTGCCTACAACAACGTTGGGATAAACGATTTGTTGTAGGAAAACAAAAGAAGTAATCAAAATAGTTGCTATTATTCCAAACAAAAAAGATTTATCCATACTTGATAAAACCAAAACAAAAAAAGACCCAAAAAAAACAAAAAAGATCAAATCAGTTAAAAAACACATGCTCAAATACTCCTTTACTGAAAAATCAACTTGTGCCTGTTTTAGGTGCAATTTTAGAAATGGAAAAAAACCCTGAAAGAACTCTCCAATTCCCAAAAAAATAGAGGAAGCACTTCTAAGAACTCTCATAGGCAACAACGAATATGGTATTTTAAACATAAAAATCACTTACCTCATTTTTAATAATGTGTCAGGCTTTGAATTCTTGTTAACCGCACCAACAACAAAATCCGAATCAATATAATACTGGCTCATTACCTTACCTACATTATCTAAACTTCTTATATTATTTTTAACCAAATAATTTAGTATCTTCTTCTTACTCTCCAAATCTTTGTTGATTTCTGCTTGAGTTAACCCAGTATGCCTGCTCAAATCTTCAAAAAGCTTAAGCGAAGTAGAATGCTGCACAAGCTTATCTGTAATGGGTTTCCATCTATATAATATATTAGGTTTAGCTATATTGCTTCCTGATTCCTCACTTACAATAAACTCACCAACTTGGTATATCCTCCTTATACCATTTCTTCTGTCTCTGAACATAACCACATTAAGATTAACAGCGCTTAATAAATTTGCAGGAACTTCTATTGGCGGATTGATCAATCTCTGGATAGTCTCATTTATAGAATCTGCATGCACAGTAGCATATACGCTATGGCCTGTATGCATTGCTTCAAATAAAACCTCAGCCTCTTTTTTCCTTCTCATTTCCCCTAATATTATCCTATCAGGCCTCATCCTCAATGAATTTACTAATAGGTCAAGCATTGTTACTTCCCCTTTACCCTCAGGATTAGGCTGTCTAGTAGTTAAAGGGCACCAATACAAAAACTTTGGAAGCTGTAGCTCTCTTGTATCCTCTATGCTTATCAGCCTATGGTTAGGAGGCATAAAAGGCATACAAACATTCAGCAAAGAAGTTTTTCCTGAGGCTGTTCCCCCGCTTATGAGCATATTCATCTCGTATTGTACCGCTAGCCATATTAAAGCAAATATATCTGAATCCCCTGTTTTATTTGTGATAAAATCCGTAACTGTCCAAGGATCACGTGCAAATTTCCTTATTGTGATTGTATTTCCTCGATTAGAAATAGGATAAAAAACAGCATTAGCCCTGTCACCTGTAACTAAATGTGCATCCAACAAAGGATTAAGCACAGTTATTTGTCTGCCAACTCTTCTTGCAATCATATTCGAAAAATTTTGTATTTGATCTTCAGAATTAACATAAACATCCGTTAACAGCCATCCATACTTCTTGTGGTATACCCTAATAGGCTCATCTGCAGTATTTATAACAATCTCTTCTAAATAACCATCATTTAACAAGAACTCTATCTTTCCAAAACCAAGCATATCATGCAGCAGATTCCCAATCAAAAATTTTTTATTGTTTTCATCAAGATTAGGTAACTCCTTCTTTAAGAGCTCTTCAGCCTTGTCATAAAATTTCTTTTTTAATGTGCCCATAACCTTAGGGTCCAATATTTCAGCAGCACTAACCTTTACCTCAACTATAAGCTCCTGCCTTATCTCATCAATTAAAGCCATAGTAGGCTTGCTAAGCTCAGGCACTACTAGCTTATATAAATTGGATTTCCCCTCACCACCTACTATTTTTACCTCTACTTTTATTCCATCTGCTTCTATTGGATACCTCTCTATTTCTCCCATTTTACAACTTCCGGACCTCCAACCGCAGGGTAATGGATTTTTACAAGATCATGTTTTTCTAAAATTGTTGCCCATTCCTCAACCTTCTTTTTATCAATACCCAAATAAACCGCTAAAGCAGCAAACTTAACTCTGCCCTTTTGCTCTACTATTTTGTATAAAGCATCAAATCCAGTTTCGTACCTGCCTAAATTTATATTAGCCCTTTTTGGTAAAGCTTTAACCGAACTTACCTTTCCCTCAACTTCATCTTTTTTCTTTATCCTTTTCCTGTTTAATACCCTATAACCTATAAGGGAAGTAAGCAAAACAGCTATAGCAGCTATCATACCTACATTCTCTTTATAATAATAGGCAACAAAAAAACCAATAATGGAAAGTACAAATAAAACCAACAAAAACAGATCAGTACCGCCTTTTTCTCTTCTAACTACCTTATGGGCAGCCTTTTTCTCTTCTTTTTTAATCGTTTTTACCTTGAAGAATATCTTATGTTTCTTATTAGTTTTTCTTTCTAACCTCTTAGCCCTCTTAATTTTTCTTGTTAAAAGCATTTTCCTATGTTTTTCAGCTATTTTTTTTATTAACCAACCATACCATATCCTAACAATTTTAAGCAAAGGCCAAAATAAAATAAGCAAACTAATCAATAATAAGGCCAAAATAACATAAACTATAAGGTTCCCCAAATAGCCCTTGCTTGAAAAAGCTTTATTAAATACAAGTAATGCATAAATCACTATGATTATAACAACAAACCATACGAATAATAACCTTCCAAATAGATCCCTCCTGTTGTTTCCTAGAATTCTTCGTTTCATCTTTTAAAATTATACTCCCACAACTATTTAATATCCTTAACTATCAACTTGTTTTTTAAATATGTGTATTAATTTAACAATGGTGACCTAAGTTAACCGAGAATTGCTTGCCTTAGAAACACCTAGCTCACCAAAAGATATCATAATTACAGGATTCCCATACTCTACATAAGCATTATTTGTGTTTGCTATTATCCCGGCCTTAATTTCTGCATTTGTATCACTGCCATCAATGGATATTTGTAATATGTTATCATCAACATATACATTGACATTACCGTTAACTATCACACTATTAACTCCAGAAGGCTCTATATATACACTATTAGAACAGCTGTCCCCATTAGGGCCAATTATCTCTACTGAAAAATTAAAGCTCCCCTCTTGGATATTCCAGTTGCACGAGCTAACATTTTTGTTTAATCTCATAAAAACAGAATAACCATTAAAATTTATTGTGTTTGGAACGATCTCAATATTCTTGCCGCCAAATCCAGCATGTCTGTAAGTAATGTCATAAGGCATTACTTTTAGGGGAAGATCGTCTAATGTCTCGTTTAGGGTTATATTCACATAAGACATATTTAACTCTATAAAACTTTTAAAAGATTTCATAGAAGCATTAAAGCTGTCTGCATTTGTATTGGGTAATGCCTCCTGAAAATAAACGCTTGTGTTTGTTATATTGATTACAATCCCCGATTTAATTTGGAATATGTCTTTTAAGCTTTGTCCAATAGAAACATCTAACTCATAAACCCTGTCAATTATAGCTATTTTTGAGGCTATTGATTCAGATCCTTGGGTACTATGAAAAATCAAAACAGCCAAGGAGAGTATAAGCAAGGATAAAAATGTTAACCCTAATGAAAACAAAACTCCCTTCTTGCTTTTTGATTTTCTCATCTTAGCCATATCTCAAAATTTGCTATACAATTTATGCCTGTATTGGTAACAAAAACCCTCTTTCCTGTACCAATAAACCTATCATTAGGATAAATATCAGTAGTTTCAACAACAAAGGAATCTTGACCACTGCATTCTATTCTAATCATCATATGATTATTAATAGGCAAAACCCTATTTAGTTCTACTTCGATAATATCAACATTAAGTGTATCCAATGTGCCATCATAATCAAGCACTGCAGCTATATCAGAACCAACTTTTATTGCTTGCAGATTTGATACAGAATCTTCTCCAGCTTTGGCTATATAAAAAGTGGAGGCAGCTAATATAGAGGTAACTACAAAAATAGCTATTATAACATCTAGGGAAAAAACAAATCCCCTTTTACCAGATTGCAAGTTCAACAATTGATTTTTCATTTTGGTATATCACTACCCTTTGTACATCAACTACAAAATCCCCGGGGTTTTTTCCATATTCCTCTAATATGGTTCCATTTATGTTCTTTAATCTGAACCTAAAATTATAACCTCTTAACCCGAGTGCTTGTGAAGCATTTGCATAAGAAAGGCTAAGAAAAGCATTTAACTTTTCTGTTGAAATATTTCTGTCAGAGTAAGCTAGCCCAATAGTATCTACATTATCTGGGGTTTCCTCCCAATTTTCAGGTTCCCCTCTGGACTTTACCAATAAATCAGTTGTTTGAAACCCAACAACCTGCAGTCCGTCGTAATATTTGTTTTCCTGAAGTATGACTGTATACCTATTCCATACAAATAAAATAATTACAATAAGAATCATAGCTACAAATAATGCAATAAACAAATCAGTTACGGCCATTTGTGATTTTTTATTTCTAGACATTTTCTATATCAATATAATTATTCCTATTTTCAATTCTAACTGTTCCTTTTCTCAATTTAGAATTGGGTACGGTTCTAATAGCAAAAGGGCAGGATACACCTTCAACATCCAAGAACCTATAATTGATATCAGTCAAATTTATAGTTACATTATGTTCTATAGAAGTGTTAATCACCATGCCATCGCCGCCAACAAAAGCAGACGTCAGCAAACTTGAAATTAACAAACAATTATTCTCCCTCTCACTTCTAAGCTCAGATTCTCTAAGATCAGAATTCCTAGCAGATGTAAATACATATAATACAAGAAATATTAAGAATATCATCCCTAATGCAAACATAAATTCTATTGCTATTTGGGACTTCCTCATTTTATATTGCACAACAACACGATGGAGCCTGCGATCCTGCAACACAATACTGGGCAGAAACATCATTACCGGCATAACAACTAGGGCTATAAGGCAAACCACAATTATTTGCGCATTTGTTAGGGCTCTGTGAACACAAACCATTACCAAAGCCTTGCCATCCACACCACCCTCCACAGCTATCTATAAATGCCTCCTCTCCTGGACTGATATTTATCTGTAAATGCCATGTTTCTGAATAACCTTTGTTGGCAAGATAGCTATTATCCACACAACTAATATTCCAAGTATAGTTAGCCCTAAACAAAGGCAATGTTATGCTCTCTGTTGTAGCCTCCTGAACAGGACTATCTCTAATAACCCACGATAAGCTAGTATCTTCAGGAGTTTGTCCTACCATATTCAATTCACAATATGCTATTCCAGAAGTCGCATCACTAACATTATAATTAAATGAAGTAAGCCAATAGTTCCTAATTGTATAATCTGCAGGACTAATTAAATGCACAACAGGTAAATCATGATCCTGGCTTATGTTAATGCTGAAGTTTCTTATCTCGCTAGAATTAATATTTCCATGAACATCACTGCAATTAACCCCCCATGTATAGTTGCCATAATCAATGCCTGTTTTTGTGAAGTTTTGAGTTATATTCTTAAAAACACTAAAATCAGTTTGATCAATTGTTCTGTTTATTATCAAATGGCAGAACAATATTGAAGAATCATCTGAAACATTATATTCGAATAATATAGTGCCATCACCATCTTTATACCCATCTGCAGGACTTACTAAACTAATGATAGGGGCATCAGGCTCATAAGATTCTCCAGTCCCGCTTCCATTAGACTCATTCCCGCTTAATGGGGGAACAATTGTAAAATTAATTATAGCAGATTCTTCCATTGTATTTTCACTTGGATCCTGGCACCTTACAAAATAAGTATAATTTCCAATTGGTAAAATTCCTAAATCCCTCTCATGAGTTAACGCAGAGCCAACAAAAGGCTCAGACATTGAAGAATAACTAACATCACTTTCATCATATCTGCATAAAGCATACTCATTTGTAGTAGCCCTAATCACAATACCTTGATAGTTTATTGTACCGCTTGGATCTGTCCATATTACAACAGGAGCAATAGTATCATCTGCATCACCAAATTGTACATACCCCGACTCCAGCATCTCAACAATTACTTTATGCTGCCCTTTAGATATAGGAATTACCCCTACTAAATCTGCCTTTGTATTTGAATGTACATCACTTAAACCACCAAAAATCTGCAATTTTATTAGAACTGACTTATTATCAACAGAATAAGACTCAACCCCTTTTGGCATATTGACCCAGACATACTTCTTTGTTCCTGGGCCTATTGAATAAACAGTATCTGCTGCCCTTGCTAATGTGTTCACAGAATCATCTGCCTGGCTTATCTTAATATTATTATTAGACTCCCTGATTGCATAGAACAATAAAGGAACAGTGATAAAAAGCACAATGCCTAACAGCATCATATACTCAGCTGCTATCTGCCCCCTTTTTGCCATATCTGAAAAAATTATCAAGAGTTTATATATACTTTGTTTTTCCTCTTTAAGTAGTAGCATCATAATGGAAAAGAGCAGACAAATAGTTAAATTTATATATTAGTTACTCTAAGGTTTACTATAAAGTAGGTTTCTAATCTACTACAAAAACAAAGAGGTGAAACAATGAGAAGAAAAGGACAAGCAGCCATGGAGTTCTTAATGACTTATGGTTGGGCAATCCTAGTGGTTTTGATAGCAATAGGTGCTTTAGCATATTTCGGAGTATTAAACCCAAGTAGGTTTTTACCTGAAAGCTGTACTATCGGACCAGGTATAGGTTGCGATGATTTTAAAATAATAGCAGACGGAACAACAACAATAAGAATTAGAAATGGAATGGGCGAGGGTCTAACAGCTGTTGCAGTTACATTAGAAGCAGCATGTTCAGGGTCTGCAACAATAGCAGATGGCGCACAAGAAGAATATAGTTGTGCAGGAACAGCAGGAACAGCAGGAGATAGATATAAATCTGATATAACTTTTGCTTACACAGCAGGAGATCTGCCTCATAGTAAGGTTGGATTGCTAACAACAAAGTACGAGTAAATCTTTATTTTTTTTCTTTTTTTATTGAAAATTTAAACTAGAATGAAAAGATCAACCCTTGAATTAATATATGCAATAATATTTCTATTATCTCTTTTACTGTACGTTTTCTCAATGTGGAAATATATAGCCTCTACAGAACAAGATTGGTTTACCTTTTCTTTGGCATTAGCAATAATGTTCATGTCTTTATGGGGTTATCTAATAATAAAGAAGTATATAAAATAGCTTTCTAACCCATAAACCTAAAACAATCACCTATCAAAGAATAGTCCTTAATGCGAAAAGCTATTACAGCCATGCCTAGAATCATAATAAACAGCTTAATTTTTATGTGTTCTTTTTTCATTGTTTATAAATTATAAGATAATTTACTAAACTCTCGGAAATGTAAAGCATTTCTGAGACACAAAAAATTTCTTTGGAATTTTTTCGTGTAGGGAAAATTTCACTATTTATCATGATTTATGAAATTTTCTCGTTTTATTAAATTGATGGGGCAGGCCGATAGCCTCAGCCTGCCCCTTTGTGAATAAGGGCAATTAAAAACACGCCCTCTTTTTTCCTCACCTCTTTTCCCAGTAAGGAATAGTAAAATAAAGGCTCCCTATTTTTTGTGGGGGTGGTAGAAAGAGAAAGTTCTCTTGTCATAGGGAGCCATTATAAGCGTTACTTCTTTTGAAGCCTGTAAGGTTCTTTTCTAAGCTCTTTCAACCACAACAACCCGATTCTTATCATATCTTTGTTGAACTTGTCGCTCAATTTGTATGTCTTTTTGTATAGGTCATAATCAATTATGCCCATACTTTTCATTGGTGTAAGGATGCGATCATAAAATTGCCTTTTGTTATAGCTTATCTTTACCTTTTTTCCACGGTAAGGTTCTTCCTCAATCCTGTCCGTTACTAGCTTATTTTCATGCAGCTGAGTTGCAAAAAAACTCATTTCGGTTTTTGTTATCTCACAATCTTTATCTTTTATCATATCAATCAGCAGTTTAGCTACTATAATCTGCTGCTTTGTTGCAAAAACTACCTCAAATATGTCCTCCGGTAAATTAAACCGGTCAAACAAAATAACCATATAAGAATATTAATAATTGAGCTAATATATAAATGTTTCGATTATAGCAACTAGTATACATATTTGTATATTAAATAATGACCCCCTTTATAAAAATTTTTAATGTGAACGTAGTGTGTATAATTCGGTAATTAGTTCTCACTTCTACAGTATATAGGTGCTTTTTAAACT
>CAZSRD010000041.1:0-11249 GCA_964609455.1 uncultured Methanosarcinales archaeon
ATATTCCAGAGCTGGTCTCAAAAGCAGCGGGATAATGGCTCCACGTATAGTCCCACTCAGCTGTAAAGTTAACAGCATTAGTAGTGTTAGAATTGCCAAAAGTATCATTTGCCCATACCCTATAGCTGTAATTATAGGCATTATTTTCATCAGTAGTTATATTAGCATAATAAAATGAGCCAATAAGCTCAGCTGTAACATTAACAAAGTCACTATCCGTGCCCATCCTTATATACTGGAATTTAACAGAACTGGCATTCATCCAATCACTAACATTCATGCTAACATTAATCAAAGTCCCTAGATCAATCAAAGCAGAAGTATTAGGGCTAAGGCTTAGATTAGTAACAATTGGAGGATAAAGATCAATATAGAAGCTTCTTGTCTCACTCCAATTCCTATTTGCCGTATCAATAC
Source organism: uncultured Methanosarcinales archaeon (assembly GCA_964609455.1). Lineage (GTDB taxonomy): Archaea > Nanobdellota > Nanobdellia > Woesearchaeales > JACPBV01 > CAZSRD01. Next base: position 418 of record CAZSRD010000041.1, read on the forward strand.
AAGTAATATTCCAATAATGCAGCCCTCCACTTAAACCGCTAGCATTTAAACTAGTTAATGTTCCGTTATTTGTAGTTGCATTATATGTTATAAATAAAGAATCAATATACAATGAGCAGTTTAATGTAGTAGCTAAGTTATCAGTTGCTGTAAAATTGAATGTTAGATTTTGTGAAGATGTATTATACCCTTCTACTGGCTCGTTTAATGTTATTTGCGGAGCCATATTATCACAACCTGAGTTGCATATACTCCTGGTTTCAGTCATATTTGAATTGCCAACAATATCTTTAGCATACGCATAATAAGTATATGTTCCATTCAACCCACCAGTTGCATTCTTTGATTGATTTACATACAGCAACCATTTATCAACATCATATTTGTTTAAATTAGAGATATAATGTTGGTAAACTTCTGCAGCCGACAAACTTCTGTTCCAGATGCGGACTTCGTCGATTGCGCCGTTAAAAAACGAACCAGATGCATTAATACCTATTGTGTATCCGCTTAAGGGATAGAATGTTGGTGTTCCAACAACCCCATTTTTAAAATAATCTGAACCATTGTAAGCTACAAATTCCCAAGTATTTGTTGAAGATGGTTTTATCCATAAACTGCTTGAATTCAAAGGTGTTAAATATCTTACAATTACTATTCCAGAACCTCCATTACCTCCTATCCAACCAGCATCTCCTGAACCACCACCACCACCACCAGTTCCATCAACACCGGATACTCCATTTGAACTTGATCCTCCATTACCTCCTCCTCCTGCACCGCCAGAGCCTCCAGCACTACCATCTCTAGCTCCACCTGCACCTCCACCTGCAAACCAACCACTATCACCAACTTCTGTTCCGAATGTACTACTATAATCTTTTCCAGAACCACCATTTGCTCCAGCATTTCCAATAGAATTAGCTCCTACTGCACCAGCACCACCACCGCCATCACCTCCATACATATTAACACTACTGCCCCCATTATAACCCTGCCCTGCAATTCCAGTTCCCCCATTACCACCATAAGCACCACCACCGCCTGAACCTCCATTTCCTCCACCAGCATACCTATAACCACCACCACCTCCTCCTGAAACAGTAATTGTTCCAAAATTAGAATTCCCACCATCTCCTCCTTGCCCAGTTGTGGTAGGAGCAACTCCACCAGCTCCAACTATCACATTAATATTATCTCCAAATGTAACACTATAACTATCATTATAAATCAAACCACCTGCTCCTCCTCCTCCCGAACCTGTAGCAGTTGAAGTAGTGCCTTGAGTTCCTGCACTTCCACCACCACCAACAACTAAAACTTCTGTATTCATATTTTTAGAAACATTAAAAGTTCCATTTGAAGTAAAAGTATGAATTGTGTAGCCTCCTGAATATGTAATGTTCCCTCCTGTAGCCAGGATGCCAACATAATCTCCATCACCATCAAAGCTCATTCCAGAACCATATTTTCCAGAAGAATTCCAAACAGCATTTACAATTGTCCCATTATTCCCAAAACCAGAAACGTCAACAGCATGAGTATCATTCTCCCCCAAAGCAGAAATATTATCGAAATTCATCATTAAAACCAAGCTGTTATTATAATATGTATAATTAGTTGTATTCCAGTTGTAAATTACTTTATTTAAAGCAGAACCACTATCTTCTGTTATGCTCACATTTACTTCTATGCTTGTGTCTGTAGTTGATGCGCCATCATCAGGTGTGGGAGAGACAAAACTAATATCCCCGGCAGTTCCAATAACCGGGTCCACAATATAATCAAGTTCAACATTTCCCAAAACTTTTAAATCAAACACATCAAATATTTCATTAAGTGAAGTCAAATAAACCTTATAATAACTTTCATTTGTTATATTCTCAAATGTTGCTATCAGTTCATTTTTATCTTCCTTATAGACTTCAACTGAAGCACCTTCACTGCTTCTTGCATAGATTGTTATATCTTTTGTATTGTCCAAAGGCTTATTAAATGTGGCTCTTACATATCCCCCATCACTTACAGAAGTCCAATTATCATCTTTGGCTTTTACATAATCATAAATATCAGAAACGAATACTCTATTAGAATCCAAAAGTTCTGCTTTAGAAATCTCAATAATTATCTCATAAGTCTCGCTGCTCAAATGTGGAACAATCCAATATACAACATCAACTAGACCATTTCCATTGGTATCTTCATAATTGTAAATTGGAGCAGGTACTTTAGAGCCATTTTGTATGTTGTATATCTTTATATTCTTCAAAGGAACATCATTTATATCTGTATAAGCCAATATATTCTCATAGTGTATATCAGATGAAACAATAACCTCCTTAGTATTAGAATCAATCACCCTTTCAACACTCTCAGGCCCAGGCGTCTCATACTCAATAACAACAGAACTAACATCTTCCTCGATAACAATCTCGCTTTCATCGCTGGAAGAAGCATCAGCAACAGCATACCCAGTTATATCACCACCTATCAGCCATTCAACCAGCCTAGTAAGCCAACCTTTGCCAGAAACACCAACAACATACCCGCTAAGCTGATTCCTTTCATTGCTTAGAGAATTAATCTCCTTGTTAATCTCCTTTATAACAGAAACATTGCTAACACCTTTCTTGCTTTCCCGCAATTTATCAACCTTTCCTTCAATATAGTCAATCTTATTCTCAGCAACAAAAGTATTAAGCTCTTTAACCTCTCCACCATCCTTAACCTTAACATCACTAACACCAACACTAACATCCCCAACAACCTTCTTAACCGTAACATCAATAGCAGAAGAACTGATATTAACGCTCAAATTTCCAGCAGTGCCGTTCAACTCAACAGTCTTAATCCACTTTACAGGCTTATTGATAACAGCCATTATCTGAACTAGGCTCTCATTCCTGGAGGTAGCATTAGAGCTAACATTTAGAGAGCTTATATTAACCAAAGAGGTATCAACAACTACCAGGTTAAACTCATTGCTCTCTGCTAATTCATCACCAGCCCTAGCAATAACACTAACCTTCTGCACACCAGTATAGTTAGCATCAGGCAAGAACAATACCTTATCCCCACTAATAACCGTACCTATACTATCAAGTATCCTGGCATAATAACTTAAAGAACCGCTATAGTTAAAATACTCTCTCAGCTCTAAGGTATAGTTTAAACCTTTCCCAATATAAATATCAGGTATATCCTTAGCAAGAGCAGGAGAAGCATTAACTACACTTCTATTAACCTCTTTCTCAACAACATAGCTTATAGAGTCAATAACAATATTACTGTCAACAACCTCAAAAACAAGCGTATAATTACTCTCATTCAAATCTAATAAGCAGCTCTCAGCACACTCGCCACTAAAAGAAATAAACTCTCCATAAAATTCAGCTTTTAACTCATCAGCATCAGAATAAGCAATATCAGAGTAAGGAACACTCAAATTAACATCATAATAAACAATCCTGACAGAAACATCATTCTCTAAACTGCTGTTATACCTTCCATAACTTAAATAGAAGCTGTCATTCCACTCCCCGCTGCTTGCCATATCCAAGAAAGCACAACACTCATAGCTTCCATAACAAGCAGCACCCTCCAAATTAACATCCCATTTGCTGCATAATTTGCTGTAATCAACATCCCAATTGAAAACAGAATCAACCTTAAACTCAAAAATATCACCTATTGACTTCAATCCACCCCCTTGTGTAGTTATTCTTATTTGTTTATTTAACGAAGTTAAATTAACCTCAGAAATTTTATTTTCTGTTGTTTTATTTATTGAATCATTGTCTACTGTTTCATTTATTATTGAATCATCAATTAATGATTCGCTCTCATTAACCTCATCCACAACTTCTTCACTCTCATTATCAATCGAATCATTACCAACAACCAATCCAGTAACCAAAGGAATGCCCATTTCTTCTTTTAAACTGAAAGAATCAAATACCAAATAACTATCATTTCCGCTAACCAAATAGACATGTACTAAACCATTATTATCAACCTTTCCATTCAGCTTAACAGATACTAACTCTCCATAATTCCCAATAACCCAGCTATAGTTATAGCTGGAATTAACCTCTAATCCAATAACCTCAGTATAATTATGGTTTTCCTTAACACTAACAAAGCCAATATAACTTGGCTCAAGCAGAACACTAAACAACCCGAACAGCAATAAAGCGCTAACAATAACAGGAACCCCCACTTTTAATAAATGCCCCCCATAAACACCCTTATTCCTATAAATATAATCATCACAGTACTCTAACCATTCTAATCTGCTTTTTCCATCAACCTTCTTATTAATCAATAGCTCATACTCATTCCCACTTATCAAACCCTTAGCAAGCCCAGCTTTAGCTACTCTCAACTCTTCCTCAATCTTCTTCTTGCTTCTCTTAACATCCCTCAAGCTACGCAAGATCCATTCTCGGTCCTCTTTCTTGCTGGTTGGTGTCATTTCAAATCTTTTAACCCTAACTCCTTCTTTTTTTTCAGAACTTCTTCTGCATCTTTGATTTTCTTTAATGCATTATTATAAAAAGAAGAAACTGCAGGTTGAGAAATATTGAGTTTTTTAGCTATCTCCAGCTGGGTAAATCCCTTTTTATTTAACTCTAAAACCACTATCTCTTTTTTAGTCAGCATTTATAAGCATAATAACTTATATTGGTTATATAAACCTTTCGAAAATTAGCATTAAAAAAGAGAAAATCTTAAGAATTATAATTTAGAAATTGTTTTATTATTTTTTAGTTTAACCCTTACAACCCAAACGAATCACTAAACTCCTTAATCTTCTTAAACTCTTGGACATACTGAATTCCTTTATCTGTTATTGTATACATCTTTTTGCCATTAGCTTCAGTCTCACCGACCATGCCTTTATTCATTAGTTCTTTAACATATTCTAACATTTTTTTATAAGAAAGGTTTGATTTGTAAAGTAGATGAGTCGGCTTAATCTTTCCCCCTTTTTTTTGTATTGCGCCCAAGATATCATTTATAATTTCAATCTTGGTCCTTCTTATACTCATTTTTTTACCAATAGTTTAACCATAGCAAACAACAATATCAAATAACCTATTAATTGGATGCTTTCACCTATTACATAAAAATATTTAACTCCCCATTCAAAAATAAAAAATACCTGGCTTACAACAATTAAAAGAAAAGAATACATTACCATTCCCGCATTCGCGCTTTTAACCTTCAGATAATTCCTTCTATAATTCAAAAACAAGATGCCTAACATAAGCAATAAAGTAGTGTGGAAAATTATATATGATGAGCTTACTAATGTTGTAGATATAATCAAAAAATAAACCAACAGGGCAATTACCTTCTTATCTTTTATCTTTAAAGAAACAAGCAACAATATCAAAAAAGCAAATAACATAACTAACCTGGCTATAGATATGCCAAACTGATTGATCCACGCAACCTTTGTAATTACCTGAGAAGTTACTGTAACTAAGCCAACAGTCTCAACCTTTAGTTCCTTCGAGTATATAGGTATTGTAGCAAGTATCTTTGCAATGAATGCCAAAGCAACTAAAAATAAAGAACCTGCAAAATAAAAATACTTCTTTTGTGATGTATACCTATAAGTCCTGTAAGCAAAAAAACTTATCAGTAATCCAACAATAACAGACACTAAATCAAATACATAATCAATTCCATAGAACCACGAAGGCCCGACTACATATGCCATAAGTATAAACACCGATTTACCATTTATAAACTTTGTGGATTTTTGTTCTTTATCAGCCTTTCATAATGTATTAATAAAGGCCCCACTATAATATCTCCTATAGGGATGTCAAAACCCCTCATCAGAGATGAGTGGTTTTTTCCAGATTAGTCTTTCCTTGCGGAAAGATAATCTTTCAAAGATAACGTTCATAGTATAGCAAACATACAAAGTATGTTTGCTTATTACGAAAAGCAAAGAACTTTGAGTATAAATTCTTGCTGGCTCTGGTCCCCCTTCCTCGTATCCAGAGCCAGTAAATCCCCTTAAAAAACACCTCTTTTCAAGGCAAAGGCAACCTCGTTTAACCCCTTAGACAACCTTTGCCTCTTTTTTCTTTAAAAGGAAAACAAATAAATATCACTTATAGTTGATAGTATAGTATGATACAAAAACTAACAGATTTTATAGTATACAACCTTCTAAAGCTGGTTCCAGAAACAAGATTAGCAGAAAGCATAAATTTCTTCATTTACGACACAATCAAAATATTCTTGCTATTATCCATCATGATAACAATAATTGGATTCTTAAGAAGCTATGTTTCAGAAGAAAAGATAAGAAAATGGCTTTCTGGAAAAAAACTTGGATTGGGAAATCTATTAGCCTCAATCTTTGGTGCAATAACTCCTTTCTGTTCATGCTCTTCAATTCCCTTCTTCATCAGCTTTATAGAAGCAGGAATCCCTCTAGGCGTAACTTTCTCTTTCCTTATAACCTCTCCGTTAGTAAATGAATATGTAGCAGTGATAATGTTAGGCATATTCGGATGGAAGATAACCTTGATGTATATCGCAGCAGGAATATTAATCGGATTCCTATCAGGACTAGTTCTAGGCGAATTAAAATTAGAGAAATACCTAAAAAAAGGTTTTTGCCCAAAATGTCAAACCAAATGCAAATGTGAACTTGAAAATAAAAAAGAAAAGAAATTAACCCTAACACAAAGAATAAATTTTGGATTAAGCGAATCAAAAAGGGTATTTCAAATGATATGGCTATACATCTTAATAGGTGTAGCTGTCGGCGCAATAGCCCATGGCTTTATACCAGCTGAATTAGTGGAAAAAGTAATCACAAGCACAGGAATCTTTGCAGTTCCATTAGCAGTTTTGATAGGAATACCACTTTACGCAAACTGCGCAGCAATAATCCCCATAGCAGTTGTTTTATTTGAAAAAGGGGTTCCTCTAGGAACAGCATTATCATTCATGATGGCAACAGCAGCCTTAAGTTTACCAGAGGCAATTATCTTGAAAAGAGTTATGAAATTAAAACTCATAGCTATCTTCTTTGGTATTGTTGGATTGTCCATAATTATTATTGGCTACGTCTTCAATCTCGTTTTATAACAAAAATGGAAAACCCCTGTTTACAAAAGACACAAAGATGCTTAAACTGCCATAATCATTTCTCTGAGATAAGACCCTCAATAAAAGAAGTTGTAATCACCCATCATTTCAAAAAGGACATTCCGGATTACAAAGATGTAGTTAAAGATATCCTTAATTGCAAGCACGCAAATTTCATAGAATTACATAAATTTGAAGAGCATATTGAAGGAAACGCCATTTTCAGGGCAAAAAAAGGCAAAATCCATTTTGTTTACGCAATAGACAAAAATAAAAGATTGATTTTTCTAAGAGCTTTCCATAATTTTAAGGAATACGAAAAATTCCTGTTAAACAAAAAGGGAATAAACAATATGGTTAAATCCGTCACTTAACATATCCTTTAACTAATGGCGAGATTATTATAATTGTTTTTTTCTTGTCATGGTAAGAGACTCTAAAAATATGGTTAATTTCCTAGATCCATTCATGAAATTATACGGAAAAACAAGGAATATCTTATGGTATGGAGTGCTTTTTATTAAAAAATAAAAACCAAACCTTTATATATAAGTTAGGCAAACCTAACTTTTAATGAAGCAAAAATCAACAGAAGACTACCTAAGAACAGCATATTTTCTCTATGAAAAAGATAAAACCAAAGGAATAAGGTCTATTGATATAGCTAAAGAGCTTAAAATCTCAAAGCCAAGCGTCTCAGAAATGATAAAAAAGCTTGTAAAGAAAGGGCTCATAAAAGCAAACCCCTACTCCAATATATTTTTAACAAAAAAAGGTTTAACAGAAGCTAGAAGGGTAATGCATAACCATAGGGTAATTGAGGTATTCCTTAAGCAGATCTTGAAACATGACCTGTCCAAGGTCCACCAAGAAGCCCATAGATTAGAGCATGCCTTCTCAGAAAGCTCAATAAACAAATTAGATGATTTCCTTAATCATCCTAAACAATCACCGGCTGGAAAAACCATACCCCATTGAAGAAGAATGATAACACTAGAACAATTGCCAAAAGGAAAAGAAGCTGTAATAATGGGGGTTAGTGCAGGTCATGGTCTTCAAAATAGGTTGTGCTACATGAATATAAGAACTGGAAAAACAATAAAAAAGATTACATCACAGCCTTTAAGAGGGCCAGTAATAATAGAGATTGACAGCAGGCAATGCGCAATTGGAAGGGGAATGGCAAAAAAGATATTTGTCGAAGAAAAATGAAGATTCTGCTGGTAGGAAACCCAAATGTTGGAAAGAGCGCATTATTCTCAAGATTAACAGGGGTAGATGTTGTAATATCAAATTACTCAGGAACAACAGTCGAATACAAGAAAGGAGTTATGAAGCTGGGCAGGGAAAAAGCAGAAGTAATAGATGTGCCCGGAACATATTCATTAGAAGCAGCATCAAAAGCTGAAGAAGTTGCAATAGATATGATAAAGGAAGGGGAGATTGTAGTTAATGTTGTTGATGTTACAAACTTAGAGCGCAATTTATACCTTACTCTTCAATTATTAGAAAAAAATATACCTGTAATAGTAGCCTTAAATTTCTGGAACGAAACAAAACATTGTGGAATAGAAGTAGATGTAAAAAAATTGGAAAAATTGCTTGATATACCAGTAATCCCAACTGTTGCCATAACAGCAGAAGGTGTTAAGGCTCTGGTAAAAAATATAAAAAATGCAAAAAAACACTCACTAAAAAACACTGACAATGAAAGATGGGCAAAAATAGGGAAGATAATAAAACAAACACAAAAAATAACACCTAAGCGCCATACTTTCTTGCAAAGGTTAGAGGACCTTACCATCAACCCATTAACAGGAATACCTATTGCTGTAATTGTAATGCTCTCTGTTTTTTACATAATACGCTTTATAGGCGAAGGCTTGATTACCTATGTATTTGATCCATTATTTGGCCTATACTTGCCATTGATGCAAAAGTTAAGCAGTATTCTAGGAAATGGATTCCTGCACAATATCTTAATAGGGCAGCTGATAGATGGAAAAATAGATTTTTTGCAGTCCATGGGCTTGCTTACTACCGGATTATTTGTGCCAATAGCAATGGTGCTGCCTTATGTATTGGCTTTTTATTTAATGTTAAGCATATTGGAAGATTCAGGATATCTACCTAGGTTAAGCACATTAGTTGATACAATAATGCACAAAATAGGGTTGCATGGCTTAGCCATAATACCCATGATGTTAGGAGCGGGTTGTAATGTTCCTGGAGTCTTAGGAACAAGAATTTTAGAGAGTAAAAGGCAAAGGTTTATTGTTATAACATTATTGTCTATTGCAATACCATGCATGGCACAGACTGCAATGCTTTATGGGTTACTAGGGAAGTACGGTATTAAAGGGTTGGGAATTGTATTTTTAACATTAGCAATAGTATGGATCATATTAGGGATAATTCTAAATAAGTTCATAAAAGGGGAAATACCCGAAACATTTATTGAAATAACACCTTATAGGATGCCTAAAATAAGAATCCTTACAAAAAAATTATGGTGGCGAATGAAAGGATTTATGAAAGAAGCTATCCCATATATGTTATTGGGCGTTATAATCGTTAATATACTCTATATTTTTGGAGTAATAGATATTGCAGGAGAAATAGCCGCACCTATTGTTTCTGGAATTTTTGGCTTGCCAAAAGAAGCTGTAGCCTCATTGTTAGTAGGATTCTTAAGAAAAGATGTTGCTGTTGGAATGTTGCTGCCATTAGGCTTAACACTAAAGCAGCTAATAATAGCTAGTGTTGTATTAACAATGTACTTCCCTTGTATTGCAACATTTGTCATAATATTCAAAGAGCTTGGATTAAAAGACACCATAAAATCATCTTTGATAATGATAGTCTCTACTTTAATTGTTGGCGGATTGCTTAATTTAATACTTTGATTTTTTGATTTAAACTAAAAAATCATAAAGTTTTAGAAAACTTTATTTTCTAAACCGTTTAGAAAATTCAAAAATTTTCGAAAAGTTTATATTGCAGCTAAAAAAATATTTAGAGAGTGATATCATGTATATATTCAAATCAAAAAATATCTACCAGTTAAATCTTGAATTCATGAATTGGAGATGCTATGTCTTTACACTGCTTTTTGTCAGCGGAAACTTATTTTTTCCATGGCTTGTGCACAAGTTCCCGTTAGGCGGGCCGATGTTTCTGCCCATATACTTTTTTGTCCTGATAGGAGCCTATAAATTTGGCTGGAGAGTTGGTTTATTCACTGCAATACTATCCCCATTAGCAAATCATTTTTTAACTGGAATGCCCCCTTTGCCAATGTTAGCAACAATACTTGTAAAAGGCACAGCGATGGCAGCTTTTGCTTCTTATATTGCATACAAAACAAAGAAACTATCATTTCAGAATTTGGCTATAATAATCATAGGCTATCAAGCAGTTGGTCTGGTATTTGAGTGGATTTATACTTCAAGCTTAATCAAAGCAGTTCAGGATTTTATTATTGGCTACCCCGGATTATTAGTACAATTCTTTGGTGGATTTCTGCTGCTCTGGTTGCTCAGGGATTATGGTAAAACTACTGCTTCAACACAATTTATATAGGATATGATTAAAGTAAAACTGGGCATACTCGCTTGAAATTTTAGAATTCTCCAATTTTTTGAAAACAAGAGAAACATTTATATACTAGTTATGAATATATATTCATAATAGGAAATGATGTAAAATGCCAA
>CAZSRD010000042.1:0-8898 GCA_964609455.1 uncultured Methanosarcinales archaeon
CTCCTTTTTCAACAAGTGTTTTTGCTAGCCAAGAACCTATAAAACCATCAGCTCCAGTGACAAATACTCTTTTTGAATCCCAAAATTTATCCATTTAATTTACCACCCTTTACTATAATCTGAAAAACAATAATATTTATAAATATACCTATTTTTTTGAGGTTGGGGTGAGTTGATGACAGATGTACTTTTAATAGTTCCTCCTTTTAGTTATAAAAGCCTTGGCGAGGCTAGCTCAAAGGCGCCTAACTTAGGTATTGCAATTTTGGCTGCTGTTCTTGAAAATAAAAAATATAGTGTTAAAATTTTAGATACGTTTGCTTTAGATATGGATAATAAAGAGATTGCCGATACTATAAGGGAAAATAAGCCGAAAATTGTTGCTATTACGAGTGTAACTGCAAATTCCTTACGAGCAGAGAATATACTTAAGATAACTAAAGTAATTGATCCAAACATTACTACAATTTATGGAGGGCCACATGTTACTATAATGCCTAATAAGGCATTTGATTCTGGAGCAGTTGATTATATTGTAATGGGGGAAGGAGAAGAGACGATAATTGAGTTAGTTGATTATATCCTTAATGGTAAGGGAGATAAACCAGCGATAAAAGGCATTGGTTATAAGGATGAAGGGGGAAAAGTGAAGATAAATAGCCCTAGAGACTTTATTAAGGATTTAAATACGCTTCCGATACCTGCTTATCATCTTTTGCCAATGGATGCTTATAGAGCTTATGGGTGGCTTGATGAAGGAAGAAAATTCTGCACTATGATTTCCTCCAGGGGGTGCCCTTTTCAATGCACTTATTGCACAAGCTCAAAAATATTTGGGCATATGTGGAGGTATAGGAGCGCTGAGAAGGTTTTTGAAGAAATCAAATTATTGTATGATAAGTATGGGGTAAGGCATATTTATTTTCAGGATGATGAATTTACTGTAAATCATGAAAGGGTAATTGAGATATGCAATAAGATAATTGAAAATAAAATGGACCTTATTTGGGAGTGCTTGACAAGAGTCAGCCATGTTGATGAGGAATTACTTAAGAAAATGGCGGAAGCTGGCTGCAAGAGCATCTTATATGGGGTTGAGTGCGGTTATCAGGAAGGTATTGATAAGATAAATAAGAAAATAACACTTAAACAAGCTACTGATGCTGTCAAATTTTCAAAGAAATATGGAATAAGCCCAAAGGTTACTTTTATGATGGGTTTTCCTTGGGAAGGCAAAAAAGAGATTAAAGAGACAATTAAATTTGCTAAAAAACTTAATGCAGATTTAACTTTTTTTAATGTGCTAAACCCTTATCCAGGGACTCCCTTGTATAATGATATAAAAAAGGAAAACCTTTTTGTAGGAGATTATGCATGGGATAGATATAGCCCGCATGGGGAAACTCCAGTTATTAGGACTCGATATCTTAGCGCTGAGGAGCTTGCTTATTGGAATGGAAGGGCTTACCTTAGCCTTTACCTTAGCCCAAGGTATTTTATAAGGAAGCTTAAGCTGATTACTAACTTTAGGGAATTGAAAAGAGCAATAAAATCTGCTTCCGGCCTCTTTCTTACTTCTTTAAGAAGGGTTATTTTAAAGAAATAGTTACCAAACTTTCCATGGCGCTTTCTTATTATTCCACAACTCGTTTAGCTCCATTGTATCTTTAAATGTGTTCATGCATTTCCAGAAACCATCATGCTTGAATGCCTGTATTTGCTTTTCTTTTACTAAATCTTCAAATGTTTCTTTTTCGAGATCATAACTGTTTTTTAGGTGACTGAATATCTTTTTATTGAATACAAAAAAGCCACCATTAATCCAATGATCTAGTTTTGGCTTTTCTTTGAATTCCATTATTTCATTGTTGTTGTTTATCTCCATAATTCCAAATTGGGATAGGGGGTTTACAGCTGTTAATGTTACAATCTTATTATTTTTTAGATGAAAGTCCAGGATTTCTTTTATGTTTACATCTGAGACATCATCCCCATAGGCTACAAAGAAATTATCGTCTTTTATGTATGGTTCAACTTTCTTTATTCTTTGGCCCTTGTTGCTAGATTCGCCTGTATCTATGAATTTGATGTTCCAATTTTCATTATTATTGCCTTTGAAGTAATCTTCAATCATTTTTCCTTTATAGCCCAGGCATAATATGAATTCATTAAATCCATATTTAGAGTATGTTTTCATTATATGCCAAAGTATGGGTTTTCCACCTATTTCAATTAGGGGCTTTGGCATTTCTTCTGTCAATTCTTTTAACCGTGTTCCTTTTCCGCCGCATAGAATTACTACTTTCATCTTTATTGGTTAATTTGGCTGTGTTTTTAAGGTTTTATGTTTTTTGTATTTAGCGCAGACAAAGTAAACTATAAGCAATAGGAGAGTAATTATTGTTATTGTTAAGCCTATCTGGTATGATATCGGCTTGTATTCGAAGATTATGCTTTCTTCATTGCCTTCTAAGTATATTGCAGTTATCATGGCATCTGCGTTGTATACCTCTTTATTTTTATTTTTCGATTTTGCCTGCCAGCCAGGGAATACTGAGAATTTTTCGCTATATACTAAGAAACCTTTTTGATCGTTTAGTTTGATTTCTCTTTTGTCAAAATTGTGCATTACGACATTTTCATCTTCTATTTGGCTTAGTCCACCTTCAAAAGAACTGAAAACTGCATTGATTTCATCTTCAGATAAAGTGTTTTTATTTTTTGTAATGTCTGGCAGCAGTATTCCATTGGAATCTACATATTGCTGCAAAATAGAAGCTGAATTTTGATCTACTGAGCCTTTTGTAAGAAAGATTGCTTTGAATTTTTTTAGCTCCCCTAAATTGTAACCGTTTATACTTTTTTTACCCTTTATTATCACTGTGTTTTGCGGGTTAAAGGCCTGACTTAACATTAAAGCATAAGTTGTTTGAGTAACTGATTCTTCTTCGCCTACAACCAATACTGCGTTATCTACAATGTATGCTCTAGGCAAGAATTGTTGGTTTTCATAAAGATACGGGCCCCATGCTTTTGCCCACTGGTCGTACATTGGGAAACATACAGTACAGTTCTCAAATTTCTTTAAGAACTTGAATCCTGATAAGTTGAGCTCCTCCCTAGCTGTTAAATATTTTAAATTAAGTATTCCCCAGAACTTTGCAGGATCATTGAAAGATACAGAAAGATAATTATTCATATAAGGTTGGTACCACATTGTATCATATTTGTAAATGTGCTCTAGTTTTAGAGGTATATTATAGAAGTCAGTTCCCCAGTCAATTCCTCTAGTCTCCCATGTTTGAATTCTGAATAAACCTGGTTGTTTACTGATATAGTTTAATATTTCGTTACTCTTTATTGCTTCATTCCCGTTGAGGTATTCTTTTGGATTATCGTTGGTGTAGTGAGTGTAGTTGAATGCCCATAAGTCTATTAAAATGAGGCCTATTACCAGAAAGTAAATCAATTTTTGATGTTTTTTAATTGCCTTGAAAAGTTCACTGGCTCCGAATCCTGCCAATATGGAGGCTGAAAAAGCAAATAAAAATAGGCTTCTATCCATGTATCTTAGGCTTTTGAAAAAAGGGACAAATCTCCATAAAAAATAATATATGTTGAAAGAGTTTGTAGCTATGAATATAGATAATAAGGCCCCTAGCCCAAAGAAGATTACATATCTATTGCTTCTTTTTTTATAAATTGCAAAGAGAACTAACAGGAATGCTATTATGCCTATATGGTCGCCTGTCCCGCTTCTCTGGATTTTGGGCATTCCTTTGTATATAGGCTCAATTAGTCTATTGAAAATGGCATTGTACTGTAATTGTCTACCTGATGCTTCTTCCCAAGCTGTCTCTGCTCGGCTGCTTATTTTTATATAATCAACATTAGCAATAATCCTTTGTGCAGAGAGCCCAAGGAAGATTAAAAGTATCAATGAGGAAACTAAAATTGTTTTGGTTAACTTTCCATTTGAAGGCTCCAAAATAAAATTGAATATTAGGTATAATCCAAAGAAAAGCCCCAGCCATATTGTTACCTTTGTGTCAGGATTTAATCTGAATAGTATTGCAAAAACTATCCCTGCCACTATAGAGTTCTTCACCCATTCTTTTTCTTTTAGTGATTTTATCCCAAATAAGAAAGCTAATGGGAGTATGGCATATCCGCCTAAGGTTGTAAGCCAGCCCCATACAAGGAGTTTTGCCATGTGCGCATTTAACATGTATATAAGCGCAGAGATGAATGCAATTTTTTTGTCTAATCCTAAGTATATAATCAAAGCATACATAGATATTCCTGAGAGAAGGAATAGGAAAACATAAGTTAATTTGAGAGCAATGATTGTATTAGGTACAATAAAAATTAATATCCCAAGTATACTATCTAGGCCCAGTATTGGCTTCATCAAAAAAGGAGAACCGCTAAAACCAAACGGACTCCATAAAGGCCAAAAATCTTTATATTCTAAGGCAGAAGTCTTTAATGTTTGTGCAATTGGATAGTAAAATGTGCTTATGTCATGAACTGGGATATTTGCATTAAAAAAATAAAACAAGTAGATTATAGCCAGTATTAAAAGAGCGGTAAGATAAGGCGCATGGTTTTTAATTTTTGTTTTTAATTCCATCCAACTTCAGTGATGGTAGAAGTAATAATATTATAAAGCTTTTGATTTATTCTTTTATCAGCTTAATCTTTTTGAAAAAAACAAATTTTAGGATAAAAATGCCCCCAATTATTATAGGTGAAGATATTTTAGCAGGGATTTTTAGTATATCCACAAATAAAGACATTAGGCCAACTGTTGCAATTGAAAATCCAATATTTGCTGAGATGTACTTAATAAACTGGTTGTGTATTAGTCTGACCAACAAATAGGTATAAAATCTTCCAATTAATACAATGACTACAGCTATTGAGGAGCCCAACCAACCGTACATGCCTAAGACATCTATCAAAATCCACATAATGAATATGCTTAGTACGGTCCATATTACCCCTACAAAAAGGAACTTTCCAAAATCGTTTGCTAACTTTTTATGTTTCATTATACTGCCTCTTTTTTGAACCACTTTACAAAGAGTTTTATACCTTGTTCTATTTTTATTTTAGGCTCATAACCTAAAAGTTTTTTTGCTTTAGAGATCTCTGCATATGTTATATCAACATCTCCTCTTTGTTCTTTTATAACCTTTATTTTAGCTTTTTGGTTTAGTTCTTGTTCAATTAGTCCAATAAGGTATTTTATTTCTATTGGGTTAGAATCCCCTAGGTTTATTATCTCAAACCCTAAATTTTCTTTTAAAGCAGAGAGAATTCCATCAACAATGTCAGTTACAAAAGTGTAATCCCTTTTAGATTTTGTATTACCGTATACTTCAATCTCCTTTCCTTCGTTGATGAGTTTGGTAAATTTATAAATGGCCATATCTGGCCTGCCTCTTGGGCCATATACTGTAAAGAACCTTAGGCAAGTTATATCAAGATTGAAATTGTCATGGTATTCTTTACATAAAAGTTCTGCTGCTTTTTTGGTTTTTGCGTAAGGAGATATCTGATTTTCTGTTTTGTCTATTTCTGAAAATGGAATTTTTGTATTTGTTCCATAAACTGATGAGCTAGAGCCAAATACAAAGTTTTTAATTTTGAATTCTTTTGCAAGTTCTAATAAATTTCTTGTCCCTTCGATGTTTACTAGTTCATAAAGTTCCTTATCTTCAAAAGAAGCCCTTACACCCGCTCTTGCAGCAAGATGTATAATTTTGCTTATTTTATTCTCCTGAAATACCTTGGTTAGAGCTTCTTTGTCTGTTATGCCTATTTTATATAAAGCAAAATTATGATTTTTCAATGCTTGTTCTATGTTCTTCTCTTTTATTTTTGGGTCGTAATATGAGTTGAAATCATCTATGCATAAAACAGAAAATTCTTTGTTGAGCAGAGCTTCACAAGTGTGTGACCCAATAAATCCAGCGCCGCCAGTTACTAGTATCTGCTCCATTACTTAAAATTAATATATGCTGATTTATAAATTTATCCTTAAAATTTTTTATAGGGGCTTATCTTTTTTTAGCTATACAGAATAAGGTAATGCCTATTGGAACCAATGTGTTGCCTTCAAATGTTAACCAAAAATAAAGTAATTTATTCAATAATCTTTTTATGAAATTTTTTTTAGAATATCTTAGGTTTTCATTTATTCTTTTGTTGAGAATCTTCTCAAAGATGAAATAAGGGAAAAAACCTAAAAAATTCCAATATCTCATTTTTATTATTTTGAGGTTTGCTTTTTTCAGTTTACTTCTCAATTCTTTTTCTGAATATCTTCTATAATGACCTATTTCTTTATCTCTTTTTCCATAAAGAAGTTTTATTGATGGGACAGTTATTATTGCTCTGCCCCCTGGTTTGAGTACATAATTTATCTTTTTCAAAGCATTTATATCATCTTTCACGTGTTCTATAACATCCAAACAAAAAACATTGTCGAATCTTTCTTTTCCAAGATGCTTTATATCTTCGACTCCCATAACTTTTATGTCTTTTTTTTTACAGAATTCTCTTGCTAATTCGACCATTTCTTTTTCTATATCAATAGCTGTAACATCATAATTTCTTTTTAGTAATTCTTTGGTTAGATGTCCTGTACCACAACCTAAATCCAATACAGAGTGTCCTTTTAACTCTTTCAGGACTAGCTTTCTTAAACTTGCAAAACGAAAATCGGTTTCGTTCGATTGAAGAAGCTTGGAGTAATGTTCTACTAATTTCTCTTGCATTTTATAACTCTTTTTTAATAGAATAGTACTTTTTCTCTTTTCCATAATAAATTTTGATCAGTATGTCTCCTAATATTCCTAGAACCAATAATTGGATTCCTAAAACTACTAATAGAATTGAAAGAAGCAGTAATGGCCTGTTTGATAAGGGGGTATTATAAAACACTTTCATGAAGACTAGATAAAATCCAATTAAAAATCCAGTTATGAATGAAAAAATACCCAGACCACCAAAAAGATGTATTGGCCTTGCGGAATATTCCATCCAGAATTTTAAGACAATTAGATCCAAGAAACCTTTTACAAGCCTTTTTAATCCATATTTTGTTTTCCCATGTATCCTTTCTCTATGATTAACTTTGACTTCTCCTATTTTAAATCCTTTCCAAGAAAGAATTGTCGGAATAAATCTGTGCATTTCCCCATACAAATTTAAATCTTCAAAACACTCTTTTTTGTAGGCCTTTAATGTGCAACCAGAGTCATGTATTTTCTCTTTTGTTAATATCTTTCTTAAAATATTTGCAAATTTTGAAAATATATTTTTGAAAAAACCATCCTTTCTTCTAAAACGCCATCCAGAAATAACATCATAGTCTTTTATTTTATTTAGAAGTTTGGGAATATCATGGGGGTCATTCTGTAAGTCAGAATCTATTGTAATAATTATTTTTCCTTTTGAGGCTTTGAAGCCAGCATCCAATGCGGCTGTTTGCCCAAAGTTTTTTCTAAATCTTATTGCTTTTACTTCTTTACTTTTTATATTTTTTATTTCATTAAAAGTGTTGTCTTTAGAACCATCATCAACGAATATTATTTCATATGTTTTTTTAAGGTTGGTTAGTACACCTTTTAGTTCTATATACAATGGAGCTATATTTTTCTCTTCATTGTATGTTGGTATTACAATGCTTAGATCTGTCATTTTCCTTCGAGAGAAAGCCTTTTCGCTTTAAAAACATTATGATTTCTTAATAGCGTTTATGATGTTGGTTGTAGAAAAACCAGGTTTAAGCTTTATGATATGGATTTTTCCGCCATGTTTCTTTACTGTTGTAGCTTCTATACAGTTTTCTCCATATTCTTCACCATTAACGTGAATATTAGGCTTGATTATTTCTAAGAGCTTAATAGGCGTAGTTTCGTTGAATACAGTTACATAATCAACCTCTTTGAAATTAGCAATCATTTTAGCTCTTGCTTTCTCCTTGTTTAATGGCCTTTCTGGCCCCTTATTTTGCTTAACACTTATGTCAGAGTTTACACCTACTATCAGGACATCTCCTTGCTGTTTTGCTTCTTTTATTATTTTTTCATGTCCTTCATGTAATATATCAAATGTTCCATTAAGTGTTACTATTGTCTTTCCACTTTCTTTGATTCTTTTTGATAAAGTTTCCAGCTCTTCTCTACCAACTATTTTTTGGTCTTGCTTAAATAAGATATAATTTTTTGCTTGGGTTAAGTTGGCAGCAATGTAATCTGGGAGTTCTTTTCTTGTTTCCTCTAGGTGTTTTACACCATGCCCTGTTAAGAGATAAATAGTTTTGCAGTTTGTCTTTTTTCCTAATTTTATGTCGTGTGGATGGTCGCCAATTATCCATGACTCTTGGAGATTGATGTCGAATTCTTTTTCTGCCTGTTTTATAAATTTAGTATTTGGTTTTCTACAGTCACAGTTTTCTTCTGGTGGATGTGGGCAGAAATATGTTTTTTCTATATTTATCCCATGTTCTTTGAGCTTGTTTATAAGATGATTGTTGAATTTATGGAAGTCTTCTTCTGTGTAAATCCCTCTTCCTATGCCGGATTGGTTGGTTATTATAAAAAATTTGAATTCTTTTAACTCTTTTAGGGAGGGTATAACATCTTTGTATAGCTCGAAATCCTCTATTCTGTGTACATACCCAGGATCTTTATTCAGAACACCGTCTCGGTCAAGAAATAATGCTTTTTGGAAATTCTTCGAATTTCCTAAACTTTTTGAAAAAGCTTCGCTTTTTCTAAACGGTTTAGAAGCTTCGCTTCTAAAACCTTTCTTATTCTTCGAAAGTTTAGTCATTTTCGATGCTTTCTTTAATCTCATCTATTGTGACTGTTGATGTTCCTAGCT
>CAZSRD010000042.1:8998-10683 GCA_964609455.1 uncultured Methanosarcinales archaeon
TCATTTTCGATGCTTTCTTTAATCTCATCTATTGTGACTGTTGATGTTCCTAGCTTGCCTATTGTGATTCCTGCAGCATAGTTTGCTAGTGTTGCTGCCTGCTTTTTTGTTGCCCCTGTAGTTAAAGCTAATGTTAATGCTGCTACTACTGTATCACCTGCTCCTGAAACATCATAAACTTCTTTTGCTTTTGTGGGGATATTGGTTATCTCTTGTTTTTCAAACAAAGACATTCCTTTTTCTCCTTGAGTTATCAATATTGGGGTGTTTAGCTCTCCTAACAGCTGTTTTCCAATTTCTTCTATCTTCTCTTTGTCGGTCATTTCTTTAGCTTCCTTTTCATTTGGCGTAATCAAACTTACATTTTTGTAAAACTTCTTATGTTTGGGTTTAGGATCAACAATTATCAGTTTATTATTTGCTATAATCTTTATTTGATTAACCAGATTTTCAGTTATCACTCCTTTTGCATAATCAGAGATTATTATTGCATCTGATTGGGTTATCCTCCCTTTAATAAATTCTATAATCTTATTTTCAAGTTCCTTGTTTAGATATTCTCTTTTTTCGTAATCAATCCTCAATAGCTGCTGCCTTTGGCCAAGAATCCTGACTTTTTGGGTTGTTGGCTTCTGGTTATCTGTGAATATTCCATCTGTGTTAATGTTTCTTTTTTTTAATTCATTTAGGAGAATTTGCGCAGGATGGTCATTGCCTATTATACCAACCATAAAAGCATTTGCGCTTAATGCTGAGATATTGTTTGCAACATTAGCTGCTCCCCCAGGAACAAAATCCTCTTTTTGTACGTCTAGAACCTGGACAGGAGCCTCTGGGCTTATTCTTTCTACATTACCAAAAATGTATTTATCTAACATTATATCTCCTATTATTAAGATGTTCTTCCCTTTGAAATTGTCTAAAATTTTTATTAGTTCATTCATTTTGTTCCAACCATTGCATGTAATCTTCTATTGCCCCTTTTAGAGGATACTCAGCTTTCCATTTTAGCTCTTTTTCCGCTAATGTTGTGTCTGCCTGTGTGTTTGATTGATACTTTTTGTAAGGGTTATCAAAATATTCTATCTCCTTATTTGTTTTTAATAGTTGATTTAGGATTTTTATTAGTTCATTGAAGGATGTTGCTATTCCTGTTCCAACATTATATATACCTGGTTTAGCATCTATTGCTTTGATTGTCGCTTGTACGGCATCTTTAACATATATATGGTCTCTTTTTTGTTCCCCGTGTTTGAATAATCTTGGATTTTTGTTTGCTTTAATCTGTTTTATTAAATGATAGATCATAGAAGTTGGCCTTCCTTTGAATGATTCTCTTGGTCCGAAAACGTTGAAATATCTTAGCCCAACTATTTGGAGGTTATCCTTTAGTTTAACTGTTAATTCATCCATTGCAAGTTTTGTAGCTGCATAAGCGCTTTCTGGCTGTTTTTCTTGTGATTCTTCCATTGGTATTTTTCCATTGCCATATACGCTTGCGGAAGAGGCATAGATAAGTTTTGCATTGTTCTTTTTTGCTAAGTTAATTATATTTTTAAAACCTTCAAGGTTGGACCTTAACATCTCTTTATCATCTTTGAATCTTGGGTCGGTTATTGCAGCTTGGTGAAAGATTATGTCAAATTTTTCTTCCATATTGAATGGTTTAGAGACATCTATTTCTA
>CAZSRD010000043.1:0-10001 GCA_964609455.1 uncultured Methanosarcinales archaeon
ACTTTGATATTAACTCACTAGATTTCTTAAAAGATAAGATTCCAGGATCAATAACTAGCTTTCAGATAGAAGTTAGAGGAATATGTGGGGAATGCCAAGTAAAAGATAATAAATAGAATAAGACCATATAATCTCGAATATGAAAAATGTTAAGAATAAATTGGGGGCAATAACCTTATGAAAGCATTCATCACTGGTGCTAGTTCAGGGATTGGGGCTGAATTTGCAAAACAGCTAGCAAAAAGGAAGTACGACTTAGTTCTTTTAGGAAGAAACAAAAAAAAGCTTGATAGTCTTGCAAAATTTTTTAAGGAAAAATATTTTGTGAGCTGCGAGATTATTTGTGCTGATTTTTCTATTGAAGAAGATATTGATAGGGCAAGAAAATTTCTTGGGAATGAAGATATTGATTTGCTTATCAATAATGCCGGTTTTGGGCTTAATTCTGAATTCATGGATTCAACACTGAAAGAAAATCTATCAATGATGAAAGTTCATAATGAGGCAACAGTAATATTCACCTATGTTGTCCTTAAAAAAATGCTTCAGAAAAAAAGAGGGTGTATTATAAATGTTGCCTCAATTGCGGGATGGCTGCCAGCAAGAAAAAATGCTCTTTACAGCTCAACAAAGATTTTTTTGATAAATTTTTCAAAAGCACTTAGCGTAGAAGTCCGAAATAAAGGTATAATAATTCAAGCATTATGCCCCGGGCTGACATACACAGGATTTCACTCAACTGATAAGTATAATGGGTTTAAAAAAAGTATAGTTCCAAGATTATTTTGGATGAAATCTGAAGAAGTTGTGCAAAAATCACTTAATGCGCTTGAAAAAGGGAAAGTGGTTTATATTCCAGGCATATTTAATAAATTGATTGTATTTTTTGGTAAGAGGGGGATAGTTTTTCGTCTATTGTTTCATTTTATGAAATATTGATAAATATTTCCCAGAGTTTTCTTGCCCCTTGATACTTTGTTTTGATGCACTAAGAAATCAAAGATTTCTGGTGTCCCAAAAATTTCTAATTTTTGAGGATATCGGCTTCGCCTCATTCGATAAACATACTTCTTGCCCTTGACGTATTTCCTTGATTGCTTACTGTGTTCGCTTGATTGGAGAGAATTCCCTAAGATATAGTCTCCCTGCGGTCGGATTGATTGGAAACTTAAATTTAACTTTTCGGACGAAATTTTACCCCACTTCGCAGGGTAAAAGTAATTAACAAGAATTATGCCAATGTTATATACAATCGTCGTGTAAACTTATAATGGGGGTTGTCGCGTTTGAAAAAAGAAATATTTAAAAACATCGAGCTCTAAGAGTTATAATGAGGTGATATTGAATGAAACAAATTGGAATTTTAGCAATAGTTTTGGTCTTGGCAACTTCTATAGTCTTTGCAGCGGGTCAAGGTTCTTCTGGGAGTCAAGGGATCCATGAACCAGGAACTGGAATAGCAAGTCCAGAGATTAAAGAATCTAGTCAAGGAACAGGTCAAGGTGTACAAACAAACACTGAAACAGAAACTCAAACACAACAGCAAAATGCTGGTGATGAAACACAAATTCAAAACCAGATTGAGGCACAAAGTAGGGTTAAATCTGGAAGTTATACAACTGAAAATGGAGAACAGGTACAAGTTCAAGAACAAAGTAATAATAAATTTCAAATAAAATCAGGAGAAGTTTCTGTACAGACATCCATGGAAATGACTAAGGAACAAACACAAAATAAAACAAGATTAAAAGTTAAATTAAGCAATGGGAAAGACTCTGAAGTTAAAGTTATGCCTGATACGGCATCAGAAAAAGCGCTTGAACGATTAAGACTAAAAGCATGTTCAGAAGAAAATGGCTGCCAAATTGAATTAAAAGAAGTTGGACTAGGAGAACAAGTAAGAGCAGTATATGAAATTCAAGCCCAAAAAGAAGCAAAGATATTTGGGCTGTTTAAAACAAGAATGCAAGTAAAAGCGCAAGTAGATGCTGAAAATGGAGAAATAATCAGAACTCAAAAACCATGGTGGGCATTTTTGGCAAGTGAATCTGAAGAATAAATCTTTCTTTTTATTTTTTTCGTTTAGCGGCAACCCCTACTAGACTACAGACACGACGACTTTCTCGCCTTCGGCTCGAACCCCGCCAGCCTCTTCGCTCCATCCAGAAAACCTGTCGGTTTTCGGGTCGCTCATGGGGCAGGGGCGTATAACATCGTTATATACAATAGCTCGGTTCGGTTTTTCTAAAGAAAAAATGGCAAAAACCTAATTACTGAATATCTTTATGATATAAATCTAAAAACACTATCTTTTCTTCATCCTTTATCCATGCATAAGGCAGCCTGTAAGGCACAACATAAACTTCTCTAGTGCCTTTCCGATCATATTTCATAGGCTTGCCCACTTCGGGGTTTTCAATAATCTTTTCTATTTGCTTTTTTAGCTGATCTTTTACAGCAAGATTTTTGATTTTCTTAAAAACTTTCTCAAATGAAGGCCCAAAATCAACATTTACCATTTTGCTAATTTGTCTAAGAAATCTTTAGAATTCATACTCTTGAATTCGCCTTTTTCATAACTTCTCCACGCTTCTTCAGTTCTTTTAGCAAATTCTAAATCTTCTTTCAAAGTTTTATCCAATTTACTTGCTTTTTTCATGATTAGTTGGTCATCTGTCTGTATCAATAACAATTTATCCCCTTCTTGAAAACCCCTTCTCATCTCAGCAGGTATTACAATCTGCCCTTTTGAACTCATTCTTGTTATAGCAATGTCCATGTTTATCACCTAAGTAAGATACATCTTACCTTATATATAAAATTATCGGTTTTTGCCATTTACGCCTAACCTACACTTCTCCTCTTTTTAACACGAAAAAATCCCTTGGATTTTTTGTGTCCCTCTGGGACTTCGTGAAAAATGCTCGGCCCATCCAAGTATTCGGGGGTATATAACACCGTTATATACAATAAGGCTTGGCGACCCCAACCGCTTAATCGTTAGCTATACTATCAAATTATATAAGTAAATAGTACTTATTGATTAAAATGGCAGAAAAATATTTGATTGACACTTCAATTTGGGTAGACCTTTATGAAGATAGAAAAGGTTACCAGAATGAGCCTTTAGGTGATTTTGCTTTTAAACTATTTGCAATGGTAAAAGCAAAACAGAACAAAATTGTCATTACAGACCTGACAATTGGGGAATTAGAAACGAACTATTCCATTCCAGAGATTAATGGAATGATGAAACCTTTTGAAGCAATATTAGATAAATTAGTCGCTTCCAAAGAACAGCGTGATGAAGCTAAGAAATTAGCTGAAGAAAGAAACGTTCCTAAAGGTGATGCCCTACATGCTATCATTGCTAGAGACAATAAATTTATTCTAATCGCAAGAGATAAGCATTATAGGCAATTAACTGATATTTCAGAGCATCACAAACCAGAAGAGATTACCTAATTTTTCTTATCAATCTCTTCAAATACTTTCTCTCTTATTATTTCAAGTTCTTCATCACTAGTTTTCTTCTTTGAAGCTCCTTTAAGATGAGAAATCTCTAACATAGCTTGCCTCAATTTAGCAGCTTCAACTTTCTCTCTTAAAGCGTTTCTAATAAACTCTGTTCTGCTCTGGTAACCTTCTTTTTTTACAATAGTATCTATATTGTCTAAAAAGCTATCTTCAAGTTTTAAGGTTATCATTTCAGTAGTCATATATCCGTTGTATATACAACAGATATATAAATGTTTTGGTTTTTGCAAAGCAAAAACTAAAATGCTCAGAAAAGCGAAGCTTTTTCGACATTTCTATTTTTCTGCCATTTT
Organism: uncultured Methanosarcinales archaeon; assembly: GCA_964609455.1. Classification (GTDB taxonomy): domain Archaea; phylum Nanobdellota; class Nanobdellia; order Woesearchaeales; family JACPBV01; genus CAZSRD01. Next base: position 3,831 of record CAZSRD010000043.1, read on the forward strand.
TTATAGATCAATTCTATAATTAAGCTATAAATCGAACGTTAAGTCGGTCGCCAAGCCTTGCCTAATACATAACAAATGCTCCTTCAACATACCTTGCGTTTGCTTCATCAGAATCTTTGAGTAATATGTATATAGGGGGTATATCATCGCTAAACTGCCTTGCTGTAAGGTCATATATCCTATTCCCTAATTCGCCCCAGTGATGATTATGTCCAATGCCCCTATCATCAACGAAAAGCCCAAACTTTATATCTAATCCCAGCTTGGAAGACCTCTCTGTACTTATCCAACAGCAGTCCCTTGGGAAACCTCTAAGCTCTGAAGTTAGCTGCACTAAAAGAACAGTAAGCTCATCTACTAGCACCATGGCCAAAGGAAATTAGGATTTTCTTATAAATATATCTGATTTGTCTAAAATACTTATAATTTATATAAGGAACCTTTAAATATAACTACGTATTAGTAGATATAAAAGGGGTGTTTAAGTATGAGGTAATACATGCCTAAACAATATACTTTACTAATAACTGTTTTCTTGTTTTTAGCTATATTTATGCCTGTTTTTGTTTCTGCTGCGGATATAACTATTACCAGAAACCTCTGTACTAATTGGGATTGGTATGGCAAGGTGTGCACAGGTTCATGGAGCAATGTTGATCCTCAGTTAAATGTAGTTGATGAGCAAGAGATTGAAATTGATGGTTGGAACCATTTGGATGGAATAATGGTAGACATAACCTCATCAGGGGCATTAAGTGGAAAATCTTTAGCTGTAACATTAAAATCAGAAAATCCAGGATATGCATTTGGCATTCATTTTGATTCAAATCTTGATGGAAACTTTGAAAGTGATTCTTATTGGGATTATATATATGGCACAGAACAGAACAAGGTTTATGTGAAATTGGATGATTATATAGCTCAAAGCGGAACATATAGATTTGGGTTGTTTCCTGGGCAAGGCGGCTCTAAGTTTTTGGTCGATAGTGTTTTAATTGAAGACACGCCTTATGATGTTTATGAATTAAATCCTTGCAAGGCTGATTGGGATTGCGGGCTTTGCAATGCACCTCAAAATGAGGCTATAGTGACTAGTGATTGTTCGGGCGTTGAGGGCACTTATGAATATGATACTTCTTCTTCAAGCTGCTCGCAGAATGAATGGAATTGTGAATGCAATTGGAATTGGAAAAATAATAACGGAGATGTTTTAACAGCCCATGCCAGCAAATGCATTGGTTGTGATCATGCTTATTGGGATTATAAAATTGCAAAAAATGGCGTTGATAATTTCTATGGTTATGGGGGCTATGGCCTTAATACATTATCATGCGTGAATGATATGTTTGGGGGAAATGTTCAGGAGATGTACAGCAATAATGAATGCAGCGGTTATTCGGCTTCAATACAGTTTATCAATTCTAATACACTCTGCCTTGGAGGGGAATCAATCTTTTCGAACAGCAACCTTCTTAATGATAAAGATGGAAAAACTGTAAGGATTAATACTGGCGCATTAAAATGTTTTGATGTTTCTTTAAAGGATTCTTGGAGCACAGAATTAAGTTTTGTGGATATTAGTGAAGTTGGAGATACATACAGTACTAGTAGTGAATGCTGCAGCGCTCCAATATGCACACCAAATCCTGATTTTAATAGTGATCCAAATAATTGCGGAGGCTGTGGTATTATTTGTTTAGCCAATTATATATGCCAAGCAGCAATATGTGCGCTTCCTCCTCCGCCCCCAACAGATATTGAAGCAAGGAGCATTGAATTGAGTTACACAGACTCTAATGGAAGAAAGGTTATTGTTGGCAATAACGATTTGCTTATTGAAGGAATTAACTACACAATAAGGTCAACTGCTTATGCACGTAAATACCCGAAAGAAGGAGATATACTAAATAAACTTACTTTCGCAAGATTCCTTATTAATGGCAATGAAGTTGCATTAGGGGGCATGTTTATTGGAGATGGCAAAGTTATAGGCGGGGTTATACCTGATGACCCATACATACTTATTCGCCAATTGGAGCTTGCAGCTGGCGTTATATTAAAAAAAGAGCATGTTAATCTTGATCCAAATGCTAATCTTGGGAATGTAAATATTAGTGTTGCCTGGAATCAAGAGGATTACAAGCCTGTGGAAGAAACTGTTTCTGACCCATTTAAAAATAATAATATATCAAAAAATTACAAAGGCAAGGTGATAGTGCCTGATCTTGCTGTTTTGCAGATAGATGTATTAAACAAAAGCAATGATGTAATCAGCGGGTATGCAATTAAAAAGAGCAGCGATACTCTCTTAATAAACATGACATATGGCAACATTGGACTGAAGAACATTACAGAAAGCTTTAAAGTTGACCTTTATGTAAACACAAAAACAGGGAGGAAGAAACTGGATTCAGTCAGTATAAATGGAATCCCATCACAAACCAACGGTTCTTTTATAGTTAAGTGGAAAGTGTTTCCTGACAAAGATAACTGCCCTTATGGCGAATGTAATTTTACCGGAGAAATATCAGTATTAGATGAGGAACTGAACAAGATTAATAATAATCTTGCAAAGGAGTTTGATGTGGTAGCTGTAAGGATAGAAAGCATAGATAAAGGATTGAAGCTTTATGAGGAAACTGCCAAAGAGATTGTATTCAGAAGGGACCAGGAATATAAGATCAAAGTAAGGTTTTGGGGCAAAAATCCAGGATTAAATATAACTAAGTTCAACTACAAAGATGACCCTAATGTTAAAATAACCGCTGGTTCAGTAACCTATCTTGAAAAGCCAGTGTCAAAAGAGATTACTTATACCCTAGTCAATCCAAGCTCATCCCAAAGCCCCGTAGGAATATATACTGCACATGCATATTCCTCTTTTAAAGATAATAATGGAAGTACAGTGTCTGCTGTAGCTGAGCTTGGCAAAAATTATTCGGTAATATATGATTCAACAATTAGCAAGGCAGATGGAAGCTATGAAGCATACCTTTATGGTGAAAACTCTGCCATTTTAATGAATACAGGTAAGAAAAATGGAAATAAGGTTATGAATGGTTATAGGCATAGGTACACATTTGGCACTGAAAGAACTTTCTATCCAGATATAATGAAACAATCAAATATATCTTTCTATACAGAGAAGATTACAGATATTAACCCTCAGGACAAGCACACATTTGAATTAGCGATTGCCGCAATTGATGGGACTAAAAGCGTTGAAGAAGCGCTTGACAAGATAGGAAAAGGAATAGCAAATACCTTCAAGTGGGATGAAACCGGCAAAGAAGAAACCCCGATGAAAGCGCTTAAAGGTATAAAGGTTGAAGAATTTGTAAAAGCTGCAAATGGAACTGAGAGGCAACCAAGGATAAAAGCTCTCTGTTATGTTTATTCAATGACTGCTGTATCAATTCTTAGAAGCATTGGAATACCATCTACCACAACATCTGCCCCACATGTTGAAATAAACGGAACTGGGCATGCCTGGGTTGAAGTCTATAATCCTAGGCAGATAGCTGGAAATGACTGGTTTGCCTATGAGCCACAAGGTCCTGACTTCACCACAAGGGAAAACTATTTTAATACATTCGGAACACCAATAGATAGATTTGCAGAAATAACAAGAGGAGAGCCAAATTGGGTTAAAGACCAGAAAATTGATTGGGATCCAGTTAAGGTTGATGGAAAATGGGTATACACCAATTTTAGGGGATATATCGCAATCCAAAATTATACAAGCGGTGTTGTTACAAAAAGCACCGAGGATAGTGCACGTGACATATCATTGATCAAGAACCTATATCAGGTGAAAAAATGAGCAAAGATAAAGATAGAAGAAATGGTGGAAGGGGTAAGGCACTAGAATTGTTTTTGGGTGCAGTAATTGCAGGCAGCAGCTTAGTTGGATGCCGGGGTAATGGGGACCTTAAGATAGGAAATCTTGAGTATAAGGTTGAACAAGGACAGCCTGCTGTGCAAAAATATATCTCTAGGCCATTGACCTATGAGCAGTTCCTAAATAATATTAAAGAGATATCAAATCCAACCGAAGTAAGGGCATGGCATTATGATACTGGCAAAAATATAGCATTAGGCGGATTTTCATTATCATACAAAGAAGGTAATGTCGAAGATATCATAAAAAAGCTTATGTCAAAAGCAAAGCCAGTTGAGTTTATTGACCAGAAATTCCCAAGAAAGTATAACGGACCAAGAAAAACAAAGGCTTTATCTTTGTCGCCTAATTTTGATTATGCAATCACAAGCGAGAATAAGGGCAGTATTAAATTTGAGGCAATGAGGTTCAGAAAAGCAATCGTTGATGGAAAGGAAGCGATATACGGGCAAACAGCGCTTAACAGAGACCTTTATTTAATGATAGAAGCTGACAGGAAACATAATAGGATAAACATTTACTATTCTGCATGGGTTGGTGATGGTCCATTTTGTTTCCCTGAGGATTCTGGTTACAGGGAAAATGATGGTTATCTAGACCAGATTAAAAAATTAGGAGTTCCAAAGGCAGCAGAGAAAATATCAAGAATAGATGATCCAATACTTAGGCATTTATTAGCTTATGGCAACCAGCCTATGCCTGAGCAGCAACCAATGACTAAAACACCAATAAACGAAGTTAGGGATTATCATAGATTCAAGAAGAATAATGGACAACCACCTATTGTTAGAAATTATTCTGGCAGCTCAAGACACAGAGGTTAGTCTTCCTGTATATCTTCTTTCCTTCTGATCAGAGCAAGAACTTCGTCTCTTTTCTCTTCCATCAAACCCTTACTTTTAGCCTCAAGATTCAGCCTAAGCAAAGGTTCTGTATTTGAAGGCCTGACATTAAACCACCAATCATCAAAATCTATCCTTATTCCGTCTAATAAAGAAATCTTTCCATCTTTATACAGTTCAGCAAGATCCCTCATCTTTTCTTTCTTATCTTCAACCTCTGAATTTATCTCAGGAGTCTTATAATATTTTCTTAAAGGCTTAACCAAATCACTTAAATCCATATCTGTATTAGAAACTAACTCAATTATCTTTAACGCAGCAATTATGCCGGAATCTGCATAAAAATTATCTCTAAAATAAAAATGGCCGGATAATTCTCCAGCAAAAAGCGCTTTCTCCTTTCTAAGGCTTTCCTTAATAAATGCGTGGCCTACCCTGCACATCTTTGATTTTCCGCCTAATCTCTTGATCTCCTCAGCCACAACCCAGCTGCTCCTCAAATCATAAAGAATTGTCTCACCAGATTTATTCAGCAAAAACTCCTTTGCTATTAAGCAAGTTATAAAATCAGACTCTACTCTTTGGCCTTTCTCATCTATAAAGAAAACCCTGTCTGCATCGCCATCAAAAGCTATGCCCAAATCTGCTTTTTCCTTAACAACCCTCTCCTGCAATTCAGCAGTGTTCTTCTCTTTCAAAGGATCTGCTTCATGATTAGGAAAATTTCCATCAATCTTTGAGTAGATCTTCACTAGCTCGATAGGTAGCTTATCAAGAATCAACTCAGTTTCCAAACACCCCATACCATTTGCACAATCAACAACCACTTTTAATTTTTTTATCCTTTTATCAAGAAAACCCAGAACATGCTTTGCATATTCTTTTTTAATATCTTTAACAACGACATTTCCTTTTTTAGCTTTCTTAAATTTATTCCCTTTAACCAACTTCTCTATATCCTTAATCCCGCTATCCCCACTAACTGGAATAGCATTTTTTCTCATAAACTTGGCCCCATTATACTCTTTAGGGTTATGAGAGGCAGTTACCATAATAGCCCCTCCAGCCTTTGTAAAAGCTGAGCCAAAATAGCTCATTGGAGTAGAGCACAAACCAACATTAATTACATCAGCACCTTGCTCTGTAATGCCTTTTATAACTTCTTTTGTCAAAGCATCAGCACTTATCCTCATATCATGAGCAACCATTATAGTCTTGACCTTTAAGAAATCAGCAAAAGCCCTGCCTATCTTATACATCATCTTCTCATCTAATTCAGAAGGATAAATTCCCCTTACATCATATGCTTTGAAGATTGACATAGTTTTTATTCAAGAAGAGAGGGTATTTAAAAGTTTTGGAAATCACAAAGGATTGTGATGTCCTGAAATGTGTTCACACCTTCATATCTCTAACATAAACCTCATA
>CAZSRD010000044.1:0-9976 GCA_964609455.1 uncultured Methanosarcinales archaeon
TATAGTTTTTAGTTACAAGATGCAAGATAAAGATAGTATTTAGTATTTAGTCGTTAGTATTTAGTTAGGAAAATACAAGAGGGGATTGCTTCGGTTGTTTCACTCCCTCACAATAACATTTAAGGCAATAGAGACGTTTTTCCTACTAATTGGTTAATTGATATTATTCTATATATAAAGCTTGGAGGATTTCTTTGGTTTCTGTATTCTGGACAAATATTACCAGATGCAGGATTTCTTTTTTATCGGTAACCTCGGATTCCGGGGTAAGCGATATTTCGGGAATGAATTTAAAGCTAAAGGCAGCCCCGGGTAAGAGTGGGGGCATGTTCTGGAAAGGGAATATGTCCTGTATATAGTTATACAGTCCGGATTCGTCCCCTTCCTTACCAACCATTCCACATACTGCTAAATCTTTTAAAGGGGTATCGCTTATATTTTTGACTGTTCCTTCAATAATTGTATTCAGGAGAGGGTTAGGGTGAGGGGTCTTAACCGCGGAGATCTCAAGAAGAGATGGCCGGGTAAGTTCCTTATCGATAGCATCTTTGTAGCATTCGTAATTTCCCTCAACACAATCACAAGACAACCCCTGAAGTCTTTTAGTTAATCCATTGATAAATACGTCGGGGGTGCCCCTTTTACCATCACCTACATACCAGTTATAGCGGGCATTGGTCTCCGGGGTATCGTAACCATCTCCCCATAGGTGCTCCTGTACCAGAATGAATTGGGTTGTGCCGTATTCATAAGCCAAGTCTTCCAGACAGAATTCGGCAGTGGGACAGGTAAGGCAATCTCCCTGGACAAAAAGTTCCACCAGGACGGTACAGGCGTGGGGAACAGTTTTCGGAGAATCTGTATTTTGAGCAAAGATTTGAGGGGTAAGAAAATTATTGCCAGATAGGGTCAATAAAAATATTATTAAAAATATGAATATAACTATTTTTTCTTTCATTTTCATTTGTTGTTTTTATTTTCCTTTTTTCATGAATTCGAGAAAGAAGGCTGCAAAGATGCCCACAAATAGGCCAAGCACACCGGCGATTAAGATATTTAGTTTTTTATTTGGTTCGGTAGGCGAAACGAGCATTTGTGCATTATTTATGATTTTAAAGTCCTCATAACTCTTTAAATTTACTCTAAGACTATTTGCCCGATCAGCTAAAGTATTGAATAATTCTCTTTCGGTAGCTGATGAGCTTAATAGCAAACTAGTCTGAAATTGTCTTTCCGCTTCTGACAATTCTTTGGAGGCAGCGATTTCTTTTAAGGCTTTTTTGATCATCTCAATATTTTTCTCAAATTCAGTAATTTGCTCTTCCAAGGTTTTTAATCGGTCTTCGACAAGTTTTACTTTCTCCTGGTATTTCCCCTGATTCTGCCCAATAAAGACCTCTGTTAAATTTTCTGCCAAATTTTTCGCCTTTTCCGGTGAATTATCTACCACGAATATTTCTATAAAATTAGTACCCTTTAGATTTTTTACCTCTATCTGAGATTTTAATTGTCTAGCGTTTATTTCTAAATCCATCCGGTTAATTACTTCATTTAAAAAGACACTACTTTTTATAATTTCTAAGGACTCAGTAATATTAACAACCGCTTGGTCATCTATCTGTGACACACTAAAGATTATAGAGGATTTATAGATTGGGGATGGGGAGATTGTAAAATAACTTACTATAGCGGCAGCAATTATTGCGATTAGAAAAATTAAGATAACAACTCTTTTTCTTTTTAATAGTACATTAATATAGTCACGTAAATCAATTTTTTCTTCTTGCATTTACAATACCTCCTTTATTATTTAGTCGATAATTATTAGTAAATGGTTACCAATATTTTAGTTTAATGAAGTGCTTAATTTGCTTTTCCAGATTTTATGTCTTATCATTAATTTTCAATTTTCATCTTTATCCTTTAGCTCTTCCTGGGTAATTTTTTGAAGCGTATCCCGGGCAAATCTTGCCTGAATACTATCCGGGTCAATTTCAATTATTTTTTGTAATTCTTTTAAAGCTTCTTCCGTTTTATTCTCCTTCAAATAAACACTGGCTAAACCATAATGAGCATTGATAAAATCAGGATCTATCTTCAGGGCTTCTTTCAAGACAATTTCTGCGGGTTTGTATCTTTTTAAAGTGATGTAAGTATTCCCTAATTCGGCGTATAAGGGAAGCATTGATTCTTCATCTTTTTTATAGGAAATAGCCTGTTGTAATTTGCTTACTGCTTTCTCATAATTTTGGTTACTCAGATAAACAATGGCTAAATTCCGAGGTAATTCGGGATGATCAAAATATTTTTCTGCTTTTTCGAAATATTCTTGGGCTGCATTAGAAAATCCTTTATTGTTTAAAATTAAACCCAAATCATAATACGCCTGTCCTAAATATGGATCATATTTTAGTGCCTTTTCATAAATCTTAATACTTTCATTAAAATTATTATTTTTTATCTCTTCGTTTCCATAGTACCAATAAATTTGAGCTATAAAGGGCCGAACTACAGTAAAACACGTAAATGCTATTAAAAGTATAATGCTTATATATAGAAGGGGTTTAAACCTAAAGATATCATCATCTTTTTCTCTTTTAGTTTTTTCTTTAATATTTTTTTGTATCTGCATTTTTTTATCAATGCAAACTTCATTATCTCTTAATTCTAAAAAGGTAAGACCTAAAATTAGCCAGAACAGGACAATATTAGCTGGTTGATGCATGGGAAACCAAAATATAGCATCCACTAAAAACGCTATAATACTTCCCATTAATCCAATTATAATTCCCTGTCTATAATTATTTTTTATTTTTCTTAAATTTTTAAATCCATAGTTAAAATAACTGATTATTAGCCAGAGAAACATCCCCAATCCGATTATCCCCAGTTCTGCTCCTAATTGTAGATATTCATTGTGGGTTTTATCAGCAAATCCGTGAGGATAGAGAGCGCGATTATCTCCCTGGTCAAAGAATTTAGCCTGATATCTTAAGGAATTATATTTAAAGCTTCCAATTCCCGAACCAAGCAAGGGATAATCTTTAATCATGGGTATTGTATATTTCCAAATAGCTACTCTTCTGCCGGTAAAAAATTCACTTCCAAGCTGAGAAATCGAAACTCTTTCTTTAATTTTTGATAAAACAGTTCCCTTCTCGTTTAGTGAAGTAGGAATAACAAATAAAGAAACAATCAAAACAATGGCAGTCAAGATAACAATAAATATTTTTTTATTTTCTTTAAATAATCTTTTTCCCCGAGAGATTACAAAAAGAAGAAACATAAAAATAAATGAAATTACCAAGGAAAGATAAGGAGTTCGGGTAAAAGTTAAGGCTATAGTGCTGGCCATCGTTAAAATTCCGATAAGGAGCAATAATTTTATAATCTTATTTTTACTAACCAGGAAAAGAGAAACAGCTATAGGTAAAGGAAGTATTAAATATTCTGCAAAATACCCGGCATTTCCGAAAAGGCCAAAAACTTTTCCTCTTTCAACATTACCAACCCAGAATAAGAAATCAATACCATTGTACTGTAATATTCCGTATATACCAAATAATCCACCTATGATAAGTATTGTACTGATGATACGATTAATTTGCTTTTCATTATGAACATTATTAACTACTATAAAATACAATAATGGTCCCGCCAAGAAAAGGGGTAATTCTTTTAAGCCAATAAAAGGGTTATCAGACCAGAACAGAGAAAGAGCACAAATTGCCATAAAACCTAAAACAGGAAAATTGAGAGGAGTAGAAATAAAGTGCATTTTTTCTTCATTTATTATTTTAAATCCCCAGAACATTATTCCAATTATCACTAAAAGTGTGGTAGTAAGTTCTTTTACCGGGTGAAATATATTTAGAATATAAGGATAAAAAACAATAGGAACTAGAATGATTAATGCAATGACGGTAATTTCAATCGCTTTGTTCCAGAAAGAGCTGGGGTGATTAGGTATATTTATTTCTTTTTGTTTCATGGAGGTCTCCCTTCGGTCGACCAGTTTTTAGTTTTTGGTTTGTAGACCTTGTACCTGCTCAAAAATAAGAGAAAAAAATTAAAAAAGATGGTTAAATTATTAGTTAACCAGATTTATATTTCTGTTAAGGAAATGATTTTCCAGTCGTCGTTTTCTTTTATAAAATCAACATTGTATTCGATGTTCTCATTATATATAGTTGTACACCATAATATACAAGCCTCAAGAGAAATTTTAATTTCCATTTTGCCGCTGGCGTATATATCAGTTAATACTAAGTCATTTTCAGGTATAGTAACTTTTATTTCAATTTTTAAAATAGAGAAAGCATCTACTAAATCTTCGGCATCTTCTATTTTGGAAAATATTTCCTCTGGCAGGTTATTAATATGATTATCATAGGTTCCGCCCTCGGTGTCAGAATAATTATACGAGATGTTTTCCATAAATAAATCCACGTCTTTTTCTTCTATGGCTTCTTCGATATTTTTCGCAATCTGCATGATTTGAGTTTCATCAGTACCCGCTGATTTGCACCCGACTAAAGAAAAAATTACAAGTAAACTGATTATTATGGATAATATTTTCATTCTCTTTTTTATAACCATATAGAGTTCTCCTTATTTGCTTAACCGGTAAATTGGCTAATCAAATACTTATTTATTAATTTTTATTGGAAGAGCTATGGTTAAGTAAATATATTCCTCAGTCTCCTCTTCTTCTATCTCCCTCCTTGCTTTATCTCTCAACAATATCACTTGGAGTTCTTTTTGCTCTCCTGAATTAAGATCAAATTCGGAACTCAAAGGAATAAGATAATCAGCAGAAGATTTTACAGAAATAATTTTAGTTGCTTTTTCCCCTAAGTTCTGCAAAGAAAATTTTTCAGTAATTTCTTCTTTCTTACTATCCGTCAAATTAAAAATTAACTCAACAGGTGAAATATTTACAACCGGTGTGAGCATTTCCTTTATATACCCTCTAATTTTTATAGATACACCTTCTCGACGAGTATCATTGCTATATATCCAAACTGCCTCTCTTACTTCTCCTAATTCGTGGTTAGTAGAACCATAAGACAAAATTACCTCGTACTTTTCTTTAGGACCAACAATTAAAGGAACAATTAAATTATGTTTAATGTGTTTATAAAAATTTACTCTATCAATAATTAAATTTTCATCTCCAGAATTTTCAATAAATAATTTAAAAGAGGTGGTATCACCCTGAGAAATAAGATCGAGATTCCATTCATTCTCTGAAATGTTGATTATAGGCTTAGATTTATGCTCTATTTCAATAGATACAGCAACTACTTTCTCTGGTTCTTGAGGATCATTTGATCTAATATAGATGTCTTTATTTACTTTGCCTTCATAACCAGTTGTATCGAAAATTGCCTTAAGTTCAGCCGATTTCCCTGGTTTAATATTTTTATTAGAAATAGCAACCTTTACACACCCACAAGAAACTCTAACTCTTTCGATAATTAATTCCTCGTCTCCTTCGTTTTTTATGGTAAAAATATGAGTGGGTTTATCATTGGGCTTTACCACACCATAGTCCCATTCCATTTCAGAAATTACAATTTTTGGTGGTTGCTCAGACCTATTTCGAGTACCATTGAATATTAAATAAATTCCTATTATAATTATTATTCCGATAACAATAAAGATAATAATTTTTTTACTACGCAAACTTTAGATAGTCTCCCTTCTTGTAATTAAAGCTTAAGTTTGATAGTTACAAACTCAACTTATATGTGGATTTTTCAATTATTCTACATCAATGCAACTAGATGCTGTCTTTTCCTGGTAATGAGCATATACATAATATCGGCCAATTCTCTCAGGTGTGAAGTAAGTGCTATCCGACCCAGTTTTAGGATTAAAATTCCAAACCACGCCGCAACCCCAACATTCATAACTGGCTCCCCATGTTACCTCAGAGGGATCTATTGGAATTGATTTTCCTTCTGAATCATAAGCCTTGACTTTTAAAAGCTTGGAAGCATTAACCTGCATAGTAGCAGAAGAAGGAGAAACTTTTATATAGCTTACCGTATAACTATCATAATCTGGAATTACAAGTACTGTGCATCCTCCAATCAATATTAAATAAATACTAATGATGCACAGCAAAATAACTATTTTTTTTTGATTAACCATTATTATACAAAACTCCCTGTAGATAATATATTAATTTATTAATTACTCAATTAGTTGATTCCTCAACTATACCATTGGATCACTTAGTAGAATAAACATTGATATTTATTCTACATAAAATGCCTGGAGAATTTCTTTCTTTAAACTGTTTTCGTCCTGTACAAAGATTACTCCGTGTATATTGTTCCCCTCCCAATTAATGTTTTCAAGGGTAAAGGAAAAGTTTTGTATGGCTCCTGGCTCAAAAGTGGCAATTGATACTTTTTGTTCTGCAAAAATATCTTGTACTAAATATTTTAACCCCACTTCTCCTCGATTTCTAAAAGCCATCCCGTTTATTGCTAAATTATCAAGGGAAGTAGAACTGATATTTTCTATGGTTCCTGTAATAGTAGTTGTTGAAGAATCACTATTTCTTGCAATAGTTATTTTAATTTTTGCATCTCTTCCCAACTCAAGAACGATTTTACTTTTAATTGCAGCATAAGTTGAATCTCCATGAATTCTTTGGTTTAAACCATTAAATAAAATATTAGGTGTACCTCTATCCGAACTACTCGGGAGGTACCAGTTATACCGATCTCGAATTTCATTTAAAGAATAGGGGCCATAGGCGCGTTCTTCTAAAAGTACTACTTCACTACGTTCATATTCATCGGCTAATTGTTCTAATATTGGCTCAACTTTGGCACAAGAGGCACAACCATCTTGTGAAAATAATTCCACCATTACCACTCGACTAACTTCGCCTTCTCCTTCTCCTTCACCTTCACCTTCCGTTGGTACTGTAGGAGTACATCCAACAAATAAATAAGCAGTTACTCCAATTATTAATAAGATTAGTAATAGTTTTTTCATTTAATTATTCTCCTTTATTTTTTATTTTTTATCTATTCAAATTATCGAATTGATATTTTCTGTTTAATTCAATTGGTCCATTGATTATTGTTAGCATCTAATGATTTATTTAGTTGTCATACCCGCGAATAATAACAACGTATTAGTAATTTTCTATCCTCCTTATATTATTTTACTCGCTTCTTGTAACTATAATAACAGCACCAGTTTGTAGATTATTATATTGTGCAGAAATATTCCATTTCCCAGAAGTATTAGGAGCTGTATAAGTAGTTGATAGCCCTATAGTAGGATTTAATTCTCCTACTCCACAACACTTAGTCCAAGTTGCTTTTGAACTATCAAGGGGAACTTCATTCAATTTAAGGTCATAACCGTGAAGGGTAAATTTATAACTGCCTCCAACTAAGACGGTCACTTCTTGGGGAAATATTTTAATAGAATATAATTCTCCCATCTCATAATCTATAGTATCAAAAGCAAGTTTATCGGAAGGAGATAAATTGCCTTCTTCATCTTTAAAATGGACATAGATAAATTTTATCCCCGAACTTAATTCTGTACCGTTTAACCCATTAGCAATATTAAATTCCTCATAAGAAGTGCTATATTCTTCCCATTCACACCAGTTGACACCATCCCCACTAAAAGACATATAAACTGCATTTTCTGAGTAAATAGTCAAAGGCGGGGTGCAATCCTTTGTAAGCTCTGCGCCCTGCTCAATAATTAGATAACCACTGGTGGGCTCAACAAGGGATGAAAAAGAATCAGTTGAAGGGGTAGAAATTGAACCTGTACATCCTACGGATAAAGAAAATAAAATCAGCAGAGTACATACAAAACAAAAAACTGCATTGCTTCGAATATTTTTTTTAAACATCTAGGCTCCCTATACAAATACGATTTTATAATATAATATATTTCTTATATTTTTATAATAAATTATAACAAAGTTTAGCAATTAAAACAATAACTTTTAGCTAATATAACTCAAACCAACATAATTTAATTGTAATTTAATTGCCAAAAAGTAATGAACAATTATATTATTTACAATATTGCATATTGCACTTTATACTGCAAAACTCTATAATTTTAGTTTAGCTAAAGTGTATATTTTTGGAACAATGAAACATGCTTTTTTTGGTTGGTAGGTTAGTAAGTAAACAAAAAAGAGGGACAGTAAAATGTCCCTCTTTTTTGTTTCTTATCATGTTTATTTATAGATGGTAATTAATAAGCTAGAATATTATCACCAGTATCGCTGCAATTGCCATAGGTGTAAGCGACTGCTGTCCAATCTATACCGGTAGTGCCAACAAAGTCAGTGCAAACATAAGGATTAAGAGTTGCACTTGCAGTTCCGCCACCAACTGTTTTATTTTGAGCATACTCAGTTGTAGTTACTCCAACAGCGCTAGAGCTAGCCTTAGCAGCAGTAACAAGAGCACCATCTAATAGAATCTTGGAGTAATATCTGGTCTTATTTCCTACTTCATCCAATAAAGTAGTTACTACAAAATAAAGGCCGCCGGTGGGAGCTCCTGAAACAGCTGAACCTCCAGTTCCTCCAGTTTTCAAGCAAGCGGTGTCACAATCAACCGCACAGCCAACTCCTGAGCAGGAGGCAATAGGTTCAACACAAGGTGTATCACAACATACATCAAATGGGTTGGTTTTGTATACGTCAATTGCCCAACTTGCTAAAGCAGTGCAATCATCCCCACAGCATTCTGCAGAAGTAGCACATGTTGAGGAAGAAGTTGTGCTATCAAAATGTACAACTACTTCACTATCACAAGAACATTCATCAGCAGTAACTTTAATTTGAGCAAAAGGTTTTGCTTTATCAACAATTACTGGAAATTCGATACATACCTCGGCAAGACATTCTCCAGATATAACCTGAACATAAGAAGCACAGCATTCAGAAGATGTATCATAACCTAAACCAAAAGTACCGGAACCAGTCCAGACCTTTTTTTCTGCATCGGGGAATAAAACTACAGCTGTATTAACAGCTGTTGCCTTGTAATTTCCACCACAATCAGTAACAACTGCTGAAACATTTCCGACAACAGCTTCGGCAAAAGTTACTGTAATAGAATGAGTACCACCTTTTACGTAAGTTTTACCATTCAGTACTACAGAATCTCCAATCGCCACTGTGACTGTTGCTTCGCCTTCGCCTTCGCCTTCGCCTTCGCCTTCAGCTGGAACTGTAGGAGTACAGCCGACAAAGAGGAAAGATGCGAGTGCGACTACTAAGAGTACTAATAATAATTTCTTCATTTTTTTCTCCTTTCGTTTTTGAAAAAAATTCTTTCTTATTTAATTTCGCGAAATTAACTAAATTTCTAGTTTCTGTTTTAAAATAGCCTCTTGGTCTCGCTGTTTACGAGAGGAGTTTTGCTCCTTTTATTTCATAAACACTTTTACATCTCGACCTGATACGGGTTAAGAAACTACCGCTGTATAGTCGTTAGCTGGTTAATTGGTTACCTGGTTAAAATAAAAATGATTTACTTAACAAACCAATTAACTATTTAACTGCATAACTAAATTAATACTAATGAATAATACGATAGAAGTCAAGAAAAGTTTCAATTTACATCAATTTCAACAACATCTTTTTTCTAATAGAATCAATCTTCCTTCATAATTTTGCTGTTTTTCCCCGAGTGTTTCAAACTTTTTTCCATTTTTTTCAACTAATTTCCCGTTTTCTTTGATCAATTTTTTATTTTCTTCTATTTTAATTCCGTTATTTTCGATTTTTTTACTATTCTCTTTAATTAAATTACCGTTCTCTTCGATCTTTAACCCATTTCCTTGAATTTTTTTACCTAAATCATCATAAGCAAATTTTAATAATTTATTAGTTTCGTCATTTCGTTTATCTGAATCAATTTTATTTTCGTCTATCTTATCGCTAATGCTCTGAAAATTTTCAAAT
>CAZSRD010000045.1:0-9907 GCA_964609455.1 uncultured Methanosarcinales archaeon
AAGCAGACTATATTTTATTTAAAAAATATAAGGGGGCGATTTTGTGTAACATCGGAATTTAACGAAGTTGATTTTTCAGAGCTGAAAAAATTGAGGCAACCCACAATTTTTTCCTCGAAAAATCAATTTGGGAGAGCAGGGGAAAACGCTTGGCGTTTTAGCGTAAGCGACCCTGCGAACCGTTAAATTCCTGTTCTATTCTTTTTCCATACGTAAGTGTGGAAAAATTTCGTACGAAAAGTAATTTCAGGGGCGTATTCCATCAAGCGAACACAGTGAGCCATCAAGAATAAGTATCAAGGGGCAATTTTCGTCCGTCGTTTCGTAGGGGGGAATTCCGTAGGGTTTTCATTTGAGTTAAATGTATATATGCTTAACAAGAATAAATTGATTAAAATAATTACTTACTCTTTTTAACATTTGGCAACATGCCACCCAATATAATACTCTTATTGTTTTTTATATTATTTTTTCTTTCTCAGATGTTTTCCAATATATTTTGTTTTATCTCTTCAAAAAGTTTTTGATATTTAGAATCATACTCAATTATAGGTGTCATTTCAGTCATCGCTCTAACGAAGGCTTTGTCAAATAGAATCTTGGAAATTATTGATATATGATTATTTTTGGCAAATAATTCTATCTTCTCAGTGAAATTTATATTCAGATCATACTTGTTGATTATGATTCCTTTCTTTAATTTGAAATGATCAACTATCTCTAACGCCCTTAACATGTCTGAATAGCCTGATGGCGTTGGTTCAGTTACCAAAACAGCGTAATCATTACCTGTTACAGATGCGATTACGGGACAGCCAATGCCAGCAGCAGCATCAATAATCATATAATCGGCGTCTGGCAATAATTGTTTTGCCTTTTTCTTTACTTCAAAGACAACTTTGCCTGATCCAGAATTGCCTGGTTCTAATTGGGCTGAGGATATAAAAAAACCTTTGTCTGTTTTTGCATAGCCGATAAATGCATTGTCAATATTTCTTAATTTGATTGCTTTTGCAGGACATACAAGTTCACACACTCCACAACCTTCACAACCATATTTATTCAGTTCTGGCTTTTCATTTTTCCAAGACAATGCGTTAAAATAACACGATTCAATGCATTGTCTGCAGCCTATACATTTGTCTTTGTCAACTACTGCAGTCTGGTTTGTTGAAAGCGGTTTCCATTCCGCATATTTACTTGTGTTTAATCCAAAAAGCAAGGATAAATTTGAAGCATCAACATCACAATCAGCACAGACTATCTTCTTCTCTTTGGAAAGAGATAATGCTAGTGAAGCAGCTATGCTGCTTTTTCCAACTCCCCCTTTTCCTGATAATATAACTATTGATTTCATATTATTCAAACCTGTTATCTGAATGATGGTCCTTTTTTATCTTGTATTTGATCCAACCACCCTTATTAGTTTTGATAGAATCAAATCCTTGAACATATGGCTTAATGTCTAATAATGGAGTATTGTTCAAGATATCCACATTTGAAATATGAAGAACATCATCTTTTATTTTCTCGAGTTTCACTACAGAAAGCCCTATTCCATTCGGTCTGTTGGGTGCTCGTGTAGCAAATACTCCTCGCTCATTGTTATCCAAAAACGGCTTTACTGTTAAGGAATATCCTTTTGATTTATTGAAATAATAAATCAAGATAATATGGGAAAAACCTTTGAGGTCTTTTAATCCTGTAATATATTCCTGCTTAATCTTCACCTTTCCTTTAGTCTTTGAAAATACAGGTTGAATTGGGACATTTGTTTTTTCTTTGTAATCTGTATATATTGTTCCGATTGGCTTAAACTTGATATCCATCTTAAATCTCCTTATCCACAATTGATTTAATATTTTTTATTTGAATGGGTTTTCCCATAGAATAGGATTCTAATATCTCTCTTGAGTACGGAATTTCAAATGTAATTTTTATTTTATATTTTAATGCAAGAGATATGATTGGTTCTTTAGCTCCAATATCAGACCTATTTAAAATTATGCTGCACTGCTTATTTAACTTGGACAACAGCTGCAATATTATCTCCAAATCATGTGCCCCTAAAGGTGTTGGTTCTGTCACTGCAATTACTTGGTCTGCATTTTCCAATGCTGCAATAACTGGACAATGTGTTCCTGCGGCAGTATCTATTATAATATAATTATAATTATCTTTGCTCTTTTCGATTTCCTCATTTAAGTGATTAACGATGAACTCAGAAATTGGCTGGTTTGTTTTCAGTTCACCTGATAAAAAATCGATATTTTCCTTTTTTCCAGAGTATAATTTTCCGATTTCTTTATTGCTCCATTCAATAGCGCTCGATGGACAGACTATCTTGCATGCTCCGCAGCCATTGCACTGGTTTTCCATAAATATAGGTGAGTTATTTGATATAGACACTATTGCTTTTGTTTTGCAGGCTTTTCCACAAGCTCCGCATTTTGTGCATTTTTCCAAGTCAAATCGGGGTATTCTCTGCCCAACAATTTTCAGGTCATTTCTTTTAATAGTAAGGATTAGGTGGTCATTTGGACAATCTACATCGGCATCAACTAAAAGAACTTTATTGCTCTTTGACAATTCATAAGCTAAAGATGTAGCTACTGTTGATTTGCCTGTCCCTCCTTTCCCTCCTGTTACTGCTATGATTTTCATGGTTTATCCTATTAGTTTTCAAATATCAGTTTTACTCCAAGCATAAACAAAATGCCAATTATAAAGAACCCGAATGATAACAAAGCCTTCTTTAAGACTGGTTCTTTGTGAAGTTCAGGAACAAGATCCGATGCTGCAATATATACAAATCCTCCTGCTGCAATGGGAAGAATAAAAGGTATTACGCCACTGATCATATTTGACATGAAATAACCTACCAGAGCTCCAAGAACTGCTGTTAATGCTGAGAGAAAGTTGAACAATATTGCTTTTGATTTTTTGAATCCACCATATATTAGGACTCCGAAATCGCCAATTTCTTGAGGTACTTCGTGTGCTATTATTGCGATTGTTGTTACAATACCAACATGAATGTTTGCTACATATGATATTGCAATTATGATTCCATCAATAAAATTATGTATCGCATCTCCAATTAAATTCATATAGCTAAATGTATGAACTTCGCATTTTTGTTTATGACAATGGTGCCAATGCAAGACTCTTTCTATCAAAAAGAAAGCACTAAAACCTGCAATAATAGACAATCCAACGACCATTGGGGTTGTTGCTTCCAATGCTTCTGGCAAAAGATGAAGAAAGGCCCCACCCATCAATGCGCCTGCTGAAAATCCTACAAGAATAAGTAATATCTTATTCAGTAGTCTGTTGCTTATAAAAAAAGCAGATATTCCAACAAGAGATAAAATACTAACTACAAAGGTTGATCCAATAATCCAAATTAATTCATTACTCATTTTTACACTCCAATAGCCTTGCCAGCATGCAATCGTTCTCCAGTAAATTTGTCAAGCAATGCATTAATGGCAGTATTGCCTGTACAATGACCAGGATATACTTTAACCACTTTTAATTTATTTAGTTCTTCGATTGTCTTTTCTATTTCTTCATTAGAATAATTAAGCATATGAAATCCCCCTATGATGATTATTTCTTTTTGATGGAATAATTCCGTTGCATATTTTACAATGTTTACAATCCCTGAATGTGCACAACCAGCCAAAATTATCATAGCATTCTGCTCGATAATCACTAATGCTGTATCATCTAATAGAAAATCTTTGTGTTTAACATTGTCTTTTAGATAATGCCCCAGGTTAGTTTTCCTTTCTCCAGGTATTTGGCCTAGAAGCCAAACATGATCAGTCAGTTTTAGCGGCTTTTCATTTAGCTCAATAATAAAATCATCTGCCTTTTTGGGAAAACCAATGTACCGATCTCCATCATATTTAGGCATAAGGGTATGTGGATGTGCAATTATTCTTGTTTGATTGCCTGCTTGAAAATAAGGTAAGCCACCAATATGGTCATAATGGCCATGGCTAAAAATTAAATAATCTATATCTTCTAAATGAATATTTAACTTTTTAGCATTCCTTAAAAACATGCTGCTCTGCCCTAAATCCAAAAGGAACTTTTTTCCATCTTTCTCAAAATAGATAGATAGTCCATGTTCCGATTCAAATTTTTCCTCTTTTTTCGTATCTTCGACAAGCGTGTATATTTTCATTTTTTGTTTATAGATATGGCATTTACAGGACAAGCATCAGCAGCCTCCTGGTTACATCCAATATCTTTGACTTCTGGTTTTTTTGCATAGGCTTTTCCATCATCTTTAACTTTAAAATTGTCGCATTGAGCAGCACACGCTCCACAACCAATGCATTTTTCTTTATCTATTTTTATTATATATAACATTTTTTACCTCCTTTAGATTACCCATTTTTGACATAACCCTCTTTAGATTAGTTATCCTAAATAGGTGGGAATAACAACCGCAGTCAGAGCATCCAAATCCTTTTACAGAACCTTCTATTAAAGATAATAAGCCTGCTATTTTGCATTCTTCCTCTTTTTTAGCATTTTTGTATAATGCTTTAATAGCATAAACGGCAGAGCTTGCGAGCAAATAATCAATATGCCAATGAAGCCTTTTATTTTTTGAAAAATGCCGTTCTAATCGTTTTTCTAGATTGTTTTGTGCAGAGCCCACATAAGCATAAGTCCCACTATAAAATTTAATTGTTCCAAGTTTGCCAACTTTCAAGTTAACATCTTTCTTTACATCAATTATTAAACAATAAATGCCTTTCATTTTTTTATTCCACGTATAACATATAAAGCAGCTAATGCTGTATCTTGGCTTTCAAAAATCTCATTATTTTGTATGCCCAAATAATATTCTCTTTTTACATCATAAAAAAACCAACTCACCGCTTCTTCTATTGGAGATATATAGGCGTGCTTAATTTTATTCATATAAGATTCAGGCTGGCTATTTTTTTCCTTAAAAAATTCAGATTCAGGATTTAACAGCATGATCAGTATTTTTCCATTGGGCTTGAGAACCCTTGCTGTCTCTTCAAGTGCTCTAGCGTAATCGCTAATGAATTGAAGTGATGCAATGTAAATGGCAGCATCGTAGGTATGATCTTGAAATTGCATATTTTCCGCAGAGCCAACAACCGTTCTTATGCTATCAGGTGCTCCATCCAATGCCTGTTTAGATATGTCTAATCCTGTAACATTGAAACCGTTTTCTTGCAGTCCTCTTTCTATGATAGCTGGACCGCAGCCAACTGACAAAATATTAGTGCAGCCCCTTAATTCTCTTAGCAGATATTCTAACTCTCTTTCAAATACTTCTTTCCAAAAACCCGACTGGCATGTTTCGAGATAACTTTTCTTTTTATCCAAATGTAAGCACCTTCTCTGATTTTTCAACAAGCTGCATTAGGTCTTCCATAGTTGATATGGGACAAACATTGCTCTCTCCTTTCTGTCGAATTTTTAAGCAGCTTCCGCAAGCTAAAATACAGCCTTTGTTGTTCATAAAAAACTCAATATGTTCTTTTACATTGAATTTTTTGCCTTCTATCTCCTCTGCTTCAACGCCTTCTCCAAGAAAGAACATACTAACCTCATGCCCCTTTTTCAATGCGTGATTTCCGAACTTAAATGCGTTGTACGCCTTTTCTTCATCCTTTGTACTTAATACTATTCCTATTTTCATTTTTTACTTACCTCATATTCTTATCTAGCCACTCATTAATGTCAAGCTCAGGCAAAGCTCCAATGAATTCATCAACCATCTTCCCATTTTTGAACATTTTAACACAAGGTATGCTTCTGATTTCATATCTATCAGCCATTGACTGGTTTTCTTGAACATTAAGCTTTGCCAAGATAAATTTTCCATCATCTCTCTTTGCAAGCTTTTCCATAATAGGTCCCAGCATCTTGCATGGCCCGCACCAATCAGCCCAAAAATCAACAACAACAGGAATGATTTTTGATTTTTCTATAACCTCTTTTTCAAAATTCTTATCATTCACTTCGATTTCCATATTATCAGCCTCCTACCTAAATATTATGCTCTCTTTCGACTTTCAATCATTATGCACATATTGTGTAATGCTTGAATATTGTTCTTTTTGCATATTTCAATTAGGATTTTTGACTCTGAGCCCGGCTGTAACCATATCTTTTTTATGCCCAAACCAATCGCTTCTTTCACAACTTTTTTAGCAATATCTGGAGGGACAACTATATTCACAACATCAGGCATTTTTGGTAATTCACTGATGGAAGAATAGCACTTATCTCCATCTATTTCCTCAACGAGGGGGTTTATAGGATACACCCTATACCCTCCAAATTTTAATTCCTTGTAGATTTTATTGCCATATTTCTTAGGATTTTTTGAAACGCCAACTACTGCAAAAATGTTATTTTTATGCAAAAATTCTTTTGCTACATCTTTTTTGGATTCACTATTAGTATTATTTAAGTAAAGATTACTTTTCTTAATGCCTGCATATTTTCTGATTTTATCCAATTCTTCGGTGATGGGGTTTCCCCAACAAGGATCATTGCCGTACTGTTTCCACCACCACTTTGGATAATCTTCCCAAGGGTCAATTATCCCAAATTCCTGTTTCATTATCAGTTCGTATGATTGATTAATTTCCTTCATTATGTTATTAGATTCCTGGTTCTTATTAATATCAGGATGCCACTTTTTGGCAAGGTCTTTGTACCTCTTTTTAACTTCTTCAACTTTGGCATCTTTTGAAATGCCTAATATCTTTCTTGCTTTGTTAAGTTCTTGATTAGGGTTCATTTTTAATCTCCTTTTGAAATATAACTATTTTAGGCAGAGCTATCATTCCTCTCCGCTTCCTTCTGTTGGTTCTCCTGCCTCATCAGAGTTTGCTTCATCTGCCGACTCGCTTTCTGAATCTGGTTTTGCACTTTTATCTTTATTAGATTCTGCTTTGAGTTCTGTTCTTTCTGATTTGCTGTACCTTTCAATCACTTTTTCAATATCTGTCCCTGGCTCTGCAGTCTCATTTTTTATTCTGCCTTTATCAGAATATACCAAATCTCTTCCTGTAATAAGGGTCTCTAACTCAGGATAATTTTCTTTTATATACTCTATTAAAGTTATGCCAGGTGCCCCTTCTGGCTTTCGTGGACCGAGATTTAAAGATATATATTGTCGGTTTCCTGCAACAGTATCGACTATTACTAACGTGATATTGCCTGCTACATGCTCTGCAACTTCGTAGCCGCTTTGATATTTTCTTGTTTCTTTAGCAACAATTCCTATCAAAGAATAGCTAATTTCTGCGCTGCCTACTAAGTCTACAATTGACCGTTTGTTATGTACCTCATTTGGTCTTAAAAATTGAGTGTTATACATTGGTTTTGCCTTTTTTTAAACAATAAAATTTTTTACCATCCTGCATACTTGTACCTAAAACTCCTTTTTCGGTTAAAGAATTTAAAGCGCCTTTTGCATCAGAACTGCTGAATCTGCTAAAAACATCTTCTAATGTGCATGGTCTTCTTTTTAATAATGCTAATATTTCTTCTCTTAATTCTTCATCAGTAAGTTTTCTGGCGATTCTTTTTGGTTCCTTCTCTTGATAATAAACAACCTCGAAGCCGAGTGCAGATGAAATCTGATTGGCTATTACTCTGAGCTGCCTTTCGCTTATTGATTCTAATCCTAGAGTGCTTGTTGGCCTATAAGCAGTTCCAAGATATACGCTAATTGGTTTTGTCGAATTTATTTCTCTATAAATGCCTATTAATCCTTCTATACTACTTTCGTCAGCATTTGTTAATCCATCATAAGAAAAAAGCAAAGTTTGAATGGCCAATTTTGCATCTATTTTCTTTAAATTTCGAACTATTGAAGAAAGCGATGCCCCTTTGTAAGGCCGATTAATACTTTCAAATAAATCCTGGCTTGGTGCATCTATCTTTGCAAGAACTAAATCACAGGAATTCAATCCTTCCCTAACTCGTTGAAGATACACAAAAGATGCATTAGTAAGAACCGCAATAGGTACATCAGTCATTTCCCTTATTCTGTTTGCAACATATCCCAGATTAAGGTTTAATGTTGGCTCACCCTCTCCTGAGAAAGTTATGTAATCTGGTCTTGTTTGTTCTATTTTCCTTCTTAATTGGTCAAAATCCTCTTCTTTAATTTCTATGCTCTTTGGAGAACTCATTCTAAATGCCTTATGACCTAATTGGCAATAAACACAGTCAAAAGAGCATATCTTATCATAGCCTGCTGGTGCTTCCACTAAATCAACGCCTAACGAATTCCCCAGTCTCCAGGATGGTACAGGTCCGTATGTCTTCATTTTATTTTACTCTGATAATCTCCCAAAGCTTTTTTAAAAGCCTCAATTGGCAGTTTTGAGCAATGCATATGTGATAATGGAAGACCCCCTAGCAATTCTGATATCTCATCTTCTGATATCTTCAATGCTTGTTCTATTGTTTTTCCTTTTGCCAGATCAATAAAAGCGTCTGTTGTTGATATTGCTCCAGGACAGCCGTAAACCTTAAATTTAGCATTTTTCACGATTTCGTTGGCAAAAAGAACACTTAATTCAATTACATCTGAACAGTCGGGATCTCCTGCTTTTCCTATGCCATTGAATTTTTTGAGCTGACCAGCATTCTTCGGATTCTTAAACCTCTCAATAACTTCAGGAGTATACATCTCATCCTACCCCCTAATGCTTATGTCCACAGCTTTGTGTTTGGTCATTTAGTTTATCTAAATTCTTGATTGCTTCCTTGACTGTATCATAATCTCCTGTTTTAAGCGATAAGCCTTTCTCTGCGATTATTCCAATAGCTCTCCCACCTATTCCTTTTGCGAATATCGTGGTAGGATTAACTGCTTCTTCTATCTGGTCTATTGGACTTTTGTTTGGGTCAGTATGGTCTAGATTATTCTCAATAATCTTTAATTCCTTTTTTTCTACATCATATACCCCAAAAAAAGGTGCATGACCAAAATGCCCGCTAATTTCTGAGTCCTCTCCATTATTGTCAAGCAGTGGGAAAAATATTCTTTCTCCTTTGCTTTTTTCAATGCTTTTAATTCCAGAATGGGGTGTTGCAGTTTCAGATATAAGTTCAAGCTCATTTTTTAAGAATTTATTTATTGCATCCTTAGCTTTACCTGAAGCATGGTATGCCTTGATTTTGAGTTTGTCAAGTACTGCTGTTGCATTGGGCCCTAATTCTCCTGTTAAAACAGAATTTACTTTAAGCTCTCCAATTTGCTCAGCTGCTTTTATTCCTGCACCATGTCCTTGCTCTGCCCCTTCATTCAATACAGCCTTAGTTTTAACTATCTTATTGCCTTCAATATCAGCAATCAGAAAATATTTACATCTTCCAAATCGCTGATCTATATTGCTATTAATATTCTCTCCGTCTCCGCTAATTGCTATTCTCATTTTATTCACCTACCTCTTCTTTAACTTCTTTTTTGCCTTTTTCAAGTTCTGCTACTTGCTCTTTGTCTCTATTAAGAAGCAGTGCTTGAAACTCACCCAAATGAGTTTTCTCCTCCTTCGCTATGTCCAACAGCATCTTTTTTATGTTGGTATCCTTAGCAAGAGACGCCATCTGCTCATACATATTTATTGCATCCAGTTCTGCAATCATCCCTACCCTCAATATCTCTGCATCAACTTTTTCTTCACTTACATTATCCAGATTTATTGGTATTTTAGACATCATTTTATCTTGCCTCCATTTAAGTTTTCAATTGTTTCTTTAGTTATTTTTAGCACTCCAGCGCTTTTAACAGCTTTACATTCTCCTTCTTCACTGTAGTAGAATGCCTCATCTGGCTTGGAATTTGACAACATTCTAACACAAGTTAACTCTCCATTCTCCT
>CAZSRD010000046.1:0-7387 GCA_964609455.1 uncultured Methanosarcinales archaeon
TGAAAGATGTTACAAAAGATTTGGGGAAATATCAGAAAAAGTATTTCATAGAAGGGACAATGCCCAGAGCAAGGTATTTTGATGGAATAAATGTTTATAGAAGGACTTTGGCTGAGCTGGAGAAAGAGAAGACAATAGTTGAGGCCAGGTTAGAGAAGGAGAAAGGTGAGGAGAAGGGCAAGATCAGGGTTTTGGTTGAGAAATGTAGTAATCTATTCAAGAAGTTAAAGTCAAAGCTTATATCCAGATTGAGGAAGAGATAAAAAATAGATTTAATTTCCTGAAGATTTTCTATAGTTCTTCCTGATGATTATTTCTTCTTTAACCACCAAACTCCTAAGTAACAAATAGGAGTATCGGCCAAAGCGACCACTACCTTCAATAAGTAGTATGGAACTATTAATGTGAAGAGGTAAGCTACTGTGAATTTAGGGGATGTGTTCACTATTTGGGGCAAACTAGGGATATAGTAAAGGGCTATAAACATAAATACAACTGTGTCTATAAACTGGGATACAATTGTTGATGCATTGTTTCTTAGCCAGAGGAATTTTCCTTTTGTTTTTTGTTTCCAGAAGTTGAATGCCCATACATCATGGAACTGAGATAATAAGAAAGCTGTGATGCTTGCTATGAAAAATCTTAAACCTATGCCAAATACTGGATTGTACTGTTCTGCCTGAATATAGCTTCTTGGAGCAAAAGGAAGCCATACAGCAAGTGCAGTTAGTAATAGAACAAATAATACACTTATAAAACCTGTCCAAACAAAATGTTTTGTCTTTTCTTTTCCATGAACTTCGCATATAACATCTGTGATAAGGAATGTTAAAGGATACGCAAAAATTCCAACAGAAAACTCTACCATCCCGATTTTAGTTATTTTTGAACCTAAGAGATTAGCAGCAATAATTGAGGCTACGAATAAGCCTAATAGCAGTTTTGTTTTGAACTCTAAGTCCCATTTCATCGCAACCTAGGAAATTTCAAGGTTGTTTATAAGTGTTTCTATTGATTTTTATGAAGAAAAACAAGCCCACTATAAACATTATAATATTAAGCCATTGACCCATTGTCAGGCCTAAAATAAATCCTAATTGTTGGTCTGGCTCTCTTACAAATTCTATGAAGAACCTTAATGTTGAGTACATCAATACGAATGACCAGAACATAATTCCTTTCCTTAACTTTCTTTCTTTTAAGAACCATAATATGCCAAATATAAAGAGGTTTTTTGCGCTTTCATATAGTTGAGATGGGTGCCTGCAGCCCTGGTAGTTTTTGAATTTGACGCACCATGGGACATTTGTTATCCTGCCTACTAATTCGCCATTTAGAAAATTTCCTATTCTTCCCAGGAATAAGCCAAATGCTAAAGGAATAACTACGATATCTGCTAAATCATAAAATTCAATCTTCTTTTTTCTGCAGTATATATAACCTGCAAGTACTGCTCCAACCAAGCCGCCATGAAAACTTAGGCCGCCGCGCCATATTGCCAGAATTTCAAAAGGGTTTGCTAAATAGAATCTTAGATTATAGAATATGACTTCAAAAAGCCTTGCTCCAATGACTGTTCCTAATATTAGGCAGAAGATTAAATCTGCAACATCATCTTTGTTGAGGTTTAATTTTCTTTTTTTAGCAAGGTGATATATAAAGAAATAAGCAAGTACAAAGCTTAAAGCATAGATAATGCCATAATACCTAACCTCAAATGGGCCAATATGGAATAATGTTGGGTTGATATTATTGTAGAACATTTTTGTTTATTCTCTCAAAGAAATAGATTCTGTTAAAAGCAAGGACCATATAAACAAAGATTATTGAGATGATGTTAAAGGTTGTTAAGTATACGCTCCCAAATTTAGCCAGTAATTCCTGGTTTGAGAAAATTAACACCCTAAATAATAGATGTATCAGGTTGTAGAATAATAAATATAGGAGAATTAAGAAGGCATCCCAAACAATAAACATGCCGTATTTGTTTATCCTTTTAAAAGCTATCTTAAAGCTTGTTTTGATTAATTTTTTTTCTTCTTTAATGAACAAGGTATGACCAATATTCAGAATTGAGTAGATGAAAAATAGGAATGGGATTGATAAGACCAGTGCAACATAAGTCAGGAAAGTCCTATCCAAAATCAAAAAAAGGAATGTTGCTAATATAACAGCTATTAAAAGGAAATCAAGGAAGACGAGAATATTAAGCTTATAGAATTTCCAGATTCCTTTGAATGAGAATTTGCTCTTTTGGCATGATTGACTTATTAGTTTTAAGATGCTTAACTTTATTGTTGAATAAATAAGTATAATGAAGAGATAATAAACTACTGGGTATATGATAGCAAATAAAAGCAGGTTTGTTGTTGTTTTGAAGAAACCAAATAACTGTTGCGGGTCTGCTGGTATGAAAGAGCCAAGGTATTTTCCCAGGAATATAACTAAAGCCAGGAAAATGAAGTCCAGAGTTATTGTGTAAAGGTAAATTTGGGGGTTTTTTTTGATAATATTAATTACTCTTAAGAAAGATGATTCTAAAAAACTCTTTTTTAGGTTAAAATTTTTCATTATATAATCCTATAAAGTTCGGGTATTTAATTCTTTCTACTAACCAAACATCAGCAATTCTGGCTTCAATATCAGCAATAAGCCTAAGATGAGCATCATAAAGCCTGCAATGAATTTCATCCATTTGCCCTGTTTTTCTGTAAGCTTCTTAGATCTTAGGGTAACGACTGCTATTGTGAATACAAGCATATCATCAAGCATGTACATGATTATGTATAGCAGGAGATAGAGGTAATAAGATATTAGGGGTAGATTGTTCAATGTAAGGATCTTTGTGTATATAGCCGGGAATCCTGCTGTGCATAATAGTTCTATTGTGTTTACTGTAAAGGCAAGAACTATGACCCCTAAAATGGCAATGGGCAATGCTGCTTCATGAACCACTTTACGCATCCTTTCAAATAGCTTTGGCTTTGCTGATTCAGGTATTGTTAAAGATGGCCCTTTTTTGAAGAAAAAAAGCTCTTTGATGTTGAACAGGCCAAGGATAACTGCAAAAAGGCCAACTATTAGCCTGAGATATGGGAGAAACCCCACCAATATGAAGAAATTAAGCCATGCTGCCATAAATATGTAATAGACAATTCCTGAAATAAGGATAAATGTGCCTGCAATTATGAACATCCTCTTCCTTGATTTTGTGTATACCAATAAGGTTAATAGGAAAAGTAATACCCACATTGCACATGGGTTAAAGCCGTCTAACAATCCGATTATTATCGTAAGCAGAGGTAAGGATATCTTCCTTGTGTCTATCTCGCCGAAAATAGGCAGGTCTATGGTGCTTTGTTCGTCTTCTGCTGCAGGGCATGAACTCAGATTTTCACCAATATGCTCCATGAGATCTATGCATCCTTCTGATATACATTTCTGGATTGCAGCTTCTATATCTTTTCCCTTGCCTCTAGGATTATCAAAGCCTATGATTGGCTTATGGCTTACAAATATAGTCGGCACTCCAACAACTTTTGAGCCACAAGCTGCACTCATTTTTACGAACAATTCAGAATTTGATTTGTTGTTCCATGTTTCGAAAGATTGAATAGTTAATTCTGGGTATTTGTTTTCTAAACTTTCCAGAAAGGGTTCTGCATCAGCACAATGCGGGCAGCCATCACCATAAAAATAGTATACAGTTACATTATGCTTATCAGTTTGAGCTAGTCCACTGCCAGCCAGCATAATCAGTAGAATGGCTAAATAAATAATGTACAATTTTTTCATAATTCTAGTTGAGATTGAGTTTATTTTATAAACGTTTTGTTTTAATCTCTTTGAAATTAGGGATAAGATTTATAAATAGAGTAGGAATTTCCTTATATAATGAAAAAGAATGACTTTATAAAAACGGCTGCATCTATTCTGATAATTATTGTGCTGGCTGTTATAATTGTTAATGCTAGCAAGTTTATTTCTACGGAAAAGGCTCCTACTGAACAGCAGACTATTCAAAATAACGAAGGCGTAGACTATAGTGATTGTTTTTCTGGGTCACCTGATACTGTTGTGTTTGTATATTCTAATTCGTGCCCACATTGCCACAATATGATGCCAATTATACAGGAATTAGAAGGGGAAGGGCATAAGTTTTATTGGGCTGAAAGTTCTGATGCAGGGGCAAGGCAGGTAATAAATGAATGCTTTAGTGATCTGATGAGCGGTTATGTCCCCCAATTTATCTGTCCGCCTAATGGGGAAGAGATAACAGGAGAGATGAGCAAATCTGAACTTAAGGCTTTTGCTGAAGAGTGCGGACAGTAAGATTTAAAAGATAATATATATTATTAAATGGAGGGTGGTATAAATGGAAGAAGAACATCATGCAGAGCATAAGAAAGAAGAAGTTCATCATGAGAAAAAGGTAAAGATAAAGAAGTCATCTATGTGGATGATGATAAGCGGGGTTTTGGCTGTTTTGTTGATAATTTCTGTAACAACTGGCGGTTTTAAAGGAGGAATGACCTCTGGCAAAACTTTATCAGCCCAAGAAGCAGCTAACAATGCTATTAGCTATATTAACACAAATCTATTGCAGCCAGGAACAACTGCTGAATTGAAAGATGTTGAAGAAGCAGACGGATTATATAATATCAAGATGGAAATAGGCGGGACGGAATATGATTCATATGTTACAAAAGATGGCGGCTTGTTGTTTCCGAGCGCTGTTGATATGACTGAAGAGATTGCAACGCCTGAAACTACAACACCAGAAGCTCCTGCTGGATTAGTTAAAAGCGACAAGCCAGTTGTTGAACTTTTTGTTATGTCACATTGTCCTTATGGGACACAAGCAGAGAAAGGAATGATTCCTGTTGTTGAATTACTTGGGAATAAGATTGATTTTGAGGTTAAGTTTGTAAACTATGTAATGCATGGCGAGAAAGAAGTTTTAGAAGAATTGAACCAGTACTGCATTGAAACAGAGCAAAATGCTAAATATTTAGATTACCTCAAATGCTTCTTGAAAGAAGGAGATGGCGCAGGGTGCTTAGCTGAAGTTAAGGTTGATACTGCTAAACTGGAAGCTTGCACTAAGAAAGCTGATACTGAGTTTGAGATAACTGAGAATTTAAAGAATCCAAGTGGGACATATCCTGCTTTCTTAACACATGATGCAGAATGCAAGGAATATGGTGTGAGGGGATCACCAACATTAATTATAAACGGAGCAGAGGTTAGCAGTTCAAGGAGCCCTGCAGCATATTTAGCTACAATTTGCGGTGCTTTTAATGAAGCGCCTGCAGAATGTGATGAAGAATTGTCAACTGCAAATCCATCATCTGGATTTGGTTATGAGGCAACAGGCGCTGCTACAGCTGCTCAGTGCGGTTAAAGTGGTCATAGCCTGATTTTTTAATTATTTTTTCTTTTCCTTTTTCGTAGATTCTTACGCCTTTCTTCTTTGTTATTTCCCCTACAAGAAATCCTTTAACTTTATTTAGATTATTTTCTGATACTGTGAAGACTAGTTCGAAATCCTCTCCACCGTATAATGCGTAATTTGTTGGGTCTTTTTTAACTTCTTTTGCTGCTTTTCTGGTATTTTCTTTAATTGGTATATTATCTTTGAAGATTATTGCCCCTACGTTGCTTTGCTCGCAGATTCTTGTTACTTCACTGGCTAATCCATCTGATACGTCAATCATTGCGTTTATGTATTTTAAGAAAGGCTTTACCTTATGGTATTTTGCTTTTGGCTCTAAATGCTTTAGTTTTACTTCTTGATGGCCTTTTATGTGTTTTAGGAATAGGTTTAAGCCTGCTGTTGAAGAGCCTAGGTCGCCTGTTGTTAAGATGAAATCTCCTGGCTTTGCTTGTGATCTTAAGCAGAGATCTTCTTTTTTAACTTCACCAATCATGTCAATATCTATAACTAATTGTTTTCCGTGGGTTATGTTGCCGCCTATAATTTCTAATTTGTGCTTATTCCCTGCTATTCGCATGCCTTTGTAGATCCTTTCTATTGTGTTTACTTCTGTGTCCTTTGGCAATACTAAAGAGACTAATGCATATTTTGGCAAGCCGCCCATTGCGCCTATGTCTGAGACGTTAATTTCAATTGCTTTCATTCCTACTTGTTCTGGTGTGAAATATTTTAAAGAGAAATGGTCACCTTCAACTAGGGTGTCTGTGGTTATTAGCAATAGTTTGTTTTCTATTTTAATTACAGCAGTATCGTCACCAATGCCTTTTAGAATGGAGCTGTCTTTTGGCTTTCTTTTGATTCTTTCTATTAAACCGAATTCTCCAATGTCTTTGAGTTTCATTTTTGGTTATTTTGTTCTTTTAGTTCTTTACTGATTTTAACAGAACAAAACTTATCACACATTGAACAAACATCATTATCAGAAGGCTGGCATCTTTTTCTAATCTCTTCTGCTTTTTCTTTGTCTATTGCTAAATCCATCATCTTGGGCCAGTCTAGGTTGGCTCTGGCTTCTGACATTGCATCGTCCCAGTCACGAGCGCCTTTGATGCCTTTAGCTATGTCTGCTGCGTGGGCTGCTATTCTTGAGGCTATAACACCTTCTTTGACTTCTTTTAGAGAAGGTAGGCCAAGATGTTCAGAAGGTGTAACGTAACAAAGGAAATCAGCGCCATAGAAAGCTGCTAATGTTCCTCCTATAGCTGAAGTTATATGATCATAGCCTGGTGCTATATCCGTAACTAAAGGACCTAAAACATAAAAAGGAGCGTTATGACACATCTCTTTCTGTAATTTAACATTATGTTCAATCTGATCTAAAGGTACGTGACCAGGGCCTTCTATCATTGATTGAACGTTTTCTTCAAAAGCTTTTTTTTGTAATTCACCCAAAACTTTAAGTTCGTGCAGTTGTGCTTTGTCTGTTGCATCTTTTAGGCAGCCTGGCCTTAGGCCATCTCCTAAGCTTAAAGTAACGTCGTGTTTCTTTGCCCAAAACAAAATTTTATCAAAAGATTCGTACAAAGGATTTTCTTTATTGTTGTGCTTCATCCATTTAACCAGGAAAGAACCTCCACGAGAGACAACTCCTGCTAATCTTTTATCTAATAATTTAATAGCATCTTTTGTCAAGCCAGAATGGATTGTTATGAAGTCAACACCATCTTCTATATGCTTTTTTATGCTTTTTATTAAGTCTGATTCTGTAAGATCAACTATTGTATCTTTTTCAATAGCTGCCTGGTATATAGGAACAGTACCGATAGGAACAGTAGAGTTTTTTATTATTGCCTGCCTTATTTCATCTATATTTCCGCCTGTGCTTAAATCCATAA
This sequence comes from uncultured Methanosarcinales archaeon, assembly GCA_964609455.1. Taxonomy (GTDB): domain Archaea; phylum Nanobdellota; class Nanobdellia; order Woesearchaeales; family JACPBV01; genus CAZSRD01. The sequence continues at coordinate 7,333 of CAZSRD010000046.1, forward strand.
CAGTATCCGCACCATACTTTATTGAGATCTTGAGTTTTTCTAATTCTTCATTGAT
>CAZSRD010000046.1:7487-8945 GCA_964609455.1 uncultured Methanosarcinales archaeon
GCACCTGCATCAATAACCTTATCAATATTTTCTAAGTTAATCCCACCAATAGCTACCAAAGGTAGTTTAACTGCCTTTTTAACGTCTTCGATTAATTTTATACCTGCTGGCTTGCCAGCATCCAGCTTTGTTTTGGTTTCGAATATTGGGCTTACTCCTATGTAGTCTGCCCCTAGTTTTTCAGCTTCTATTGCTTCTTTAACATTATGGATAGTTAAGCCAATTATTTTACCATTTAATATCTTTCTTGCTTCTTGATAAGGCATGTCATCATTTCCTAAATGGACACCATCTGCATTAATTGTTTGACATATGTCTACATCGTTGTTTATGATTAGTATTGCTTTATCTTGACATAGTTTTTTTATCTCTAATGATTCTTCAAGCATCGCTTCTTTAGTTTTCTCTTTCTCACGATATTGTATTATCTTTACACCTGCATCTATTGCTGCTTTAACATCTTCAAGAACTGTTTTTTTGGTAAGATTGCTGCCTGTAATAAAGTATAAATCAATCTCATTCAGTTTTGGCTTCATCTTTTTTAACAGCTGTTTTTATCTCTAATTTTTCCATATCATTGATGTCATTGTCATCTAGGTTGTATATTTCGTCATAGAATAGTTCTTTAAAGCTGCCTGGGCCTGATGCTCTTCTAGAAGCTAGCTCGCCAGCAATTCCAAAGCATACTAAAGCAGATGCAGCTGCTTTTGCATAGTCTTTTTCTACTGCTGCAAAAGCTCCTATTACAGAAGCTATCATACAGCCAGTTCCTACAATAGAGCCCATCATTGTATGGCCATTATTACATAGATATACATCAGAACCATTTGTGACAATATCCTCTTTTCCCGTGATTACAACAGTTGCTTTACGCTCATTAGCCAGTTTTTTAGCAACTTCTATAAGATCAGCTTCAACTTTTGTTGATTCAACACCTTTTGTCTGCACTTCCATGCCAGCTAATTTAGCTATTTCAGAAGAGTTTCCTTTGATAATGTCAATCTTAAGCTCTTTTAGCAACTCTTCTGCTTTGTCATCTCTAAATTTAGTTGCTCCTACACCAACTGCATCTAAAACAATTGGAATTCCTTTTTCATTAGCTGCTTTTCCAGCTAATTTCATCGATTCGATTAATTCTGTTGTTAATGTGCCTATGTTAAGAACTAAAGCAGAAGCGATTTTAGCCATATCTGCTGCTTCTTCTTTTGCATGAGCCATCACTGGCAATGCTCCTATAGCCCTTACTACATTGGCGCAATCATATATTGTAACCCAGTTGGTTATATGGTGAACTAATGGTTTTTCCTGTTTTATTTTCTTAAGTAATTCTGCTGTTTCCATGTTTATCATCCCCCGTGGTAGAATGAGCAAACTCTGAGGGGTATTAAAACTTTACTATTCTGAGGTGCCGTAGAAATCCCTAATCAAGAATAAAAAAGATTTTCTATATGCATTGTA
>CAZSRD010000047.1:0-8858 GCA_964609455.1 uncultured Methanosarcinales archaeon
TTTTGCCCCTTGTCAATCCGCCGTATTTTGCTGTGTTGGAAACTGCTTTCCACATTTCTGTAAAGCCGCCTTTATACATCAAGTCAACTATTAGCTTTAGTTCGTGTAAGCATTCGAAATAAGCCATTTCTGGAGGGTATCCAGCTTCAACTAAGGTGTCAAATCCTGCTTTTACTAATTCTGTTACTCCACCACATAAAACTGCTTGCTCTCCAAATAAATCTTCATAGGTTTCTTGTTCAAAGGTGCATTCTAGAATGCCTGCTCTTGTCCAGTGCATTGCTTTTGTCATTGCTAAAGCAACCTCTCTTGCCTTGCCTGATGCATTTTGTTTTACTGCTACTAATCCCGGAACACCAAAGCCTTCCAGGTATTGTCTTCTTTCTTCTGGTCCTGGCGCTTTTGGGGCAACCATTATTACGTCAACGTCTGCTGGTGGAACAATCCTTTTAAAGCAAATGTTAAACCCATGTGAAAAACATAATGTTTTTCCTGCTTTCATGTGTTTTCTTATTTGTTTCTTGTATACTTCTGCCTGGTATTCATCTGGTACAAGGATGTGAACAATATCTGCTATTTTTGCAGCTTCTCCTATTTCATATACCTCAAAACCATCTTCTTTTGCTTTTTGCCAGCTTGGATTTGGTTTATCTCCTAAATTTTCTGTTTCTCCTATGATTACATTCACACCAGATTCCTTTAAACAATTTGCTTGAGCATTTCCTTGGCTTCCGTAACCTATAACTGCTATTGTTTTTCCATTTAGTATGGATTCGTCTGCATCTTTGTCTGTTAATATATTTATCATTTTATCATCCCCCGTGTTTATTTTTGATAATATTTAATGGTATATAAATCTAACTTAATTTAGATACAACAGCGTCCCCCATATCTGATGTTGTGTTTTTACCACCTAAGTCTTTTGTCTTTACTTTTCCCTCTTTTAATACTGATTCTATTGCTTTTACAATTTGTTCTCCTACTTTTGGTTGTCCAATCTCATCTAACATCATGACTCCGGCCCAGATTGTTGCCAATGGATTAGCAACATTCATTCCTTTATATTTTGGAGCTGAACCGTGAATAGGCTCGAACATTGAGATTCCATCTGGATTAATATTCCCTCCAGGAGCTAATCCTAATCCTCCTTGAATCATTGCGCCCAAGTCAGTTATTATATCACCAAACATATTTGGCGTTGTAACTACTTTAAACCATTCTGGATTTTTGACAAACCACATTGTAATTGCGTCTACAAACATAAATTCTGGTTTTATTTTTGGATAAGATTTTCCAACTTCTTCAACTGTTTCTCTCCAAAAACCATAGATGTCTGAAAGCACATTTGCCTTATCCACAAAATAGGCTGTTTCTACTTTTTGTTTTTTGGCTAATTCAAAGCCGTATTTAATTACTCTTTCAGCTCCTTTTTTACTAATTACGCCAATTTGATAAGCAATTTCATCTGTGTTTTCTATGTCTAAGTTGAATTTTACTTTGTAAAGCTCTCTTAATACCTCAAGCTGCTGCTTGTTTTTTCCTGCTTTTGCCCTGCCACCTATGCCAACATAGAAATCTTCTGTGTTTTCCCTAACAACTGTAAAATCTATGTCTTTAGGGGTTTTATCTTTTAATGGACAAGAAACGCCTTCTAATAATTTAATGGGCCTTAGGTTTACGAACTGATCAAAATAAAATCTTGTTTTTAGTAAAATTCCTTTCTCCAAAATTCCCGGCTTGCATCTTGGATCACCTAATGCACCTAAGTAGATAGCTTTACAGGTTTGTTTTATCTCTTTTAATGTTTCTTCTGTAATCAGTTCTCCTGTTTTTAGGTATTTTTCTGCTCCATTATCATATTCTACCCAATTGATTTTGAAATTGTTTTTGTCTGCAACTGCATCTATTACTTTCGCGCCTTCTGCTATTATTTCTGGCCCTATGCCATCTCCTGGTATTTTTGCTATTTTGTAGGTTTTCATTTTTTAATATAGTTAAGCAAGCCTCCTGCATTGATTATGTCTAAAGCAAACTTTGGAAATGGTGTGAATTTAAATTCTTTTTTATTAGCCAAATCTTTTATCGTTCCTTTTTCTAAATTTATTTCTAATTCATCTCCTTGTTTTATGTTTTTTGAAGCATCCTTGCATTCTATTGGCAAGAATCCGTTGTTTATGGCGTTTCTGAAGAAGATTCTTGCAAATGTGTTTGCAATTACTGCGTTTATTCCTGAACCTCTTAATGCCCAAATAGCATGTTCTCTGGATGAACCACAGCCAAAATTATTTCCTGATACAATAAAATCTCCTTTAGACACTTTATCAACAAATTCTTTGTCTAAATCTTCCATTGCGTGCTTTGCTAATTCCTTTTCATCGTCTGTAGTTAAGTACCTAGCTGGAATTATCAGGTCTGTATCAATATCGTCTCTGTTGTAAACTTGCGCTTTTCCCTTCATTTTACATACCTTCTAGGATCAACTATCTTTCCTTCTATTGCTGAAGCTGCTACGGTTGCTGGAGAGGCTAAGTAGACTTCTGATTCTGGGTGACCCATCCTTCCAACAAAGTTTCTGTTTGTTGAAGAAATGCAGCGCTCTCCTTTTGCTAATATTCCCATATAGCCGCCTAAGCATGCTCCGCATGTTGGTGCTGAAACTGTTGCTCCAAAATCCATGAATATATCTAACAAACCTTCTTTGTTTGCCTGTTTCCATATCTCTGTGGTTGCAGGTACGACTATCATTCTTGTGCCTTTGGCAATCTTTTTTCCTTTTACAATTTCAGCTGCTATTCTCAAATCTTCTATTCTTCCGTTTGTGCAGCTGCCTAAGTAAGCCTGGTCTATCTTTATGTTCATCTTTTCAGCTTCTTTTGCTGTCTTGCCGTTGCTTGGCAGATTAGGGAAAGATACTATTGGCTCCAAATTTGTTACATCATACTTCTTTATTTCTAAGTAATTTGCATCTTTGTCTGATTTTACAACTTCAAATTTTTTATTTGTTCTCTTTTTAACATAATCTATTGTTTTTTGATCTGGGTTAATAACTCCTGTTTTTCCGCCTGCTTCTATTGCCATGTTAGTTATTGTCATCCTTGCTTCTACGCTTAAATCATCTATTGTTGAGCCTGAAAATTCCATTGATTTGTATAAAGCGCCGCCTACTCCAATGTCTGATATTATATTTAGGATTATGTCTTTTGAGTAGACTCCTTTTGGTAATTTGCCGTTGATTACGAATTTAATTGTTTCAGGAACCTTAAACCATAATTTTCCGGTTGCTATTGCTGCTGCTAGGTCTGTTGAGCCTACTCCTGTAGAGAATGCACCTAAAGCTCCATGAGTGCATGTATGTGAATCACCACATATTATTGTTGTTCCTGGCAATACATGGCCTTGTTCAGGCAATATTGCGTGGCAAACACCATGACGGCCAACTTCATAATAGTTTTCTATTTTGTTCTTGTTTACCCAATCCCTCAACCTTTTAGCTAGTTCTGCGGATTTTATATCTTTGTTAGGAACGAAATGGTCTGGTGTCACAACTATCTTATCTTTGTCAAAAACTTTATTGATTCCTCTTTCATCAAGCATCTTAATTGCTGGAGGGGTTGTTACATCGTGGCACATGACTATATCTAGATCTGCGTTGATTATCTCTCCTGGCCTTACAATATTTTTATTACAGTGTTTTGCAAGTATCTTTTCAGTTATAGTCATACTCATTTTTTATCCTCTTGAAACAGCCGTTACACCCGTTCTTGAGATTTCTTTTATTCCAAATTGTTTCATTAGTTCAATAAAAGCATCTATTTTAGCAGGAACACCTATTAGTTCAGCAGTAACTGACTTTGTGTTTATATCTACAATTTTTGTTTTGTATATACTTACGTATTTTAATATCTCTTCTTTTGCTTTTTTATTAGGTATTGCAATTTTGATTAAACAAAGCTCCCTTATAACTGATTTGCTTTCGGGCATTTCAATTACTTTGACAACATCTATTAATTTGTTTACTTGTTTTTCAACCTGTTCTATTATAGCATCATCAGCTATTACAGTTACAACCATTTTGCTTATACCTGGCTTTGTTGTTTTGCCTACTGTAATTGTGTCTATGTTAAATCCCCTCCTTGCGAATAAAGAAGAGATTCTTGTCAATACGCCTGGTTGATCTTCAACAAGCATTGCAATTGTGTGTTTTCCCTCTTTGGTCATTTTATTCGCCCTCATTGAAAAATTTTCCTTCTGATATCATACAACCTCCAAAAGCATCTTTTAAATTACCTCCAGGGTATAACATTGGCAGGATATTTGCTTTCTCGTCTATTTGTACATCAATAAGGGTTGTTATATCATTCTTTATAGCTTCTTTTAATGCTGGCTCAAGCTCTGATTCTTTTGTAACTCTTATTCCTTTTAGGCCATAAGCTTCTGCAACTTTTATGAAGTCGGGTGTTGTTCCTAGGTAAACATGCGAGTAACGCTTATTATGGAATAACTCAAGCCATTGCCTGACCATGCCCAGATATGAATTATTCATAATAATCGGAATTACCTTAATATTCTCTTCTTTTACTGTTCCTAATTCCTGGATAGTCATCTGGAATGAGCCATCTCCGTCTATTAAAAACACATTGGAGTCTGGCTTAGCAACCTTTGCACCGATGGATGCTGGAAAACCATAACCCATTGTTCCTGCGCCGCCAGAGCTAATAAAGGTTCTTGGCTTTCTTAATTTAAGGAAATGCCCTGCGAACATCTGGTGCTGGCCTACACCCGTTACAACTATATCATCTGGTTTCAGAATTTTGTTTAATGTCTGCATGACAAATTTTGGATGCATTCTTTTTGTTTTTGGTGTTGGAACACATGCGTCACATAATACTTTGTATTTTTTTATTTTGTCTATCCATACTGTTTTTTCTTTTATGGGCAGTTTCTTAATTTCTGCTGTTAATTCTGTTATAACATTTTTAGCTTCTCCAACTATTGGAATATCTATTTTAACGTTCTTGCCAATCTCTGCGGGGTCTACATCTGCATGGATTATTTTTGTATTTTCCATATATGTTTTTAGGTTGCCAGTAATTCTGTCTGAAAACCTACAACCAATTGCTATTAGCAAATCTGTTTGTAAACTAGCAAAGTTGGCTATCTTTCTTCCATGCATACCTACTATGCCTAGGCTTAATGGATGGTATTCATCAAATGCTCCCTTGCCCATGAATGTTGTTGTTACAGGAATTTTTGTCAATTCCACTAATTCCATCAATTCTTTTGAAGCATTTGAGATTATTGCTCCCCCACCTATCAGGAACAATGGGCGTTCTGCTTTTAAGATAGCGTCTGCTGCTTTTTTTATCTGAATTGGGTTAGGATGTATTGTCGGCTGAAATCCGCGTATCTCTACTTCATTTGGGATTGGATCTGTAACTTCCCCTATTTGAGTGTCTTTAGGCAAGTCAATATAGACAGGGCCTGGCCTTCCTTCTGTTGCAATCTTAAATGATTTCATTATCATTGGAGCTATCTGGTTAGGGTTTCTAACCTGAAAATTATGTTTTGTTATTGGTAAGGTTATGCCCATCATATCTGCTTCCTGGAAAGCATCATTTCCGATTAGAGATGTTGGGACTTGGCCTCCAAATGCAATTATAGGGACAGAGTCCTGCTGAGCATCCATTATACCTGTAACTAAGTTTGTACCTCCTGGGCCTGATGTTGCTATGCATACTCCTGCTTTTCCTGAGGCTCTTGCGTAGCCTTCTGCTGCGTGCGCTGCACCTTGTTCGTGCCTTACCAAAATATTCTTTAGCTTACCTTTGTAGTCCAAGTATGCATCAAATAGGGGTATAACTGCTCCCCCTGGAAACCCAAAAGTTACATCTACTCCCTGTTTAATTAATGTTTCCATAATTGTATGTGAGCCGTCCATTTTATCACCTAATAGTTTGCTTTAATTTTCTTTTGGTTCTTAAAGTTCAATGCCTTATTCATACCTTTTATCAAAGCGATAGCAGATGCCATCATGATATCCTCATTGACAGCTTCTGCCTTAAATATATTGCCGTTAGCATCTTGGACTTTTATTGAAACATCTGCCAATGCGTCTGTACCCCCAGTGATTGCTTTCAATCCATACTCTTTTAAGGTTATTGATGGATCTATCATTGTGCTTATAGCGTGACTTACTGCATCAACTGGGCCTAGACCATTTCCTTTTCCTGTCTTTTTTTCTCCATTAATCATCAAAGTTACTGTTGCTTCTGGACTAATCTTGTTACCTGTGATAATCTTAAGTTCATCAAGATGAATGGTTTCTTCTTCTTTGGATATCTCTCCTGCGATGTCTGTTGCAATAGCAATAATGTCTTCTTTCATCACTTCCTTTTGCTTATCCGCAAGCTCTTTTACTTTTGAAATGACTTTTTCAACCTGCTCTTTCTCTAAACCATATCCCATTTCTTTTAAAACAGATTCAACAGCGTGCTTACCGGAGTGTTTTCCGATTACAATATTTGTGCCTTCCCAGCCTATATCTTCTGATCTCATAATTTCGTAAGTTGATTTGTCACTTAATACACCATGTTGATGTACTCCAGCTTCGTGAGCAAATGCGTTTTTGCCTACAATTGCCTTATTCCTCTGCACGGCCATTCCTGTTAAAGATGAAACCAACTGGGATGTTTTGAATATTTCTTTTGTGTTTATGCCTGTGTATACATCTTTGAAAAAATCCTTTCTTGTCTTTAGGTTCATAACAACCTCTTCTAATGAGCAATTACCTGCTCTTTCACCTAAACCATTGATTGTGCATTCTATCTGTAAAGCTCCGTTTTTTATAGCTTCTAATGAGTTTGCAACCGCTAAACCCAAATCATTATGGCAATGGATGCTGATTATTACGTTGTTTTCTTTTATTAGGTTTCCTAATTTATCAAAGACATATTTTATTCTTTTTCCGAATTCATCTGGTTCTGCATATCCTACTGTATCTGGGATGTTTATAGTTGTAGCTCCAGCTTTGATTGCTGCTTCAACTACATCACACATATAGCCTAAGTCTGTTCTTGCAGCATCTTCCGGGCTGAACTCTACGTCTTTGCAAAGAGATTTTGCATGTTTAACTGCTTCTGATGCCATCTGTATTATCTCTTCTTTTGATTTTCTAAGCTTTTTTTCTCTGTGAATCTGTGAAGTTGCTATGAAAGTATGAATTCTTGGTTTTTTAGAATATTTTACTGCTTCCCATGCCCTGTCTATATCTTCTTTTGTGGTTCTTGCTAAACCACAGATTGCGGGGTCTTGAACTTCCTTAGCTATCAATTTAACAGCTTCAAAATCCCCTTCAGAGCTTATAGGAAAACCTGCTTCAATTATGTCAACACCTAGTTTTGCTAGTTGTTTAGCTATGATAAGCTTCTCCTGCATTGTAAGAGATGCTCCTGGTGATTGTTCACCGTCCCTTAATGTTGTGTCAAAAATAATAATCTTTTTTGCCATGTTCTTCACCTTTTGTTCATTGTTTTATAAACTTTTTCCTCCTTTTAGCCTTATGAAAAGAAGATTTATCCTTTGGCCCTTAATCCTCAATTTTAAGAATTAGGGCAATCATAACAGAATCAAAAGCACTAGAACTAGTAAAAGAATACTTAATTTAGATGCACTAGTTCTCTTCATATTACCTGGAAATGGATATGTTATATTTAAATCTTACTAGTTTTGTTATATAAAAACAACAAATTTATATATATAAATATTTAAGATTGAATATTATGAAAAATATGGTTTGGTGGATTGTGTTTGTTTTATTAGCTGGCTTAGTTAGCGCAGAGAGTATATTTCTTAGCGATTATATGGGGGAAGGTGAAACTAAGGTTTATGAAACAAATGACGGAGTTTATGTTATTAGTTTATTATCTGTTTCTGATAGCCAAGGAAAGGCAGTATTTAGGTTAAATGATGAAATGTCAAAAGGGATCAAGAAAGGGGATAGTTATGTGTTTAAGGGTGGTTCTGAGATTGTTGTTAAAGATCTAGTTATTAATGATGCTCAAGATACTAATGATGAAGCTTATTATTATTTTTATGGCACTGGGGAGGGTGTTTTGGAGCTGAAGAATGTTTCAAATTATGTTTTGGAAAATAATCTTTGTAATTTTGATGGTCAATGCTTAAATGAGAGCAAGGAGAATTGCTGCTATGATTGCGGGTGTGGTGAAGATGAGAAATGTGTGAATAATAAGTGCGTTGAGGCGGAGGGGGAGAAAGAGGAGACTGAAGAAAAGGCAGAGGAACCTGTTGAAGAAAAGAAAGAAGAGGTTGAGGAAGAAGAAGTTAAAAAGGCAAGTAAGGAGAAAAAAGCAGCTTATGCAATGGCGGGGGTAATTCTGATTTTAGTATTAGTAGTTATCTGGTTTGTTTTAAGGAAAAAACGAAAGATTTTTTAGTGTTCTAACATTTTTTCAAATTTGATAATTTTTTCCCTTAGACATTCTTTTCTGGGGTTTTTTGTAAAAGACTTATATATCTCTCCTTGAAATTTGCATTTTAATTTGCTGTTGCAAAGATTGATTATTTCAGATATGCCAGTCATGTACTTGCATAGTTCTTCTTTAGATAGAGAATTCAGATATTGGTTAAAACCTTCCTGTGAATTATCTTTTATAGAATTAGTTATCTTTAGCTCTCTTAAAGCCTGCTGTTTAGCTTTAATACGCTCTATATCAGATTGTAAATCTGGCAATCTAACACCCCCATTATTTACAATATGGAATATAATGGAATATTTAAAGTTTACTCTAAAATGACCTCCTCTGTGGACTAAAGTCCACAGTATCCAGCTAAGGTCGGAA
>CAZSRD010000048.1:0-8459 GCA_964609455.1 uncultured Methanosarcinales archaeon
GCACATCCCGTCGGAGGCTTTTATTTTTCTATACAAATGTAAAGCTTTATAAATAAAATAAAAATCCTACACTTATAGGAAATGTAGGTAGTAGCTTACCTGAATCCTAAATTAAAGTTAATAATGGAGGCTAAAATGTCGATGTATAAATACGTTAGGGAGCTATGGAAGCAGCCTAGGGAGAACTTAGGCGAACTGTGGCAGAAAAGAATAATTGAGTGGAAGAAAGAGAATACAACAGTAAGGATTGAAAAACCAACAAGGATTGATAAAGCTCGTTCTTTAGGGTATAAAGCAAAGCCAGGCTATATTGTAGTAAGGCAGCGTGTTATGAGGCAGAAAAGACAAAGGCCTAAATTCTCATCTGGAAGAAGAAGCAAGCATATGAGAAGAAAGAAAATAGTAAAGATGGCTCACCAATGGATTGCAGAGCAGAGAGCCCAGAAAAACTATGTTAATTGCACTGTTCTTAACTCTTATCCAGTTGGAGAAGATGGGAAATACAAATGGTTTGAGATTATTCTAGTTGATAGAATGAGCCCATCAATAAAAGCAGACCCTAGAATAAACTGGATTTGTGAAGAGCGTGGAAGAGCTGCCAGAGGATTAACAAGCGCTGCAAGAAAATCACAGGGTTAATTATTTTCTCTTTTTTCTCTTATTTTTTTAATAACGTTCTCAATACTTTCCCTGTTGAAATACCCAATAAGGGATAGAAGGATAATGATTATTAAAATTGTTGCAAGTTTTGGATTGTCTAATAATAAGCCTGCACCAGCTACAACTCCTCCAGTAATTGCACCTAAACCTTTTGCAGCAGCAGACCTGTCATCTTCAATTTCAACATTTTCTATAACTTCCTGCTGATTACTGCCTTCTTCAACTACATCTTCTGTTTCAGGCAAAGTAACTTTATAGCTGCCAGAAGGCACTTCTTTAGAAAGGTCTATTGTGGTTTCCCCATCAACATCCAATTTTATTTTCTTATTTATTAGGAAGGTTTTGCCATCTTTTTCAAGCATTATTGCTGTTTTTTCGTTGAATTCTACATTACCAATGTTTTTGATATAGACAATATCCCTTCTAGCCTTGTTTCTATCTCTGGATTAGGCAGAATCTCAATTGTATCTTCATTTTTTAGGCTATCAAAACTGCTTTTCAAGATATATTCATTTGGCGGCGTCTTTGGGCTGAATGTAAACTCAAACTCTTTGTTAGCCTTAATTTTTTGGCCAAAAATTACTATCTCATCTTTGAACAAGGATTTTTCTCTTAATAATTTAACTTCAATGTCCTCATTTATCGGGTCATCTGCCTGGTCTAATAGTATTATTGTTAACTTTATTGTTTCTTTAGGCTTGAATTCTTTTTTGTTCAGCTCAAATTCTAATTTTGTTGGAATTGCTTTTATGCTTATTGTTTTGCTATCCTGGTTATAATTTCCGTAAGAATCCTGAACTTCAACTGTTATACTATGCTCTCCTGATTTTATATTATCCTCTAAATGCAATTCATAACTAAAGTCTTCACTTTTTAGGTCCATACTATTTGCTTTATTGTCCAAGCTTATGGTCAATAAACCGTCTTCAATTTTGCTTTCTTTTTTCTTCGCTGTTCCTTGTATTTTTATCTTATCACCTGGCAAGGCTTCTGTCTTGTCTATAGTAAATGAGAGATCCAGCTCGTCTGAAACAGTAAACTCTTTGGATGTTGTGCCATCTATATTGCTGCCTTCCATCGATTCAATATTCACTCTTATTGTACAGAGGCCTTCAGAAAAAGCCTTTATTGTTGGAGCATTTATACTCTCTTCTTTATTCTCTTTTAGGCTTAATGGAGCTACGTAATAAGAAACTTCTTTATTTGTGCATTTTAAGGTTAGTTTTACCAATGCATCTGTTGTTTCCTGAGGCACTATCTTGATAGACAAGGGTATAAGATCACCTAGGCTATATTCGTCTTTTAGCTGGTTTGTAATCTGAACAGAGGCAGAACTGAGAGGTAAAACCAAAATTAACATTAATATCACTTGAAATGTTTTCATAAACCTAACCTCCTGTCGATATCATCTGCAACCTCTTTTAGATCTGAGCAAGTTCTTTCAATATCCTTCTGAACTTCATCCACTAGGTCCTTTAAATTGTCTACCCTTAATAAATATTTCTTTCTTTCATGGATTACAAGGCCAGAATCTATCAATCTATTCAGGTGATGGATTACAGTGCCTCTTGTCAATTCAAGCTGTAAAGCTAATTCGTCAGAGCTTAAAGGCTGCCTTCTTTTAGCTGCTTTTAGAAGCTCTATAAATATCCTAAAACAACTCTTATCTTTATCCCTAAGATTGAACAGGCCTAGTGAGTTTCCAAACCACTGGAGCTCTTGGTTTATTGTGTTTTCTGGCGGCCTCCTTGACCTTACAACTGTTATTTTTTGATGATATATATGTATCACAATCTTATTTTTTTTATCAATCTATATAAACTTTTTGGTGATTTATATACTCTAGTATGGAAATCTTTAAATACCGGTCAATATTAACCATATTCTGTTGACTTTAAGTCAACGATTTAGGTTTTGACAAAAATGAAACATGAAGACAAAAGTAAGGAAAAACTTAAGCAAAAAGAGAAAGAACTTAAGGAATGCAAACAGGAAGTTAATAAAGCTGATGATAAGGATACAAAGATAGAAGAGCTTACAGATACTTTGCAAAGGCTGCAGGCAGAGTTTGAAAATTACAAAAAATATGTTGAGAAGAGGAATTCAGATTTTGTTAAATATGCAAAAGCAGAGCTTATTGGGAAGTTATTGCCTTTGCTTGATTCATTTGAGATGGCTTTAAGAAACGTGTCTGACAAAGCGGAGTTTATTAAAGGCGTTGAGTTGATTTATTCCCAGCTTTATTCCCTGCTTGAGAAAGAAGGCCTGAAAAAAATAGATGCAAATGGGAAATTCGATCCTCATTTTCACGAAGTTTTGCTAAAAGAAGAGTCTGATAAAGAAGAAGACATGATAATAGAAGAGTTGCAGAAAGGATATATGCTTAATGACAAAATAATCAGGCATAGCAAAGTTAAGGTCAGCAAATGCAAATCAAAAGAAACACCTCCCTCAAAACAATCTTGAAGATTGGCAGTGTTTGCCAACGGAGAAACCATTGTTGCAAGTTTGGCAGTGGTTCTCTTGTTGGTGATGACCTAAAAAAGATTGCTGATTTTTTGGGGATGAGTGGAGGGGAATTAAAGAAAAAATATTTGGTTGAAAAAGAACTGTTCAATACAAAATTTTTAAGGCCAAAATTAAAATCAGACAAGCCTTATGGCAAGTGTGTTTTTTTCGATAACGGATGCAAAATACATTCAGTTAAGCCATTGCAGTGCAAAGTTGGAAATTGCGGTGAAAATGGAGAGGATTTAGGCATATGGTTTATGCTTAATTACAGGGTAGACAAGAATGATCCCGAATCAATAAGGCAATATGCAGATTACCTCAAGTCAGGCGGCAGGACAATACCTGGGGGAAAGCTTGAAGAGCTGGTTCCTGATAAGGATGAATTAAAAAAAATATTGAGTTTTGAAAAACTTAAATAATTGGAGGATAAAAAATGGCTGAAGAGAGAATAAACATGAATATTAATGATGGGGACGCATTTTATGCCCATGAATTAAGCATAAATTTCAATCCTTTGCAGTTTGTTTTTGATTTTAAAAGCGTTACACCAAGGGTAGACCCAAGGAGCAAGGAAAGAGCTTCAATTGTTTTGAAGCACAATGTGATATTGGTTGATCCTTATCATGCAAAAAGGGTTTATGGGTTACTTGGAGATGTGCTAAAAAAATACGAAAAAGAATTTGGCAAGATTGAAAAGCCAGCTGCTTTGAAAATTATTGAAAAAAAGAGCAAAAAAGAGGCTGGGAAAATAAAAGACAAGGAGAAAATAGTAGCTCCAAGTTATATTAGTTAAAAATTTAACAAGGTGAAAAAATGGCAAAAGAAAAAATTAAAAAGGAAAAAATCATTGGAATAGATCTAGGAACATCAAACAGCGCGTGCGCTGTACTGCAAGCTGGAAAACCGACAATTGTCCCATCAGCAGAAGGCACTACCCAATATGGGAAGGCGTTTCCATCTGTTGTAGCATTTACAAAAGACGGGCAGAAATTAGTTGGAGAGCCGGCAAGAAGGCAGGCTGTCTCTAATCCGAGAGGCACAATAACAGCTGCAAAAAGGAAGATGGGCACTGATTTTAAGTACAACATAAACGGCAAGGAATTTACCCCGCAGCAGATTTCTGCTTTTATCCTGCAAAAAATAAAGAAAGATGCAGAAGAGTTTGTTGGTGAGAAAATCTCAAAGGCAGTCATCACTGTTCCTGCTTATTTTGACGACAATCAGAGGCAGGCAACAAAAGATGCAGGTACAATAGCCGGGTTAGAGGTTGTAAGGCTGGTTAATGAGCCGACAGCAGCTTCAATGGCTTATGGGATTGATAAATCTGAGCAAGAGCATAAAATACTTGTATTTGACTTTGGCGGAGGAACATTAGATGTTACAATAATGGAGTTTGGTGAAGGTGTATTTGAGGTTAAGTCTACATCCGGAGATACACAATTAGGCGGAACCGATATGGATGAATCTTTGATGAAGTTCATTATTGAGGATTTTAAGAAAAAGAATGGCATTGATTTAAGCGAAGATGATACTGCTATGCAGCGTTTAAGAGAAGCTGCAGAGAAAGCGAAGATTGAGTTGAGCACAACAAATGAAACAGACATTAATCTGCCATTCTTAACACAAAAAGACGGAAGCCCCGTACACTTAAAGATGAATATAAACAGATCTAAGTTAGAGGAACTTGTTGAGCCTATAATAAAGAAATGCAAGCATCCAATGGAGCAGGCAATCAGCGATGCAAAATTAGGCAAAGATGGCGTCGATAAGATAATCCTTGTTGGCGGGCCTACAAGAATGCCAATAGTAAGAAAATTTGTTGAAGATTTTGTCGGCAAAAAAGCAGAAAGAGGAGTTGACCCAATGGAATGTGTTGCTCAAGGTGCTGCAATACAAGCAGGAATCCTTGCAGGAGAATACGGTAAGGACATTCTATTGCTTGATGTAACTCCACTAACATTAGGTATTGAAACGCTTGGTGGAGTTAGAACAGAGTTAATAGTCCATAACACTACAATCCCAACTAAAAAGAGCCAGGTGTTTTCAACAGCATCAGACAATCAGCCTGCTGTAACAATCAATGTTTTGCAGGGCGAGAGGCCAATGGCTAGTGATAATAAGTCACTTGGAAGATTTGATTTAGTTGGAATTCCACCTGCACCAAGAGGAGTTCCTCAAATTGAAGTCACATTCGACATTGATGCAAGCGGAATTATACATGTGTCTGCAAAAGATTTAGGAACAGGTAAGGAACAGAAGATACAAATTACAGCTTCTCAAAAACTAAATGAAGAAGAGATAGAGAAAATGAAAAAAGATGCTGAAGCTCACGCAGAAGATGATAAGAAAAGAAAAGAGAAAGCAGATACACTTAACGAAGCAGATGCTTTAGTTACGCAGTATGAACAGACAATAAAGGATATGGGTGATAAAGTTGACAAAAAACAGCTTGAGCCTATAAAGAAAGACATCGATGCCTTGAAAGAACTGCTTAAAGACAGGGAGAATAATTACGAGACAATTAAAAAAGCAAAAGATGAGCTTATTAAGAAATTCCAGAAGGTTTCTGAAGAGCTTTACAAGAAAGCTGCAGAAGAGCAGGCAAAGAAGCAGCAGGCTGAACCTAAGAAAGAAGAGAAGAAAGAAAAGAAGAAAGATGATAAGGTAGTTGATGCTGATTACGAAGTTGAGGGTGAGAAGAAGAACAAGTAATTTTTTTAATAATATTTAAAAAAGGGTGCTGATTTTAGCAATAATATGGCAGCTTTACCAATAACAAGAGAACAGGCAATTGAGTTACTTAAAAGTATGCCTCAATCAGAATCAGATATGAACCATTATCTCGAGTCAGAAGCTATTATGAGAGCTTTGGCTGAGAAATTGGGAGAGGATGTTGAGTACTGGGGCATGTTAGGCTTGTTGCATGATATTGATTGGGCTTTTACAAGGGATAACTGGGCAGAGCATTGTACCAAGGCTGTTGAGATTCTTAAAGAGAAAGGATTTAGTGATGAATTTATCAATGATGTTCAGTCACATGGCTATGGCTATGATGCAATTCCTGCTTTGAAAGAGAAAAAAAGAGAAAAGAAAATTGAGCATGCCCTTGCAGCTTCTGAAACTCTTACTGGAATAATCTATGCTTATGCTTTACTTAAAGGAAGAAAAATAAGTGATATGGAGGTTAAAGGCTTGAAGAAAAAATTCAAGGATAAAAGATTTGCTGCAAACTGCAATAGAGAGATAATTAAAGAAATTGAAAATATTGGATTAAGCCTGGATGAATTTTTTGAGCTTGCTGTAAATGCTATTAAGGGAATTGCAGGCCAGATAGGTTTGAGTTAATATGGCGAAAGACTATTATAAAATATTAGGTGTAGGCAAGAATGCTACTAAAGAGGAGATCAAGAAAGCTTACAAGCAATTAGCCAAGAAATACCATCCTGATATTAATAAAGATGATGATGCTTCTGATAAATTTAAGGAAATAAATGAAGCTGCCCAGGTTCTTGGTGATGATACTAAAAGACAGCAGTACGACCAATTTGGAGATGCTGATGCATTCAAGCAGGCATCTGGCTTTAGGGGATTTAATGCTTCTGATTTTGGTTTTGGAGATTTTGCTTCTTTTGATTTTGGGGATATATTTGACACCCTTTTTGGCGGTGGAGGATTTGGCGGTGGAAGGAGAAGGAAAGAACCTTCAAGAGGCGCTGATCTTAGGTATGATATGGAGATAACTTTAGAGGAGGCTGCTTTTGGAACTGAAAAAGAGATTTCTATTCCTAGGAATGAGCAATGTCCTGAATGCGGCGGGAGTGGTGCTAAAAGCGAAGATGATGTTGTTGAATGTCCTGAATGCGGGGGTTCTGGAGTCAGCAGGAGAACGCAGAGAACTCCTTTTGGAATGTTTTCTACAACTACAACATGCAGGAAATGCCGCGGCGAGGGCAAATATATAAAAGAAGAATGCGATACTTGCGACGGTACAGGAGTTATACACCAAAGAAGAAAAATAAAGATAAAGATTCCCAAAGGCGCAGAAGAAGGGACCAATCTGAGGATAAGCGGCGAGGGAGAAGCTGGGCAGAGAGCAGGAAGGCCAGGGGACCTATATATTGTACTGCACATGAAAGAGCACAAAGTCTTTGAAAGGCAGGGTGATGATATTTACATTAAAGTCCATATACCCTTTACAGTTGCTGCTTTAGGGGGAGAAGCAGAGGTTCCTACATTGGATGGAAAGGCCAAATTAAAAATACCTTCTGGAACAAAATCAAACACTACTTTTAAGATGAGGGAGAAAGGAATTAACTATTTGCATGGTGACGGAAGAGGGGATGAGCTGGTTGAGGTTGTTATCGATGTTCCTGAGAATCTAACTAAAAAACAAAAGGACTTGCTTAGAGAGTTTGAGAAAGAGAGCAGGAAGAAAGGATTTTTTGGGATTTGATAGAAACATAAAAAAAGGCTTTGCTTTTTTTAGCTTCTAAAATGCTTAGCATTTTAGAAAGATTATTAAAGCAGCGCGGTTATTTTCTTATTATGGAAATAAGAAACGATAATATTGAAAAACTTACACCTAAGTTGAATAGCTTTGATGATCATTTTATTCTAGATAATAAGTTGGCTGTAAGCCCTTTGCTTGAGAATATTGACTTATTGAAAGGAGCTGAGATTTCTTGGAAACAGATAGAAGATTTTGAATTCCAAAAGATGGATGTTGAAAAAACATTTGATAGGTTGATTAGAAGGGTTTGATTCTTTCAGTTCCGTTTATATTTTGGATATATTGAGCAACTTCTTTTGGAACTAGGTCTTTCCAGTCGTTTTTTTCTAGGATTCTTTTTCTTATCTCTGTTGCGTTGATGTTTGGGATTAGTTTTATTTTCCTAACTTTTATGCCTTTTTCATTGAATAACTTTTCAGTGAAGTCATTTCCAGTATATGCAACATCAAATTTAGGAACAATCTTTTTAACATAATCTGCCCATTGCTCATCATCGTTAATGTCTGGAACTGGTATAATGTCATAATTCAGTATTTTATGTGCTTTTAATGTCTTTTCAATCATTTCTTTCCTCTCTTCATAGCTGAATGGATTGGCTTTTGTATTTGCTTCTTTGGAAGAGCCTATTGCTATTATTACACTATTACACTCTTTTAGAGCTAGTTTTATATCTGACAGATGTGCATTATGGAATGGCTGGAAACGGCCTATAAATAATGCGGTTTTCATTCTAATTGAGCAAGGATACTACACACATTTGTGTGTAGGGGAATTGCGT
>CAZSRD010000049.1:0-8364 GCA_964609455.1 uncultured Methanosarcinales archaeon
GTACAGATGTTCAGTTGAATTTGACTATAACAGATGGAACTGGTGTAGATTATTACAGATTAACTACTAATGACACAGCTGATGGAAGCTGGGGTAATGAAAGTATTTTAGATGGTAGTGGTTCTTCTATAACTGCTATATTCAACTACACAATAAAGAACTTCTCAATAATGGGCGGAACATTAGGATGGAGAGTTTGGGCGAATGATACTAGCGGTAAGGTTAATATCTCTGATATTTATACTTTGGTTGTGAGAAGTACTTGTGGGGAGTTAGGAACAGCTAATGCTAATTATACATTAATAAATGATATTGTTACAGATGGAACTTGCTTTACAATAACAGCGGATAATGTAACACTTGACCTTGGAGACCATATTATAAAGGGTCCTCTAACCTATAGTGAGTATGGTGTTTATGTTAATGGTTATAATCAAACAATAATTAGGAATGGGTATATCTATAACTTCACGTATGGTATTTATTTAACAAATAATTTTAATAATAAGGTAACTAACATCACTGCTAGTTCAAATTCATTTTCCGGCATATACCTCTATCAAAGCCATAATAATACAATAGAGAATAGCGCAGCTGATTTGAATGATCAGGTATGTATGTGGGGGCAGGCTGGGATCTATTTGGGTTCCTCTGATAACAATACAGTAAGAAATAATATTTTAAGAAATAATAGCAAGTGTTATGATTATGGAATCCGGGCATATTCCAGCAAAGGCAACACAATCACCAATAATAATGTTAGTTTCAATTCTTACGGAATTTATGCAGATTGGGGATCTTCAAACACTAAAATACAAAACAACACAGCAAATTCAAATCTGTATAGTGGAATATATTTATACTATTGGGGGGATAACTCTATAATAAGAGATAATACAGCAACTTCTAATGGGGATACAGGAATATATGTTTACTATTCTTCGAATATAACCATAACAAACAACACAGCAAATTCAAATTTGGGCAGTGGAACACAAGCAGGGATATACGTTAATTCATGCTATAATAGTTCAATAGAGAACAACACAGCAAATTCAAATCAATACGGCATTTATTTCTCAAACATGATAAATAGCGCCTTAAGAAACAACAACATGAACAACAATACTTACAATTTTTATTTTTACGCAAGCAATATGGAATATTTTAATAACACAATAGACTCAACAAATAATGTTGATTATTCTTATAAGATATATTTCAACAAGTCGTTATCGGGCTATACCTTTGATAGAACAACAACAGCAGATGCAGGAACAATTATTTGCGGTAAATGCGATAA
Organism: uncultured Methanosarcinales archaeon; assembly: GCA_964609455.1. GTDB lineage: Archaea > Nanobdellota > Nanobdellia > Woesearchaeales > JACPBV01 > CAZSRD01. Next base: position 1,304 of record CAZSRD010000049.1, read on the forward strand.
TCTAGTAATAAAGGATTTAAACTTAAGCCATTATAATTATTATGGTATTTATTTATACAATTCAACAAATTCTAACATCAGCAATGTTACAGTAAACTCTGGCTATGCAGGAGTCTACCTTTATTACGGCTCAAAAAATAAACTAGAGAATATAACGACAAATTACAATTCTGGATATGGCATATATCAGTACTATAGTACGGAAAATAATCTAAAAAATATAACTACAAATTATGGAAATTATGGGCTTTACCTAGATCACAGCAATAATACAGATATTGAAAATATAACAGCAAACTCAAACAATTATGGAATATATCTTTCCTCAAGCTCAAACAACACCTTAACAGGCATAAGGATGGATTCAACAAAATATTATGGATTACAGTTATATCAAGGTTCTGACTACAATACAATACAAGACTTAAAAATATGGAATTCATCGGCTTCAGGAAATTATGCAGGTATTTACTTATATGAAAGCTCAAACAACCTCTTTGAACAGGGGTATGTGAATAAAAGCGGGCATCATGGGGTTTACTTTTATTCCTCTTCAGGCCCTGCTGCCTCTAACAACCTGTTTAAGGATATGTGGATTAATAATACAGATGGAGAGGATATTTCAGTTTATGCCTCAGGAGATGGTTCTGGGGCGGTTAATAACACTTTCCTTAATGCAAGCTTTGATAGGGATAATGTCACTGTCTATAAGGATGTTTATGGCAGGCCAGTAGAGCTTAAGAGGGAATGGTATCTTGATGTTAATATAACAAACTCAAGCCATCAGCTTGCTGGAGCAAACATAAGCTTATACAGGAATGAAGGGGCACTGAATTCTATATGCTACCAGGAGGATGCAAGATATGCTACAGGCTGCGGCGGAACAGCTAGTACAGGAAGTTATGGTTATACGGATTATTATATCTATGTAAACTACACAAAGCCTGCAAATGCATTGAGTACAAGTCGGTGGCAGGTCAAGCATGGAGTTTTGGGCATTTACAATATAACCCTTCCGAGCACTTGCTGGGATTATTATAATACAAAAATAAGCATGAGATTTTACACATGGTTAGATGGTAATACCCAAACTAACAGCCATCCGGAATGTTATTCTGGCGAATGGGAGCCTATCGGCAATGTAAGCTCTGAAACAGCAGGCGGATGGAGTCTCTGGAGCGGCAGCCCCACAAAGGCGTATGACGGGGACTGGAGCACATGGATACTTTATAACTCCCATTATGATAATTGGTATTATAACTCCGGTTCAGGATACGGCTACCTTGCAGCGGTTATTTACGAAGAGGCGATGTGGTGGAACACTACGCCCAGCCTGACTTATTCTGGCACATCCAGTTCAATAGGTTATACACGATTCAATGTCATTGAATACAGACAGACAGACAACTCAACCTATGACTATTACAACAACTACAGTATAAATGTTTCAAGAACCGCTTATGTGCCAAACGCTGTTGCGAAAAATATAACCGATAATACAATAGTTACAATAAACCTTGCAAATGATGTTACTCCCCCTTCAATAACATTAAATGCTCCTGAAGACAATTTTAACACAAGCTCATTAATAGTGATGTTTAACTGGACTGCAACAGATAATGGAAATTCTATATGGTGCAATTTGACAATAAACAGCATTGTTAACGAAAGTAATATGCCAGTAATAAGCGGGGTTGCTTACAACCATACTCCAACTAGGTTTATAAATGACACATATTTCTGGAATGTAACCTGCTGGGATGATGGTGGTAATGCAAACACCTCTGAAACGAGAAGCTTTACTCTACTTGATATCGGCCCCAGCATAAGTATCTTATATCCATTAAATATTAGATTTAATTACACACATAAAATAGACTTTGTATACAATGTAAGCCATACAACAACCGTAGATAACTGCTCTGTATACATAGATGATATTTCAGAACAAACAGACACTTCAATTACCCAAAATATCAATCAGACATTCTCTGTAACAGTGGATAATGGGAACCATAACTTGTCTGTAAGATGCTATGACATCTACAGCCATTTAGGGATTTCAAGCTATAGCTGGTTTAATGTTTCTGCCAATATAAGCGTCACAGAAACTTTAGAGCCAAATACAATTTCAGAAAACACACCAACAAATGTAACTGTTTACGGGCATATTAATATTAGTAATGGCGAGAATGTTAGTAATCATAGTATTGGAATTTATTTTGATGGAACGAGATATTATTACAACGATTCTAATAATATTTTACAATCATCGCCTGCATGGTGGAATACAAGCTGGGGATACAGAAGTCAAGTAAATATAGAATTATCTGTTGCTTCTAATTTAAATAATACAATTGCTTTGATTAATTTTTCTACTACTAGCTTTATTTCTGAATCAAAAATGAATTTAGATTGCAGTGATGTAAGATTTGCTGATTCTAATGCAAGTGAATTGCAATATACACTGGAAACATCTACTTGTAATTCTGCAAACACAATATTCTGGGTGTGGAATAATTTAACAGGAAATGATAACACTACAATATATGCTTATTATGGAAACAGTGGTGCTTCACTAAAGACAGATTATACTAATCCAGATGATAATTTACTATTGTATATGCATTTAGATAATTCCTCTGAATATGGTGAAAGTAACAGCTTAGTTTATGATTTCAGCAAAAACGGGAATAATGGAACTTGGACAGGCGGGCAGGATGCTGATTCTGGATGGATAACTTCTGGGAAATATGGTGGTGGGCTAATGTTTGACGGTGATAGCGATTATATTGATATAACATCTTCTGATTTCTATGATAACACCGATATTAGTATTTCAATGTGGATTTATCTTAATAGTATTACTGGAGATAAAAGTCTTATAACTACCGGCTATGATGGGGGTGACCCATGGATACATGCTGTTGTTGATGAGGCTAATATACGAACATATTTTGGTGCAGGATATAGTTTAGTGACAACAAATTTTGAAGCGAGTAAATGGTATCACCTAGTTTTTGTTACAGACGCAACAACAACGGGAACATTATATGTTGATGGAGCCTCTGCAGGAACTTTTGCTAGAGGTGCAGCCAGCAGTACAGGAGCATACATAGGTCGTCATAGAGCTGGTTTTTCTTACACTGGGTGGTTTAATGGAAAAATAGATGAGTTTAGAATCTGGGACAGAACTTTATCTGCAGATGAAATCCTTTCCATCTACAACTCAACCAAACTTTACTTCACAGACCAGACACTAACATCAACAGACTCATCAGGAGATTATAATTATACTTTTGAAGTAAACAAAACAGCTGGGAATTATGAAGTTGTTGTGAATTTAACTTATAGGGGGATTGTAGGTAATAACAGCCAGATTCTAACTGTTAACGATACAACTATTCCTTCTTTCTCAAACAACCAAGATAACTCTACCTCTATGACTCCATACAACAGCACAGATGTTCAGTTGAATTTGACTATAACAGATGGAACTGGTGTAGATTATTACAGATTAACTACTAATGACACAGCTGATGGAAGCTGGGGTAATGAAAGTATTTTAGATGGTAGTGGTTCTTCTATAACTGCTATATTCAACTACACAATAAAGAACTTCTCAATAATGGGCGGAACATTAGGATGGAGAGTTTGGGCGAATGATACTAGCGGTAAGGTTAATATCTCTGATATTTATACTTTGGTTGTGAGAAGTACTTGTGGGGAGTTAGGAACAGCTAATGCTAATTATACATTAATAAATGATATTGTTACAGATGGAACTTGCTTTACAATAACAGCGGATAATGTAACACTTGACCTTGGAGACCATATTATAAAGGGTCCTCTAACCTATAGTGAGTATGGTGTTTATGTTAATGGTTATAATCAAACAATAATTAGGAATGGGTATATCTATAACTTCACGTATGGTATTTATTTAACAAATAATTTTAATAATAAGGTAACTAACATCACTGCTAGTTCAAATTCATTTTCCGGCATATACCTCTATCAAAGCCATAATAATACAATAGAGAATAGCGCAGCTGATTTGAATGATCAGGTATGTATGTGGGGGCAGGCTGGGATCTATTTGGGTTCCTCTGATAACAATACAGTAAGAAATAATATTTTAAGAAATAATAGCAAGTGTTATGATTATGGAATCCGGGCATATTCCAGCAAAGGCAACACAATCACCAATAATAATGTTAGTTTCAATTCTTACGGAATTTATGCAGATTGGGGATCTTCAAACACTAAAATACAAAACAACACAGCAAATTCAAATCTGTATAGTGGAATATATTTATACTATTGGGGGGATAACTCTATAATAAGAGATAATACAGCAACTTCTAATGGGGATACAGGAATATATGTTTACTATTCTTCGAATATAACCATAACAAACAACACAGCAAATTCAAATTTGGGCAGTGGAACACAAGCAGGGATATACGTTAATTCATGCTATAATAGTTCAATAGAGAACAACACAGCAAATTCAAATCAATACGGCATTTATTTCTCAAACATGATAAATAGCGCCTTAAGAAACAACAACATGAACAACAATACTTACAATTTTTATTTTTACGCAAGCAATATGGAATATTTTAATAACACAATAGACTCAACAAATAATGTTGATTATTCTTATAAGATATATTTCAACAAGTCGTTATCGGGCTATACCTTTGATAGAACAACAACAGCAGATGCAGGAACAATTATTTGCGGTAAATGCGATAATCTAGTAATAAAGGATTTAAACTTAAGCCATTATAATTATTATGGTATTTATTTATACAATTCAACAAATTCTAACATCAGCAATGTTACAGTAAACTCTGGCTATGCAGGAGTCTACCTTTATTACGGCTCAAAAAATAAACTAGAGAATATAACGACAAATTACAATTCTGGATATGGCATATATCAGTACTATAGTACGGAAAATAATCTAAAAAATATAACTACAAATTATGGAAATTATGGGCTTTACCTAGATCACAGCAATAATACAGATATTGAAAATATAACAGCAAACTCAAACAATTATGGAATATATCTTTCCTCAAGCTCAAACAACACCTTAACAGGCATAAGGATGGATTCAACAAAATATTATGGATTACAGTTATATCAAGGTTCTGACTACAATACAATACAAGACTTAAAAATATGGAATTCATCGGCTTCAGGAAATTATGCAGGTATTTACTTATATGAAAGCTCAAACAACCTCTTTGAACAGGGGTATGTGAATAAAAGCGGGCATCATGGGGTTTACTTTTATTCCTCTTCAGGCCCTGCTGCCTCTAACAACCTGTTTAAGGATATGTGGATTAATAATACAGATGGAGAGGATATTTCAGTTTATGCCTCAGGAGATGGTTCTGGGGCGGTTAATAACACTTTCCTTAATGCAAGCTTTGATAGGGATAATGTCACTGTCTATAAGGATGTTTATGGCAGGCCAGTAGAGCTTAAGAGGGAATGGTATCTTGATGTTAATATAACAAACTCAAGCCATCAGCTTGCTGGAGCAAACATAAGCTTATACAGGAATGAAGGGGCACTGAATTCTATATGCTACCAGGAGGATGCAAGATATGCTACAGGCTGCGGCGGAACAGCTAGTACAGGAAGTTATGGTTATACGGATTATTATATCTATGTAAACTACACAAAGCCTGCAAATGCATTGAGTACAAGTCGGTGGCAGGTCAAGCATGGAGTTTTGGGCATTTACAATATAACCCTTCCGAGCACTTGCTGGGATTATTATAATACAAAAATAAGCATGAGATTTTACACATGGTTAGATGGTAATACCCAAACTAACAGCCATCCGGAATGTTATTCTGGCGAATGGGAGCCTATCGGCAATGTAAGCTCTGAAACAGCAGGCGGATGGAGTCTCTGGAGCGGCAGCCCCACAAAGGCGTATGACGGGGACTGGAGCACATGGATACTTTATAACTCCCATTATGATAATTGGTATTATAACTCCGGTTCAGGATACGGCTACCTTGCAGCGGTTATTTACGAAGAGGCGATGTGGTGGAACACTACGCCCAGCCTGACTTATTCTGGCACATCCAGTTCAATAGGTTATACACGATTCAATGTCATTGAATACAGACAGACAGACAACTCAACCTATGACTATTACAACAACTACAGTATAAATGTTTCAAGAACCGCTTATGTGCCAAACGCTGTTGCGAAAAATATAACCGATAATACAATAGTTACAATAAACCTTGCAAATGATGTTACTCCCCCTTCAATAACATTAAATGCTCCTGAAGACAATTTTAACACAAGCTCATTAATAGTGATGTTTAACTGGACTGCAACAGATAATGGAAATTCTATATGGTGCAATTTGACAATAAACAGCATTGTTAACGAAAGTAATATGCCAGTAATAAGCGGGGTTGCTTACAACCATACTCCAACTAGGTTTATAAATGACACATATTTCTGGAATGTAACCTGCTGGGATGATGGTGGTAATGCAAACACCTCTGAAACGAGAAGCTTTACTCTACTTGATATCGGCCCCAGCATAAGTATCTTATATCCATTAAATATTAGATTTAATTACACACATAAAATAGACTTTGTATACAATGTAAGCCATACAACAACCGTAGATAACTGCTCTGTATACATAGATGATATTTCAGAACAAACAGACACTTCAATTACCCAAAATATCAATCAGACATTCTCTGTAACAGTGGATAATGGGAACCATAACTTGTCTGTAAGATGCTATGACATCTACAGCCATTTAGGGATTTCAAGCTATAGCTGGTTTAATGTTTCTGCCAATATAAGCGTCACAGAAACTTTAGAGCCAAATACAATTTCAGAAAACACACCAACAAATGTAACTGTTTACGGGCATATTAATATTAGTAATGGCGAGAATGTTAGTAATGAGGTAATAGGGATTTATCTTGATGGGGATTTAATAGATGTGGTAACAGGCTGGGATAATGTAAGCGGACAGTCTGCAGGAGATGTTTTAGATTGGT
>CAZSRD010000050.1:0-8172 GCA_964609455.1 uncultured Methanosarcinales archaeon
GTTATTGATCCTGGAATCTTATCTTTTAAGAAATCTAGTGAGTTAATATCAAAGTGTATTATTTGTCCAGTTTCTTCGCAAACAAAGTGACAATGGCTTTTCTTTTCTTTAGAATATATCAGTTTATTATCGCAAGTATAGGAATAGATATTCCCTAATTTTCTTAATCTTTTAAGGAATCTGTATATTGTAGCTAAGCTAGTTTTATTATCATTTTTTTTAACTTTGTCATAAAGCTCTTCAGCAGTAAAGAAAGTATTGAATTTATTCATCTCTCTTTGGATTAGTTCTTTCTGTTTGGTATTTCTTGTTTTCATTCTTATTGAGAATGAGAGCCAGTAACATATATAAATATTGCGATTATTTAAGATAAATGGGTGACGTTTATGAAAATAAAATATTCAATACTAATAGGAATTCTGATATTAGCTGTATTTTTAGTTGGTTGCCAAAAAGAAACAATAACACAAAGTCAAGATAAATTAGATGTGGTTGTTAGCATTCTACCTCAAAAAGCTTTTGTAAAAGCAGTTGGAGGAGAGCATGTAAATGTAAAGGAATTGATTCCGCCGGGTGGAAGTCCAGCAACGTATGAGCCAAAACCAAGCGACCTAGTAAATGTTGAAAAAGCTGACATCTACTTTAGAGTTGGGCATATTCCATTTGAGAAGTCTCATGCTGAGAAATTCGCAGGCCTGAATCCAAACATGAAGATAGTGGATACTTCAGTAAACGTAGAATTAAGATATTTTGGAGAATATGAAGAACATACTCATGAGCATGAAGAAGAGCATCATCATGAAGCAGTTGACCCGCACATTTGGCTTTCTCCAATGCAAGTTAAAAAACAGATTGATGTAATTGCAGATGCACTTTCAGAAATTGACCCGGATAATGCTAATGAGTATATGAAAAATGCAGAAGATTTCAAGAAAGAATTGGATAATCTGCACAATGAATTGGAATTAAAATTCAAGGAATTAAAAACAGACAAATTGATGGTCTTTCATCCAGCATGGGGTTATTTTGCCGATGAATTTAGCTTAGAGCAAATAGCAATAGAGCAAGACGGAAAAGAGCCGACAGCAAAGCAGTTGCAGCATTTGATAGATGAGGCAAGAGAAGAGAATATTAAGGTTATTTTTGTCCAGTCACAATTCAATAAGGAAATTGCTGAGTCTATCGCAGATGAGATTGATGCAGTAGTGGTCTCTATTAATCCTCTCTCTGATGATTACATCAATAATCTAAGAAATGTAACAACAACTATTGCAGAACATTTAAATAAATAATTTAAGATGGAAAGGAAAGAAATAATCAAGTTAGAGAATATTTCATTTAGTTACAATCATGAGGAATTTCTTAAAAATATCAATATTTCAATATACAAAGATGATTTTTTAGGGATAATTGGGCCTAATGGCGGTGGCAAAACAACACTCTTAAAATTGATTCTCGGGTTATTGAAACCTAAAAAAGGAAAAATAACCATTTTTGGAGATACTCCTAAAGCGAGCAGAGAATCGATTGGTTACCTTTCCCAATTCAAGAATATTGATTTTGATTTTCCAATAACTGCCCTTGAGATTGTAATGCTAAGCAGAGTAGGAAAAAATCTGTTTAAGCAGTATAATGAACAAGATAGGCAAGAAACTGAAAAAGCACTTAACAGCTTAGGAATCTGGAATTTGAGGAATAAAAAACTTAATGAACTTTCAGGAGGAGAGAAACAGAGAGTTTTTGTTGCAAGAGCACTGGCTAATGACCCTAAAATTCTTATTTTGGATGAGCCAATGTCAAATCTCGATATACATATTCAAGAAGAATTCTATAAAATATTAAAAGAGTTGAACAAAAAAATTGCGATTGTTATTGTTGACCATGATTTGGAGATGGTCTCTAAATATGCAAAAGAGGTTGTATGTGTCAACAAATGCAATACCCATGCAATTAGATATCACGAAGCTGATAAAATCAAAATGAAGGAGATGTGCCATGATTGAAGCTTTACAATATCAATTCTTCCAGAATGCTTTGATTATTGCAATACTTGCATCACTTGCAGCAGGAATAATTGGAACTTATATTGTAGTCAAAAGAATGTCTTTAATCTCAGGAAGCATAGCCCATGCTGCGTTTGGAGGTCTCGGAATAAGCTATTTTCTTAATGCAAATCCGCTTATTGGAGGAGTGATTTTTAGCTTAGTTTCTGCTGTAAGCATTGCAATTTTCAGAAAAAAAGCAAGAAATAGATTAGATACTTTGCTAAGTTTTTTATGGGCAACTGGAATGGCTATAGGCTTGGTGTTTATCTTTTTAACTCCAGGCTATGCAACAGACTTGTTTACTTATCTATTCGGAAATATACTGCTTGTTTCAAAGATTGATCTGATATTGATTTTGGTGTTGGATGTTGTTATCTTAGCCACTGTATTTTTAATGTTCAATTCTTTTCTGTCTGTTACATTTGATGAAGAATACTCTGAAACAAGGAATATGCCTGTTACACTTGTAAATATGATACTTTTTGGGTTGATAGCATTGACAATTGTTGCTACTATAAGAGTTGTTGGTGTTGTCTTAATGATAGCAATTCTTACTATTCCTGCTGCAACTGCACAACTTTTCCATAAGACTGTTAAAAAAATTATGATAACTTCTTCAATAATCACTTTGTTTGCGACTATTACAGGGTTATATGTTTCTTATTATCTTGATTTTGTGACAGGACCTATAATTGTTTTGATAATATCATTCATTTATGTAACATCCATATTTTTATCCAAGTTGAGTGTGCCCTATTCTAATTAAGTTCCCCTCTCTTATTAGATGAGTTTTCTTGCCATTTTCTCAACAATTCAGTTTTTTATTAAGTTGAAGAATAAACAATCCACATCTATTTATGACATTAAATAACACTTCTTGCCCCTTCTATTTTAGAGAGAATTCCCGTTTTTTTCGTCTAAGAAACTTAAATTTAATTATAACTAACATTGGCATTAACCGATGTTTTTTCCCTCGTGAGCGAGCCCTCGAAAATTTTATCCCCATATGGATGGAAAAATTTTCAGAGTGGCGAGCGAACAGAGATGGAAAAAATTTGGACGAAGAAAATTGAGAAGGAAACCTTTAGAGTAGAGGCTCAATTTTCTGAGTCGGTTAATACCTGTTATGCGAGGAGCCCCTACGAGTAAAAATAGTGTGTTGCGACAATTCCGCTACAGAATCAGGTTCTTTACATATTTACAGCATGTTGTATGGTTAATATTTTTGCGGAGTGGGGGCGACCGATAGCTCGAAGAGCGATAGAGTTGAGAATAAGTCCGTATTGCTGAGTGAAACGATACATCAATTAATGACATCTAAGGCGGGAAGAAAAACTATTTAGTGAATATTTTAATGATTTCTTTTTCAATTTCTTTTATTTTGGATTCTTTTATTGAACCAATTTTATAAAGAATGATTGATTTATCAGCAGTAAATAATCTGTTTGGCCTTACCATACTTGTGAGATTCAAACTGCCACTCTTAAAATCACTATTTGTTAGAACAATAGAATAATCATCGACTCTTGCTTCACTGGTTATTTGACAGAGGATTATATCATCTCCTTGTAAACCAGCAACAACTAACGCAGGTCTCTTTTTAGACTTACTTAGATCTGAAAAAGGAAAAGGTAAAACAACAACATCTCCTTTTACAAGTTCTTCCATGCTTCTTCATCCTCCTTGCTATTCCAATCTCTAGCTAGGGATTTTTCACTTGCTATTGCGGTTGCCATTTTCTCGCTTATTTGTTTCATTGGTCTTAATTCTACATGATCTTTGAAAGAGAGAATAGCTACTTTAGATCCTGTGTGAAATCCATTAATTTTTCTCATGTGTCTTGGGATAGCAATCTGTCCTTTTTCAGTTATTGTTGCGGTTTTGATTTCCATTAGTGGCATTTATATCACCTTCCTTATTTGTAAGAAAAGTAAGAAATAGTATATAAATGTTTCGTTTTTCTTCCCGCCTTTTCCCGTTTTTAGGACTTATTCTCAATTTCGCATAACATCCGCATTTAACGAAGTCACATTTTTCCTCGTGAGCAGATTTTTTCCTCGAAAATGAGGCAACCCTCATTTTCAGAGTTGGAAAAATCTGTGATAGAGTTGAAAAATGTGATTTGGGGATAATTGGGGAAATCGCTTGGCGATTTAGGCGACAGCCAACCCAATTTCCCGGTTAACCCCTGTTAAACGAGTTTTTACAGAGTAAAAACCAAAGATTTAACTCAACTTGTTGAGATTAAATCTTTGAGTTGTCGAGTAGAAAAACCGCCGATAGAAAAATATAAATAGTAAATGGTATATTCATGCTTATATGAAGGAAACAGTCACTATACCAAAAGAAGAGTACGAAAAACTGAAGAAATCTGAAGAAACAGAGAAAGAACTATTAGTATCATTAGTTAAGGGTTTAGAGGACATTCAACACGGCAGAGTAAAGCCTTGGAAATCATAATTTAAGTTTCTTCTTGATTAATTCTCTATAATAAGGTATAAGCTTTTTTATTTTATCTATTGCTTTTTGTTGATCTTTCTTTCCGCTTAAGGTTATTATAAAAACAACAAGGTGCATTTCATATATTAAGTAATAGACCCTGTAATTCTGGACTTTCTTTTCCCTAAAGAAATTATAGCCTAATGGTTTTCCAACTAATGGGTTGTCTTCAAGTTGGTCTATCTCTTTGGCTATCTGTCTTTGAATTCCAGGATCAAGTTTAGAGAATAATCTATCGAATTCTTCAGTTGTATAAACTTTGAATTTCATATTTATTTAACTGAAATTCCAAAGTTTTTAAGCTTTCTGGTTAAGGCGGTTTTTCTACGAAACAATTTTGTTTAACATCGGAATTAAGCGACGTTGAATTTTCCCTCGAAATTTGAGGCATACCACAAATTTCAGAGCTGGAAAATTCAATGTAGGAGAACAACGAATTTTGCTTGGCAAAATAGCCGAAGGCGGTCGTTGTGAACTGTTTAATTCCTGTTAGTTACTTTTCCCCTACAACGTGGGGGAAAATTGCGTCCGCAAAGTTTTTGAATTACTATATCAATTCGACCGCAGGGAGACTATATGTGCGTAGCACTGGGGAGTCCAGATTTTTTGTTTCTTTTTTCTAAAAAAAGAAAATAGGGGGCTTTTACTTTTGGTTCTTTTTCTAAAAGAACAACAGGGTTCTCTCAAATTGATTTCCGCAAGATTTATATAGTGGTTGTATTATTAATAATACATATGTATAAAAAGATAAGAATAACGGAAAATACCTTACAAGTTCTATCTCTATTTACGAACGATTTTGGTAGAGAATATTATATTAGAGAAGTTAAAAAATTGTTAAAAATAAGTCCAAGAACTGCTCAGCTCATTCTTGAAGATTTAGAAGATAAAGGAGTTGTTGAATCAAAAACAAAAGGCAAAATTAAAACGTATAAGATAAAATTAAGTGAGTTTACTAAAAGATATCTTGTTTTTGTGGAACAATATAAGGCGATTGCGTTTTTGGAAAAAAATCTTATGATAAAAGAAATTGTAGAGAAGATAACTCCAAATATTAAAGGTATAGGGATTATTTTTGGAAGCTATGCTAAAGGAATAGAAAAGAAAGAATCTGATTTAGACATTTTTGTGGCAGGTAATCATAATAAAGAAGAAATAAAAAGAGTTTCAAAGAATTGGGGGATAGATATAAGCGTGAAGTGTTATTCTATAAAAACCTTTGAAAAAAATATAAATAAAGATATCCTATTAAAAGAAATATTGAAAAACCACATTGTTTTTGTTAATGTGGAACAATTTATACAAAAGGTGCTAAAAAATGGATAAGATAAAATGGTGTGCTGGAAAAAAAGGAGGATTAAGCCTGATTGAACCAAATTCAGATCTTGCAGAAGCTTATATCAAGAAAGCTGAAGAGGCTCTTGAATCAATGAGGGTAAATATCATAAAAGATTGGAAGATTTCGACTGCTTATTATACTCTATATTTTTCGCTTTATTCAGTCTTAACAAAAATAGGGGTCAAATGTGAGATTCATTCCTGCACGATAGAATTTGCAAAGAGATTTCTTAGAGATTACTTCAACGAGAAAGAATTGGACTTTACAGAGGATTCATTAAAAGCGAGAATAGATTCTCAATATTATATTGACAGAACAGTTCCTGATGAGCAATATAATCAAATGACAATGAAAGCTCCTGAATTTTTAGTTAAATGTAAGTCAATTCTTATCAAATTAAATGAAAAGAAAATCAATGAGATTAGAGAGAAACTAAAGGCAAAGATAAAAAATGAGTGATAAGCATAAAAACATAGAAAAAAGAGGACTGCTGAAAAAGTATTTGGTTTGATTGGCGGATTCTTAGCTTTGATTATATCATTGATTACTTTGCTTGTTGTATCCATCACTGATAGTGTTGATTTTAAGATTATTCTGTTATTAATCTCTTCATTGATTATTGTAGTTTCAGGATTCTTATTGAGTAAAAAGGCAAGTTGGGCATTCTCTTTAATGATTATTTTTTCAATTGTTGGATTATTGACTAATGTTCTGATATTTATTTTTCCATTTATATTTATCTTAATTGGATTATTTACAGGAATTATAAAAGGCAGAACAATTGGAAATTTTTTCTTTTCAACAATGAAAGCAATTTTAGTATCTGTTTTATTAGTTATTCTTGTAATTTATCTTGGATTTTTCCAGCCAATAATTTCAAAGAATAGTGAGGTTAATAATCTCCTTACAAATATGGATAATCTTGAAAAAGATTTTAAGTTAGTAGATAATAAAATTTCTTATGTTGTAGATGCGGTTATAGGTGATGAAACTAATAAAGCGATTAGATACGACATTTATAAAGAATATTCGGATAAGAAAACAGATTTAGACACTGCAATAAAAAGCCCCCCTGCATTGTGGCTATTCTTTCCAGAAGCATATGGCATTATTATAATTAAACCTAATTTCCAGAAAGTTGTGTATGTAGCTAACACATTAGAATACATGAAATCAAGAGTTTTTGGTAAAGAATATTATATAAAAAAGGCTCAAGAAATCATAAAAGAATATGTTGAAACCAATGTGATCAAGGCTGATGAAATACCTTGTGCTTCTGATATGGATTGCTTATATCTATACACTTGTGTAAATCATCAGTGCAAATCTAAAGAATATGTTGAAAGTACAAAATCTACCATAGGAGAACCCTGTATGTATGATACGGATTGCAGAGAGGGATTTACTTGTGCAAAAGGGGTAAACTATGATTATGAATGCACAAAGATAGAATGTGATGAAGATACAGATTGCGAAGAAAAAGAATTTTGTAATGATAGAGTATGCCAAGAAATTGAATGCCAATCTGATGACGATTGTGATGAGGGTTATTATTGTAAGAATAAATATGCTGGATGCACAAAAATAATTTCAAAAGTTGAAATTAAGAATGGATATAAATATGAAACAATGTTAGAAGATAATATGACTTTTATTTGGTGTAATTATAAGTTAGATGAAGAATGCCCAGATGAATATACTTGTGAAACAGATGGCAAAGGAGATTCTTTTTGCAGAAAGCAATGTATTCAAGATTCAGAATGTCCAAATAATCAGTTCTGCATAGAATCAAGAGGTTTTTGTGATTGGGGAAGTAAAGACTATTTGGATTATGAATAAATAAAAAAGAAGAATTATTTTCTCTTCTTCTCTTCAAAAATATTCTTATAGATTAAGAATGCCAGCAAGAATATTAAACCTATTGCTGCTCCATATATCAGATTACCAACTACTTCCGCAAACATTCCTAAAAATAATCCACCAATCAATAAGAATACCAAAACAATAGATACTAAAGAATAACTTTTAAACTTTTTCTCGTCTTTAACAAACTTTTTCAGCAGTTTAATCACACCGAATATTACAAGTAGAGAAATAACAAGTAGAGCCACAAAAGCATATTTTGCATATTCAAATGCCATATTAATCACCTCAATATAGCTCTTTGATAATATACTATTTAAAGCTTGTTAAAACTCGGTTTTAATTTCTTTTTCGCAGAAAAAGACTATCTGTAAAAGCCCCCTCTTAATAAATTTCTTTTACAAAGTAAAAGACTATATGTGCGTA
>CAZSRD010000051.1:0-7985 GCA_964609455.1 uncultured Methanosarcinales archaeon
TTATGAGGTTTATGTTAGAGATATGAAGGTGTGAACACATTTCAGGACATCACAAATTGTCAATTAAACCAAAAGATTTATATAGATGTAACTATAACTGAGTAGTAAATATTATTAAGCGGTTATTTTATGGGAGCAGAAAGCGAATCAAGGAAAAAATTGGAGCATTTTTTTGTTAGTTGCCAACCTGATGGCCATATTGTTGATTATTCTCATTCAGGCATAGCTGATTTGTTTGGGTTAAGCGAAGAAAGGCTATCTGGAATAGGCACTATAGATAAGATTTTGGATAGTTTCCAGGCTGTTAAAATAACGCGGCCAGGATATGATTGGAATGGGTTTTCTGAGAGATTGAAAGGGATGTTTGGGCAGGTAGCAAGCGGAGAAGAAACATTCTTAGACGATCATGTTGATGTTGAAAATGGAAGCCCTTATCATTTACACTATACTGTTCTTAGAACAAAAAACGGATTGATTAATCTTACGTTTAGGGATGAAACTGATCTTACTCATCTTAAGAGGGATTTAGAGGCATTAACTATTCAACTTAAGGATACTATTGCTAAATATATTCTAACATTAGGGACTATTGCACATGATTTTAACAGCAGGTTAGACGGAATTACTCGTTGGGGTAGTATGCATAGGGATATGGTTGCTAGGGGTGAAACGCCATCGGAAACGTATGTCCATGAAATGATGGAAGGACTAAAGCTATTAACTGAGGTAAATCAAGAATTACTGGAGCTTTCTAGATTAGAAAAAGGAATTAATATTAAGTATTATAAAAATTTACCTTTATATATTGGTATTATCCATACTATAATTAATCTCCGTAAACCTAAAATTGATGAGGTTAGTGCAAGAGTCATATTTGATCCTGTTACACTGCCAAATTTAGAAAGTGTTACTGTTACAATAGATCCAATTCACGGAAAAACTATTTTTGATAATCTTTTGACAAACGCGATTAAATATGGTAGTTCAGATGGCCATGTTCCTCAAATCACAATTGGGTACAGGGAGATGGATGAAAATATTGAGATTTATGTTCGAAATACAGGTAGCTGTTTTGATCCAGTAAAAGAAGGATCTAAGATGTTTCAGCCATTTTCCAGGTTGGAGAAATATAGTCGTATAGAAGGAACAGGATTGGGTTTATATAAAAGTCAAATGCTTGCTCATGCTATGGGTGGTAATCTAGTTGCAAAGTCTGATAATAAGTCATATGCAGAATTCGCTTTAATTTTGCCTAAGAGTTAATTCCAATATCCACAATAACTGTTTTGTCTTTGAATTTCTCTAATCCCCGCTTTATATCATGGAATGTGATGATTAAATCAGCATTTACTGCCTTTTCTGCTATTTCTCCTGTGTCTGGGTCTATGCCTGTTGGGATGTCAACTGCTATTTTGTAGGCTTTTGAATCATTAATTAAATCAATTATTGAGCTTATCGGCTCTTTTAGTTCACCTATTGCTCCTGTTCCAAGCATTGCATCAATTATTATGTCATAATCATCGAAATCAATCTGTTCCGGCTCAATTAATATCTGGATTCTTTCATTGTTTTCTATCCTTTTAAAATTAATTGCTGCTTCTTCCTTAAATTTGCTTTCATCTCCGATAAATAAGATATCTGTTTCTGCCTCTTCGCATAATAATCTAGCTGCGACAAATCCATCTCCTCCGTTGTTTCCATGGTAGGCTACAATCAATATCCGTTTTTCTTTTAAATCTGGAAATTTTTCTTTTATTGTATTATAGATGCCTCTGCCTGCATTTTCCATTAGCGTAACTTTAGGTATTCTGCACGAATCTTCTAATTGTTTTATATCTTCTGTAGATATCATTTTTTAGTTATCTAGTTTTCAACCTTTGATTATTATGCTGATTATGACTGTTCATTTAAATATCTTCCCCTAAAAATTCTTTTAATTTTTCTTCTGCATCGATATTATTGTCAAATCTATTTATTAGGCTTTCTATTTCTTCGGGTGTTTTTATCTTTTTTTCAATTAGAAAATCCATCAAATCAATCTTTTCAGAGCCTATCACCCTTCTAAGAAGGTATTTGTAAGGGAGATTCATTGCCGGCCTTATTTTTCCCTCTTTTACCAAATCAATTATTAACTTATTGACCCATTCTGTTAGGTGATCATATTCTATAATGTTTAGAAAATTTTCTCCAAATGACTCTTGAAGCTGATTTACCAGCTCTTTTTGTTTTTTGTCTTTTAATCCCGGCAAAATATCCTTTATTGAAGGGCAGCTTCCAAACATATCTTCAACTTTGAATTCTTCCCCTGTTTTTAGAAAAGGCCCTTTGTTAAATGGGAATAATCTGCAGATGAAAGCTCTTTTTCTATGATATATTAAGCATTTATTGTCGTTTAGGAAGGGGCAGCTATCATAATCCATGTAGTAGGTTACAATAATTGATTTTCCGGAGTTTTGATCTAGAATAACCCTTGAGGGCATTATTTTTGCATTAATATTAACCTCTTTTTCCCATTCTCTGAATCTTTTTGCTTCGAAATCAAATAAAGGAAATGACATCCTTTCTATTGGGAATAATTGGATCAATGGCAATTTGCCATAAGCATATTTTTTTAAGAATTCTTTTTCATCATCGGGAATTATCCCCCTTATACGAGCGCAACATTGGCCGCACTGAGAGCATTGGAATTTTGCCATTTTTATCCAGCTATTTTTTAACCTTGAAAGCACCGCTAGGCAATACTCTTATTATGTCGTCTAAATTACTACCTAGCTTTTTTTGAACAAGTTTGGCTATTTTGCTTGCTTTTTCCCTTCCCTGCTCAATCTCTATATATTTCTCACAGTTCTTTTTTACTGCTTCCAGGGGACCTGCCATTACCCTGTTTTGATAAATGCCTACTGCACAACTTATTTTGTTCTCTATATAGCTTAATTTACCTTTTGTTACAAAACCTCCTCTTGGGATAAATTCTCCTGAAGGGGCTTCTTTTGTCAATTGGTCTGGGCTGCAGTAGAATACTGATGAAGATGGCATTTCCAGCTTCCATGCTCTTGAGAAAGTAACAGTAGCGTCTGCGGTTTCTTTTATTGTGCTGTCTCCAATTTTATTGTTATTTGATTTGATAACAAAGAATGGGCTGCCTACCATATCTGTGTGGAAGACAAGGTCGCCTTTTTCTGCGTGTTTCTTTACTATTATCTCGTTTGTTGTAGCATCTCTTCCGCCTATAACTAGAAAACCTTCGCTTGAGATGAACCAGCGGAATTTTTCATACCATTCTTTATTTGCCGGCTTAATGACTTTTATTATTTCTTCTTTCAAATGTTCTTTTTGTAATTTTTTTATTCTCTCCTCTGTTTCTAATATTGCCTCTTTTGCCCCTTCTATTTTTTTCTTTATTTTTTTTGCTTTTTCATAGTAGACAGAAGCGTTTTGCTCTACTGATTGGTTTATGCCTAAGGTTATTCTGGCCATATTAGCTGGGAAAATATGTTCTCTTTTATAATTCTTTTTAATTCGCAAGGTTTTTATATATAATGATTAATTTTCTATTTAATGGAAAAGAGAGGGCAATTTAATGTGAAAACAGTAATATTGGTGGTTGCTCTTATCCTAACTTTGCTTGTGTTCATTTTTGGATATAAGGGTGTAGCTAAAACAGCACAAACTGGTTGTTTAGCACAATTGAATTCTTTTGAGAAGAACTTTTTAGGGGATGTTGAATCCTTATATACCCAATCAGGGTCTGTTATCGAAAAGAAATATGGTGTGCCTTGCGGTGTTGAGAAGATATATTTTGTTGATATAACCAAAGAGGTTTCTTTTTCTTCATTAGGGGATTTTCCAGAGATGGTAGACAGTATACACTCCGGGGTACAAAAGAACGTATTTCTGATTAAAGGCGGCAAGGTGTATGATTCATTTTATGGGGGAGATATTGATGTTGAGAATCCCTATTTTGATTGTTATGATACTAAAGCAGGTACGCTGAATTTGTACCTTAAAGGAAAAGACAGCAGTGCTGGGATTCTAAAAAAGGATTCAAGGTTTGATTGTACGTTTTCAGAACCATTGCCGGTTGAGCTTACCCCTGAGGATTTGGGTGATTTTTTAGAGGAGATAGGGGGAGGAGTCAAGACTGATGATTGTGAAATTGAGAGGAGCATAACCGAGGAGGGAGGCTCTACTAAAATTACTATTATAAAATTTGGCGGCAAATGCAGATATTTTGAGAATATTCCAAAATGCGCTATAGAGTCTTTAGTAGAAGCTATTAATAGTGGTGAGATTGAATTAGGGGGTGCAGAGATATTTTCTGAAGATCCTATAATCATGTGGGATTTTGATCCAGGCAGGGTTGAGGAGATTTATACTTTCCTGAATAAACTGATAGATGAAAGCTGTAAAAGGGAGTTTTTAGGTGCTGCTGTTGAGGCGCCCACTAATAGCCTAAGTGATACAGAAAGGAGCGGACTGGAAACTTTTTTTAGTGATATGGATTTCTCTTCTGATCCTGGTGATGGAATTACTGCTAGAAATTATGCGTATAGATTGGAAGAGGACCTGAAAAAGCTAGCTGCAGCTTCTCTTTCTGATTCTGAAAAGCAAACTATCCTAACCCAGGCTGAAAAGAGATTGTATGGGCTGGAAAAGATACTTGAAGGGTATTCTGGTGGGGGAGATATAATCAATCATTATGATACAGAATTTGGAAGCTTTACCTAAAAAAATGCTTCTTAAAAACTTCGTAGATAAAAAGCAGATAGCCTCCGATGTAGAAAAGTATTGTAATCATTGCAAATAAAATAAAATAGAAGGTTATTAGAAATTCTGAAGATTTGATCAATAATATTATTGTGCTTATGTAGTATTGGTAAAGGCTTAGGAAGTAATAGAAGATATAAAAGCTGAAGAATGCAAGGCCTATCAATACAGCTATTATAAATATGTCTTTTCCTATCTTATTGCTGAATTCCAGGATCCATATGATAAACCCTAAAATTATGCATATCATTGCAACTGTAATTATTGCTGCAACCCTGCCTTTAATCAGGAAATCTATGAGAGATTTTGAAGCGAGAATGCTTTGTGTCTGAATGTCAACTCCTGCCAGCCCCTGCATGCTTATTTTTTTAATGAAAAAAGCAGGCGTTAACAGAAAGCATAGAAGTGAAGAAAAAACCAAGGCTAGGGCTGTTCTCGATACATGCAACGGCCTTTGTTTAAAGAACTTGTACCATATAAAGGCTGGCAGGATCAGCAGGAAAATCATTGCTATCACATTAAGCAGGTATACTAATATCACTCCAACAAAAGCTGTCCCTTCTAAAGAAGAGAGATCCTGGGTTATGAGCTGTATAAGCGGCGTGTGGCCTAGGCCTAGCTGGCCAAAATAGAGTATATCTTTAAGCCCTATTATGTATGGGACAATAAAGTTTCCCACGTCTGTTAACAAGTGCAAAGCCAGCAGCCCCATCACTCCCAAGAAGAATGTTTGCTTGTAATGGAATGTTTTGATAAACCTTTCATAGAAATCCTCGCCGTAATTGCCAATTTTGTAGATAAAGTGCTTTGGGCGCAGTTTTTTATGGTATCTTATAACTACGAAGAGATATAGCAGGATGGCAATTACTACTATGGGCGCATCCAGGGCTATAGCCAGCCATTCTGCTGCCAGGTTGAACACTATGATAAAAAAGCCTGTTAAAACAATAAATATGCTTATGAACCTTTCTAAGAACTTTCCTATTGTTTTTGGAGGCATTCCTGTTTCGTGCAGCATTGCCATAAAGCTTGGCTTTTTAATTTCGAATTTTAGAGCCATGTACAAGGAGATGAAAAGCAATAGTATGCTGCCTAAATAGAATGAATACCTTTCTATTACTGCAGATTTATTTATCAGGAACAAGAAAAGCTCTTTAGAGAATGTTGCTCCCTCTATAGCTACCTCTACATACCTGATTAGGTCTTTGGCTATGAACAGGAAATAGGTTAAGATGATTACTGTGTCCAGCCTTGCCTTTTTATGGCCGAATAGTATAGTGCTTAGGCTTGCTTTAATGAACAGATAGCCCAGAGCTGCCCATGAGATTATTTTCTTAAGAAAATCCAAGTCGCCAGGAAGTATTTCCAGGAAATCTGTTATCTGGAGGATTATGATTAAAGACAACAACATAATCTCTATTTTTTGCTGCAGTTTTGGGTTCATATGGTTACGCTCTTGAGATAAGAGCTTTTTTCATGCTGTATTCTATCCCCCACTTTTCCAAAAATTCTTCAAATTCCTCACTATTTTCTATGGGTATCTGTACAGCTCCTCTTCCTAAAGAAACTCCTTTTACTGATTTTAGAACGCCTTCTGTGTTTCTTCCACTAAGAGCATATGTAAACTGTGTTTTCTTATTATGGTCCAGGTTCTTTAGGTTGTATGTGAATATCACATAACCGTTTAGGCCCAATAATTCTGCTAAAGGCTTGTTTTTAACCAGGCTGTACCCTTCAATAAGAACTCCCTGCCTCGCCAGCAGAGTTTCATCAAAAAAATCATCAAGATTCATTGTTTTAACATCCAAATCATCTACTTTCTTCTTTATTTCGGACTTAAACCTTTGGGCAATTTCTAACCTCTCTTTTAATTTTGTATCCCTAAAAATAATCATCATGTCTATATCCCTAAGCCCCTTTTTCCCCCTGGTGAAAGAGCCATAGATAACAATATCAAAAATTGCCTTATTTTCTTTTTTGAATCTTTTACAGTTCAATACCAACAATCTTAGATAATCTTTTTGCATCTTCTTTAAGCACGTTGGATGTCTCCTTATTCAGTTTTGACCTATAGCTATCCTGATAGAAAGGAAAGTCTTTATCCAGCATCTGGTAGATATCATGGTGTTTTGTTTCAAGTATCCTGAACCTGTTCGCATGGCTTGTCGGCACATGTTTTTCTTTTTCTAAGATGTATATATCTGCGAGCGCTGTTAAGGTTTTAAAGAATAAGGTTACAGATGTATTGAACTCTTCTTTTCTTTCTGCTGATAATGCATTTCTCCAGTATTCTTTTGCGTTTTTTATCAATACATCTTTTATTTCTTCCATATTAATATCATATAACATCAGAGCACTATTTAAATCTTTCTGTTGTATTATATAACTTTGTTATGTTATATAACCAAATAGGTATTTTCTTGGTTATTGGTTGTATAGTATAACGTAAACTTAAATACTAACAGAAAACTCATCTGCTTTTTTATCACTTAAAAGTTATGAAAAAATCGAAAAGTTTAAAGCTTCCACGATAATTTTCGTTTAGAAATCTTTTTTTATTTTAAAAAACCAAAGAACAGTAAAAAACTTAAGAAGCTGCCTTGACTGAATCTTATTCTTTAGGAATCTTGTAGTCAATCCCTTTTTCTTTATACAGATCGCACAACTCAAGGTTTTTTCTTGCCTTGTTAAGATATTCTTCTGCTTTTTTATCATCTGATCCGGTAATTAGAAGGCCTTTATGTTTCTTGCCTTTTTTCTCATCTTTTATTGCGCTTTCAAAGCATTCTTTTACCTCTTTTTCATTCATCTTCTCAATCCCCTTATGAACTTGATAAACCTTTCCTGCCCGAATAATACTATCCCTTTTGCCACAGCATCAACAAAAGCCTTATTTGGCTTTTCCAGCTCCTGCTTGAGCTCTGCCTGCGTAAAATTCAGGGCGTGGATTTTTTTAAGCTGTGTTTTTTGTATCATCTTAATAGATTCTCCAATTTCTATAAACCTGTTTTTGTTAGCTATTCCTAAAATATCAATGTCCTCAGCCTCTTTTGGCGAGTGAATTATGCTCCCATAGACTATCAGAAAATCGAGCTTATTCTCAAGCTCTGCAAAATTATTTAGCCATCTCCTGTTTTTTAAGGCTTCTTCTGTCAGGGCTAAATGTGATGTCCCGTAATTAGTTCACAGTTATATATCCAACCACTATTTCTTTTATT
>CAZSRD010000052.1:0-7976 GCA_964609455.1 uncultured Methanosarcinales archaeon
TGTATGGTGTCTCTATGGACGAGCATGGAGTTTCTAAAGTTGTTAGTCTGAAGGTTTAGATTTTTTATTATTGTGTATGCCAAAATTATAATCAAATTTGTTGCCTTCAGGTTCCCCTTTAATCATTCTATATACTCCACAATGCACAAGCTTCTTAAACAATTTCCATCTTCCTTCGGTATCTAACCTTCTTACAGAGGTTTTTATCTCCACTGGGATTATACCAAACTTTGCTGCTTTACTAGCCCTTAAGACATAATTTGAATCCTCACCCAAAACCAACTTAGGGTCAAACCCGTTTATTTTGTTATGAATTGTCTTACTAGAAAAAATACAATACCCTGGGGCATGAGGATATATCTTCTGGGTAGACCATACCCAAAAGTTCCAAAGGGCAAATAAAAATCTATCTATAAATTTGTTTGAATCTGGCTTGCTTAAAACACTCGCAACCCCCAGGTTTTTCTTATCCATAGCTCTTAGGCAGTTTATAATAAATCCTCTTGAAATAATAACATCAGCATCAAGAAAAACTATTCTTTCATATTTCGCAAACTTAGCACCATTATTCCTGCCTATGGAGGGTAAACCTCCTTTAATCACCTTACAACCATATTTTTTTGCTATCTTAACAGTTTTATCCTTAGAATTAGCATCAGAAACAATAATCTCATAATCCTTAAAATCCTGTTTTTTTATAGATTTAAGTAATTTGAGAAGATGTTTCTCCTCATTGTAAGTTGGAATAATTATACTTATCATAAGATAAAGTACTAGATATTAACTATATAAATCTAATGAAACAGAGCATAAATTAATTAGGATTCACAAATAACAAAATTTTTATACCTATTGAATAAAATTTATAAATATGCAGGAAAAGAATAAAGGTAAGGCTTGGGTAATCTCATTAGACATGGGGTATGGCCACGATAGAGCGGCTTATCCCTTAAGAGATGTATCTAACAAAAAGATAATAACCGCCAACAATAACCGTATAATCTCCGAGAAAGAACAGGTGGTGTGGTATAGGGCGAGAAGATTTTACGAGTGGGTTTCAAGATTAAAACAAGTGTATTTTTTTGGAAAGTTTATTTTTGGAATATACGACAAGATGCAGTCAATATCTCCTTT
This sequence comes from uncultured Methanosarcinales archaeon, assembly GCA_964609455.1. GTDB lineage: Archaea > Nanobdellota > Nanobdellia > Woesearchaeales > JACPBV01 > CAZSRD01. The sequence goes on from CAZSRD010000052.1 coordinate 1,135, forward strand.
TTTCCCTTTTAGGGACCTTTCAAAGCCAAATTTTGGTGTTATGTACCTCCAAGGAAGGATTAGAAAGGGTCTTGGAAAAGATTTCATGAATTATATAAAAAAAGAGGACCTGCCTTTAATTGTGACTCATTGGTTTCCTGCAATTGCGGCATATCACAACGGCATCAAAAATGTTTATTGTGTAATAACAGATACAGATTGCCATAGGATATGGGTTCCCTCTAATCCAAAAGAGTCTACAATAAAGTATTTAGCTCCTTGTGAAAATGTAGTCATGAGGCTAAAAAGTTACGGAGTAGCAGAAGAAAACATCATATTCACAGGTTTCCCTCTTCCAAAAGAGAATATAGGAGGGGAATCTAAAAAAATACTAAAGAGGGATTTAGCAGTAAGGCTTAAGATATTAGACCCAAAAAATAAATTTTTGTCAAGATACCCTCATGACATAAGGGGAGCATTGGGAAAGTACTATAATTATAGTAAAAAAAGGCCATTAACTATTACCTATGTGGTTGGTGGAGCAGGAGCAGAGAAAGAAATTGGTATTCAAATACTTAAATCACTTAGGGAGAAGATCAAAAAGAAGCAGGTTATGCTCAATCTTGTAGCTGGAACAAGGCTAGATGTCTTTTCTTATTTTAATGACAACATAAAGAAAGAGGGAATGAAAAATTTAATTGGAAAGGGAGTTAATGTAGTATATTGCCTCGGAAGAAATTATTATTTCAAAAGAATTAATGAAATTTTGAGAGATACAGACATATTATGGACAAAACCTTCAGAACTTTCTTTTTATACTGGGTTAGGTCTCCCTGTTATAATAGCCCCCCCAGTTGGAGCGCATGAAGTCTTCAATAAGGAGTGGCTCGAACAAATAGGCTCAGGGATTGTCCAGAAAAACCCAGAATATGTTAATGATTGGCTGTTTTACTGGATAGAACAGGGAATGCTTGCAGAAGCAGCATGGGAAGGATTTCTGGAAGCCCCAAACATGGGAACTTATAACATCGAGAAGCTGATAAAATAAAGATAAAAATGCGCCGGCCGGGATTTGAACCCGGATACCGAGCTTGGAAGGCTCGAGTCATAGCCATTAGACCACCAGCGCATTAAATGTTTTATCGTTCGTGGAACTGAAAGTTCCACAAACTGGAAGTGGGGGTCTATGCGGGCGAAGCCCTTAGTGCAATTAGACCACCAGCGCATAATTAGCTTACAGAATTAATTAAACCTATTTAAAATTAACTAATTTGTTCCCTTATACTCTCAACAAATCTATCAAAATCCTCTTTCTTTACATTAGCCCCGCAGGCATACTCATGCCCACCGCCATAACCATCCATTCCAATTAATGCCTTTTCTATTACTTGGGGCAATTCTATCTTAGAACTCCTTAAGCTCATCCTTACTTCTCCATCCTTCTCTCTGCCTACTAAAATAATCTTATCAGGATACCTATAGATTAGCTCATTAGACAGGTCTCCTGTGAAACTCATTCTTTTTGCATCATAGATGTATATCAATAGCTTATCCTCACTAGCTTTTTTAATAGCCTCATTTAACAGTTCTTTATACTCCTTATCTATTTTATCAAACCTTTTGTAGATAAAATTGCCTCTCGGGCTTTTATGCTCTAAAATCTCATTTGGGTCATCTATTCTAGTCAATATTTTAAAACATTTAACACCATCGCTTGTTTTGCCCTTCAAGATATAAGAGAAAATTCTCACTAATTTCCCCAAAACAGTCTCAAAATATATTTTGCCTGGGTCTTTGAGGTCTTTATCCAGTAATTTTCCATATTTATTCTTAAACTCACCCAAGAAGTCAGGGATATGCCAATCACCAATACATCCCACAGTAGCAATCCATAAATCCTGTTTTACAACTTCATAACAAATCCTTGTAACTGGAGTTCCATCATTCTTATTTTTAACCCTGGGATTGAAATATTTTACTTTACTCCTTTCCAAAGGAGAATGATGATCAATCCATATTATTGGCACATTAGTGCCATCTATGAAATCCTGGTCAACTATGGGTATATCCAGAATGAATATCTTATCAGGAGCATAATCCTCGACCTTTTTTATAAAATTAACACCCAGGCCTGGCTTTGCCTTAAAAACAATGCCATGCCCTTCGTTAATATACCTGTACATCAACAAAAAAGAGGACAAACCATCAGGATCATCATGAAAAAAAAACAAAGGATTCTTGCAGTTATCAAGTTCATCCCTAATTTTAGTAATTTCTTCCTTAGATAACATTATTACAAGATTTATCCATCTATTTAAAAAACTTTATGTTTTTAAAACAAAAAACTATTTAACCTGCAAAATCTTACCAAATTTATGAACATACCCTGCATAAAATGCAAAGGAGCAGATCCTATGAAGGCATGCGGCAGAACATTCTGCCCGATAATAGCCAAATCTCAGGCTTTGTTCAAACTAAAAGATAAGGCAATAAAAGAAGACTTCTTTGGCTCCTCATATTCAGTTTTTGTAGGGAGGCATAATTACCCTAATGTTAATGTAGGGATTCTATCACCACCAGAACAATCAGAAGATTCTTGGTTGCATGACGCACCAATTCATTGGGCAAATCAAAATTTCCAAATAGGGCAAATAATTGATTTAAGGGGTTCATTAATCAATTCAAGATTTAAATCAAATATTCTTGATGCAAGAAAACACAATAAATTCTTAGAAATTGGGCAGGAACTCTCCATGGCTTCCCAACCTGCAGATATCGAAGTTAATCTAGACCAAAAACCTAAATTTAGGCTAAATACAGATTCTTATACCTTGCCTATGGGTCCAAATGCAAAATTAAAACAAGTTAAACTTACAGAGAACCCAAAAATACCAACAAAAATAGATAAAGTAGTTTCTGATACAGATTTAAAAGCAAATGAAGGATTAAATCTGCTTTATTCCAAGGAAGTAGACGAAAATGTACTGGCAAAATTGCTTTCAATTGGCAATCTAGGTTTTAAGAAAGATAGAAAGCTAGTGCCCACAAGACACGCTATCACAGCAGTTGATGACAATGTTGGAAAGGAATTAATAAATCAAATTAAACAATACAAGGAATCCGAATATCTAGCGTTTTTTGGAGGATATCTAGGGAATAATTTTCTTCTACTCTTTTTTCCAGAGGCATGGAGTTATGAACTATTTGAAATGTACTTACCTAAATCTAGCTGGAATACAAGTTCAGAAATGCAATACACAACCGACTACGAACCTTATGATGGAAGGAAAACTTATGCCGAATCATGTGGCGGGGGGTATTACGCTTCAAGATTGCCTGTATTGGAGAAATTATCCAAAATAAAGAGGCAATCTTCTGTTTTAGTACTTAGGTTCATCGATGGCTCTTATTGGTGTCCCTTAGGAGTCTGGGTAGTTCGTTCTGCAGTTAGAAAGGCCCTCTTTACTAAACCGCTAGAATTTGGTTCTAAGGAATTAATGATTGAATACGCCAAAAAGCTTGTTAAGAGAAAATATAATCATGATATAAGATACATTTTTGATAGAAGCATCATATTAAGGAATATTAAGATCCAATCCAAACTGAGTAAATTCATATAATCCCTTACATAAACTATTTAAATACACAAATCCTACTGATTTTTGTTTTCATTCAATATTTCACATCACCCCCATAAAGGTTCAACAACTAAATAATGATTTTCGCTAAAGCTGAAAATCAATTATGTTGTTTCACCGCAATAAAAAGCGGTGATGTAAAATGAATTCAACAAAAATACATATTTGGGATTTGCCAGAAGATTTGGTTTATGTAGATTTAAATCCAGATTTTAAGAAGAAAATTTTCTTAGTTGCTAAAAAATCTAGAAGTTGGGGCGAATTAGCAAAAATCCTTAATATAAAATATACAAATTTGCATGGAATCCTCTATGAAAATAAAAAAATCAGATTACAACTACTTAATAAACTATCACAAATTGCAAAAATAGACAAAAATAAAATTGAAAATAATATTATCTTGCTATCTTTAAGAAACAATGGTGGAATAAAGTTTGCAAATGCTGTAATTAACCCAAAACTTCCATTTGATTTCAATACAGTTGATGGAGCAAGGATAATTGCTTCATTATTCTTTGATGGTGGGATAGATTCTGACCTTTATCCACATTACAGAAACGAGAATATAGAATTAAGACAGAAAGTTTACGAGTCTTATACAAATTTATTTGGGGAATTTAAAGCCAAGTTCACAAATTACAAAGATAGAGAGCAAATTTATCTTCCAAAAATAGTTGGAATAATCTTTACTAAATGTCTTGGCTTAGTTCCTGGAAGAAAAACAATAACTAATCCAAAGATTCCCACCTTCATAATGGGCTCTCCAAAAGAAATGAGATCAATATTCTTACAACAAGCTTTCGATGATGAAGGTCATTTCCATAACTCTCAAAGAGTTATTGAATTTAAACTTGCAAATGGTTTATTCACAGATAAATCTAAACATGAATATATTGTTAAAAATAATGTTCAAGAATATGCTCCTAATCTGATAAAAGATGTTAAGCAACTAATTGAAAGCTTTAACATCAAACCTACATCCCTAGTTTGCCTTAATATTTACCAAACAAAAGATGGAAGGTATAACACAAGGTGGAGATTTAAGATAGTCCGTAAAAAGAATTTGGAGATATTTCAGAAAGAAATCAACTTTATTTCATCCTATAAAAGAAACGACTTAAAGAAAGGCATAAATTCTTTTAAATTTGAGTATTACCCTCAAAATAAAGCTGAAGAAATAATTTATAATGCTTGCCTAAATCTTCAGAAAAAAGAAGGAAAAATAACTAGTAGAACTTTAGCTAAAGAAATCAACAGAAGCCAGATACTAGCAAAAAAGATGATTCAAAGATTTGTTAAAGAAGGATTATTAAAAGTAGCAAAGGAAAGATGGGGGATTAAAGGAGCAGAATATATAATTAACCATAAGAATATTTAAATATGATACTACTTTACTAAATATAACACAACAAAATGACATTCCAAAAAAGCATCATAGGCCTGCAAAACGCAATTTCTATAGCAATTAAGCATAATATTGATTTAAACAAAACAACAGATAACCAAAAAGCACTCTATGACTATAAAGAAAAACAAAAAATCTATTACCTCAACACTTTAAACTCAGCTCTAAGCCTGGTAAAATCAGATTATTTAGAACTGCCCCAGCTGGCAAAATATGACATAACCAATCAGCCTGTTGTAAATCAAATTCTAGAGTTAATGCCGGAGTTAGAGAGCAAAGACCTAGCAAAATTAGATAAAATAGTAGCTAAAATAACAAAACTAACAAAACAACTGAACTTCCCAAAAGAAAGCCTGGAGAAAACATTCTCAATACCTAAAAATATTCCATCAGAAATAAGCTCAGATATTAAAGCAGACATAGGCGAGCTAAACAAATGCTTCAACAACGAATGCTATAGGAGCGCTATTATCCTATGTGGCAGGCTTTTAGAAACTGCATTACACAGAAAGTATTTTGAAATGACTAAAAACGACTTACTTGAAAAAAGCCCGGGAATTGGCTTGGGAAACATCATAGCTAAGTTAAAAGATAATAACATATCCCTGGACCCAGCCATAACAAACCAAATTCACTTGATCAACCAGGTAAGAATCTTTTCAGTTCATAAAAAGAAAGAAGCATTCAACCCATCAAAACAGCAGGCACAAGCAACTGTATTATACACTCTAGACATTCTAGAGAAACTATTTAACTAATCTTTTTTCTAATCTGCCTAAGAAGAGGATTGCTAAAGTTAAAATTGCCGTTACCCCGGATAAAACATACCAGCCTATTCCTGTGCCAATTCCAATTGCAGCGGCAACCCATAAACTTGCTGCTGTTGTCAATCCATGCATCCCTTCCTTCCCTTGCGCTATGATAGCTCCTGCTCCTATAAATCCTATGCCGGTTACAATCCCCGCTACAAGCCTTGCATAATCATTCCCAAAATAATCTACAGATATAATTGTGATTAAAGCAGAACTAATGCAAACAAGCATATGCGTCCTTAATCCAGCAGGCTTATGGCTTCTCTCCCTCTCAAGCCCTATTATGCCGCCAAATACTACAGCTAAAACCAGCTTTAATATCTGCGCATAAATAACTTCCATAATCCCATTCCTAACATACTAAATATAAAAAACTATCGGTTTAAAAGTTAAACAATTATAACAACCTTTAAATATGCACTGTGCTAAATTATAACAAATAAAATGCCATACTGTGTCTTTTGCAACAAAGCATCATCAGATATGAGGTACTGCCAAAATTGCGGTAAATATGCGTGCAGAGATCATCTTGTAGGTGGCGTATACGGCTATGGTGATCTCTGCATAGATTGCGCAAGAAAATTCAAGAGAAGCTGTTACGGCATTGGCAATATCTGGTTTAAAAGAAAAAAAGGGGCCACTGAATTTAATATAAACAAAACCGCCATCTTAGATGTTAATCCAAAAAAAATTGGCAAGGTTTATTCTATAATGAAAGAATTTATGAAGGATAGGATACTAATCCAGTATAAGCAGCCAAACACATTAAATTATATAAATAAAGGCAGGGAAATAAACATCAAGATTCAGGAAGAAAACAAAAAGCTCGCCCTCGAAATAGAATGGAAATCAGAGTATGGAAATATTTTCTCTGAAAAGGATTTCAAAAAGTTTGATGAAGAATTTAAAAAGATAACCAGAAAAATCGAAAAACTAAAAACTTGAATTATATGTTAATGTGAACGTAGTGAGCACAGGGGTTTAATTCCCCGACCTTTAGGTCGTAAC
>CAZSRD010000053.1:0-7717 GCA_964609455.1 uncultured Methanosarcinales archaeon
TAAAAGCCCCCTCTTAATAAATTTCTTTTACAAAGTAAAAGACTATATGTGCGTAGCACTTGGACTCCCCCTTTTTTTATTAATAGTAATTCAAAAATTGTAACTAACATCGGAATTTAACGAAGTTTTTTCTCCTCCAAAATCCGAGCCTCGAAAAATGAGGCAACCTACATTTTTCAGAGTTGCGAGGATTTTGAGAGATGAGAAAAAATTTGGAGAAATTCGGGAAAATGCTTGGCATTTTAGCGTCAGCGACCGAATTTCTCGTTAAATTCCTGTTATGCTCTTTGACCATACGCAGTGTGGTCAAATTTCGTCCGAAAAGTTTTTTCGGGGGCGTTCTATCAATGGAGCGAATAGCGACCATCAAGAACAAGAAGCAAGGGGGACAATTTTTATTATTTCTATTAGTATTTAGTTTGTATATACTTTGTAACTATATTTAAAATAAGTTATATGTATCTTATAATTGATGGATGAAAAAAAGGCTGAACAGATTAAACAAGTAATAATAAGCGAATTGAAGTCTTTTAGATGGGATATTCTTGGGATTATTGATGAAAAACAAAATATTTTTCCAATGACTAGCGATACCAAAGTTCTTTCGAAGGTCTTTGAAATGAAGATCACTCCAGATTTTAGGAGAATCGCTTCTAAGCTATCAGTTAAAGACAATCCATGTACTTTATTTTTGGCGAAAGAACAAAATCAATACCCTGATGTTACTTTAAGTGGCGGTATGTTGGGTAAAGAGAAGATAGCCATAGATATTAAATCAGCATATCGAAAAGGGGAAGGTAAATTCTCAGGTTTTACATTAGGAGCATTTAATGGTTATTTTAAAAATAGAAATTCAACAAAAAACATTGCGTTTTCTTACAAAGAATATGCTAAACATTGGGTATTGTGTTTCATTTATGAAAGAGATAGAGAAACTGATATTACAGCTATATTTTCATTAAAAGATGTGAAGAAAATCCCTAAAATTATTACCAATGTTGAGATTATATTGCAGGATAAATGGAAAGTAGCAAAAACCACACCTGGAAGTGGAAATACTGCCAACATAGGTGGAATAGATAGTATAGACAAACTGAAAAATGGAACAGGATCTTTTTCCTCTGAAGGAGAGGATGTTTTTAATGATTATTGGATGCACTACATCAGAAATGAAGATTGTAATAAAATTGGTCTAAAGGAACAACCTTTTACTAATTTAACAAAATACAAAAAGTGGGTTGAAGAAGGAAGAAAAGGAGATAAACTCATTGAAGGTTATTATAATGTACACGACAACGATACTGAATCAGAATCCGATGAATAAAAGTTCTTGAGTGTCTTGTTTGCTTAGTACGTACTTAAAATCTTTAGCCTTTACTTCTTTAACATTTGCCTTATATTTTTTTAGGATGTTATATATTTCTTTTTCTGACGGAATACCATCTTTACGATAAGAAATAACAATTTTACTATCCTTAAATTTTCTTATTAGTTTCTCAAAAGCATTTTTTATCTCTTTTTTATCATTCCAAACACAATACTCTTTTTTTAATGGTAAATGTTTTCTGCTATGATCAATCATGGAAGCCCATTTTTTATAATTAACTAAACCTTCAAGAAAATGGTAAGCATCTCGATAATCTATTATTTCTCCTTTAACAGGAATGTAAGGGGTGTCAATATAAACTAAATCATATTCTCCCGAAATTTCAAATACATCATAGTTGATAGATTTCCCTTTATGACCATTAGAAAAAACACATTTATTAGCCTCCTTAACCATCTCCTTAAAATGCGTTGGAAATGGTTTGTCCCAAGTTGCTTTATTTCCAAAACTTCTCTTTACATCACTGGTTCTAACATACAGGTTTTTCCTGTGGAATAAATTATATGGTCTTTTACTTATACATGATTGAAATAAACAATGTAAAGCTAGAGCCTTTTTGTAAGGATTTTCTAAATGATTAATATTCTCAATAACCATATCTAGCCATTCGTTTTCTTCATCAGTAAAGTAAATGTCTTTGAATGTATCTTTAATAAATGAGGAATAAGAGAGGTTTTCGTGTTTTTTCAGTATAAAATTAACATCATCTTCACTTATGGTAACATTTCTATTTTCAATAAGTGCTAACCCAATAAAATGATTGTATTTGAGAACATCGTTATAGGTAACTTGTTTTCCTTCTTGTTTAGCTTTGTATGCTACACAACCCGTTCCACCCATAGCATCTAAGAAGGTATCAAAGTCCAAATCTTTTATTTGATCCCAAAGCCAATTTACAATCTTCTTTTTACTTCCCCTATATCTAGTCGAAAAACTATAACCATTAGTAATGACTGGCTTTTCTCCATTTAGACATAATTTTAATTGTGCTTCGCCCATTTTATACATTCTCATTTAGCCAAGCTAAAGTTTTTTCGCCCAAAGGTTTTATTTTGTATAACCTTCCCCTTTTCGAATCGTCATTAACACACTCTACTAGGTCATATTCCTTCAATTCGCTTAAGGTCATACTTACATGATTTAATCTTAAATTTACTTGTTTTGATATTTCCTTCGGTGTTAATAGCTTTTTTTCATTCAATGCTCTCAATACTTCCAATCGGTATTTTGAGTTTTTAATAAATGATATGCTGTCGATTAGTTCTTTTTGCATACATTTTAAGTAAGTACAAACATATATAAATATACATACAGACTAAATACAAGTTACATCTATTTAAACTTTTCTATGTTCAAGAAGCGATAAGAAAAGTTCGTTAAAAATTGTCCCCCCTTCCTCTTTATAGCCCCCGAAAAAATTGAGCATAACATCAGTTTTAAACGAAGTTGGATTTTTCCCAAGAGGCTCATCACGAAGTGAAGAGACTCATGATGGAAAAATTCAATTTGGGAGAGGTGGGGTCTGGGGTCCCCGCCGAACCGTTTAAAACTTGTTAACCGAATTTTTTTCTTTTTAGAAAAAAACTCGAAGAGACCCGAGGATGAAAAATCTAGATGATTTTTCATCACTCCTGGACTCATCGAGGTATGACGGACTGACCGAAGGGAGGGAGTAATATTTGTAGTGCCATTACCGAGCCGAAGGCGAGACTATTTTAGACAAAAGAGGCCCAATCAATCCTTTTTCGAAGAAAAAGACTATATGTGCGTAGCACTGGGGGGAGTTCCGTTCTATCGTGTTTAGAATTAAGAACAAGAAGAAATTAATAATTTATTTACTTTCTTTAAGAACTTCATATAGTTCTTTGTTAAGTACAATCTTATTTATTTTACCTAGCCTTTCTTTTTTAATTACACCTTTTTGTTCTAAATTCAATAAAATTCTATGTGTTTTTAGTTTGTTTAGATTAGGCAAATGGGACAATTCGTATTGCTGCACTTTACCATCATTCTCCAAAAGTGTTTCAATTACTTTTCTTTCTTGGCCTGTAAGGAAATTTAGGATAATTTTAGTGTTTTTTTTCAATGACTGTTCTCGTTGAATTACTTTATCAGACATTATGTAATAGACTAAGGTTCCTATTAAAAGGCCGATGAATGCAACGAAGGGTAACAAGTAAAAACTATGAAATACTGGTTGAGATTCCCTTCTTTCATTTAAGAAGTTCTTAATTTCTTCTGTGCTCATGTCATCTATTGCATCATGATTCAGCCTTGAACTCTCTCGTTCTTCATGTTGAAAATTAAAATACATACTAATGGATATTATCAATAAAGCAAATGAAATAATTATCCCAACACCGAGTATTATCTTTCTATTATCTTTTGTGACCATAGGTATATGACAAACTCATTTTGTATATAAATCTTACTATGGTTTCATTATACTGAAACTCAGTTTCAACATAAATGCAATAGTTTCAGCAATTAATATGTATAGTTTCAACTATATGATACTATAGGTTGAGACAAATAGATTTCAGCCAAGAGGTGCAAAAATGAAAAGAAAAGCAATATTTGGTCTGTTGGCGCTTATGGTTGTTGGACTCGTTGCAACAACTGGTCTTGTAAGTGCTTACAGAGGAGATTACTCTGTAAAAGGCCCAAACTACAATGAAGAAAGACATGAAGCAATGGAAAATGCATTTGAGTCATTAGACTATGATGCATGGTATGCATTAATGACAGAGAATGGAAGACATCCAAGAGTTGTAGATGTAGTAACAGAAAGTAATTTTGCGACCTTTGTCCAAGCACATGAAGCTGGAGAAAATGGAGATTATGAAACAGCAACAGCATTAAGAGCTGAACTTGGCTTAAATAATGGCAATGGTCCAAGAGATGGAACTGGTCATGGCAAAGGAATGGGTCAAGGGAGTGGACAAGGAATGCAACAGAACAACGATGGATTAAGACAAGGAAGAGGAAGGAGATAATCCTTCTCTTTTTATTTTTTTAAAAATGGAGGTATAAAAATGCCATATGGAATGGGATTTGCATATATGATTTGGGCCCAAGTTTTATTCTTTATAGTGACAATTGGATTGATTTTTTGGGTTATTAAAAATACAAATCAAAAAGTGCTAAACCCTAAAGAAATACTTGATAGAAGATTAGTATCTGGCGAAATCGATAAAAAAGACTATGATTCATTGTTGAAAACAATAAAAGGAAAGGAGGCATAAAAAATGAAAACAATATTTTTGATAAGTTGGGTTATGTTAGTTGCGCTCACAGGATGTGCATCTGAACACGAAGATGAATTACATGATCATTCAGTTGAAATCGAAGGAAAAGACATGAAATCATTAACAGTACAAGAAGTAGCTGATCTTTGGGAAATAGATTCAGAGTTACTTTTATCAAAGATTATTGAAGAATTTGACTTCAAAGGTGAGTATACAACAGAAACAGTATTGGAAGATATGAGATTGGAATATAAGTTTTCACCTGCAATCATTAAAGACATAGCTGAAGATATAAAACAAGGTGCTACAAATGAATAGAACAATATTAAATTATTGGATTGATGTAGGATTAGCACTATCTTTTTTTGTTTGTTTTTATACAGGATTAGTTAAATGGCCTGGATTGATAAAGATAATAGGAGTATCTGCATACAAAACATTATCTTTTAGCAACATATCAAGATTACATGATATGAGTGGCCTAATAATGGGATTACTTGTAGTAATTCATCTAGCACTTCATTGGAAATGGATAGTTGCTGTTACAAAAAGTATATTCAAAAGAGGCAAAAAAGAATGCAAAAATTAATTGTTGTTTTGGTGTTTTTAAGTTTATTTTTATTAGCAGGCTGTTCGGTAGAAAGTACTGAAAGTTATAATGAAGAACAAGTAGATTCAGACTGTCCCTTTGGAAAAGTTGATTGTGAATATCCTGGCAACTGTGGCCGTTATATAGACCTAGATGCTAATGATATATGTGATCATAGTGAATAGAACAAAAAACCATAAAGTTTATATAGTAGTTATGAATATATATTCATAATGGTTAGACCAAAACATTGTAGAAGGATAAGATTCAAAGGGGAGTTTCATTATTTTAAACCACAGGGAATCCCGTTAAGGGAATTAAGTGAAATTATACTGACTATTGACGAATTCGAGGCTTTAAGATTAAAAGATAGATTGAGTTTAGATCAAATAGCAGCTGCAGAGAAAATGAATATCTCTCAACCAACATTTCATAGAATATTAGAGTCAGCAAGAAAAAAGATTGTGGAAGCAATTGTTGATGGAAAGGCTATAAAAATCCACGGGGGTGAATGCAAAATGCCAAACAAAGATGGAACAGGACCAGAAGGAAAAGGTCCAAGAACAGGAAGAGGTCTTGGAAATTGCCAAGGTAGTGATGATAAGCTTGATAATTCAAGACCTATGAAAAAAGGAGCAGGTAGATGTGGTGATGGAAGTCCACGAGGTGGTGGAAGAGGACGTTGTCAAGTGGGGAGAAAATAATTTTTTTTATTTTTTTCTTTAATGAAAGTTCTAATATTAGAAATATTTAAATAAATTCTAATTAATCTTTATTATATAGGGGAAAATATGAATTCATGTATAATATGTAAAAAAGAAATTGAACAAAAAGTCTATGATTATTCTATTGAAAAATATGGTAAGCATTTATGCAGATCTCATCAAAAAAACAGTTCTGATGGACTATCTAAACGAGAAGGGAGATATAAGGAAGGGATGATAAAAGGAAGAATTGCTGAGACCTTGATTGAAGAGTTATTTCTATCTTTGAGATATAATGTATATAGATATGGGATGGAAAATACTGTTCCAGGAATTATGGATCTTCTAAAAGGTGTAAGGGGAGATGTAGCAACAAATATTCGAAGAATGCCTGATTTTGTAGTTCAGCATCCTAAAACAAATGAAGTCTTTTTTATTGAAGTAAAATTTAGAGCAAATGAAGAATTCAAGAAAAGTGATTTACCTAAAGATTATCCTTATGAAAATTGTTTTTTTGTAGTTGTTTCTAAAAAGCATATTAAATGTATTTCATATAGTGAATTAATGGAAGGAAAAGTAGTTAGTCCCAAATCACAAAACTATTTGGGAAGAAGAAAAGAATTTGAATTGGATAAAAATGTAATAATTGATTTTTGTGAATTTGCTGTTAAGTTTTTTAGTGATGTATGAGGGTGTGCGAATGATTTGGAGAAAAAAGTCAAAATTTAGGTCAACAAAAATAGTAAGGAAACCAGTAATTGTCAGATTTAGAACCAAAACGGGTAGACAAGTAACTTTTAGGGCTACCAAAATACTAAGAAAACCGAATATAAAAAGAAAACCTACAAAACTGAGTTTCTATAGAAAAAGAAGGACAAGATGACTGAAAAGATTTATCTGGATGCTTGTATTTTTACTGCATTTGCACATCAAAAACACCCAAACCATATCTTAATTAAAAATTGTATCTCTTCACTTCTAGATTTTGATATTGAAGTATTCTCTTCTGAATGGGCCCTGATTGAAATGAATAAAACACTAATAAGGGATTACCATTATTCTAAAGATAAGGCTAAAAAGGTTGCTGAGGACTTTAAGAAAAATAAGAAATTTCCCAAAATAAATGTAATATTTATAGATATAGATTCTACGAAGTCATGTAACTTTAAACAATTCTTTGACTATATCAAAAACAATATGATAGAAGTGAAGGAAGTACACTTAGCAGACGCAATTCATAGCGTAATTATGTCCAATAATGGTATCAGAAACATATTAACAACAGATACTGATTTCAAAGTTTTAGAAGAAGTAATTAGTATCAACCCAAACGTATTTACCGTTATGAAACCAAAACGTGATTAAATGGTTTTTAGGAACTCCCCCCTCGCTTTCTAGGAAAATCTTTGGGCGAAGCCGTTTAATGCATTGGCATTAAGCGAAGGATTTTACTCTCTTTTGGCCTCTTTTGTCGTCTATAAATTAATGGCACTACGAACGGTTAACATCGCGATTAACCGAAGTTTGGCTCGAGCTGGAACGACCGAAGGGAGTGACCTCGAGACGAATTTGGGAGAGCGAGGTGCAACCGAGCGAACTGGTTAATCGCTGTTACACGAGTCTGGGTGTGCAATTCCCGAAGGGTTGTGCAATTTATAGGGGTAAATTCCCAGACCGAGCCAGAGTGCAACGTCCCCGAAGGGGCTGGCGAAGAGTCGCCCCCTAATCAATCTCTGCGAAGCAGACTATATTTTATTTAAAAAATATAAGGGGGCGATTTTGTGTAACA
>CAZSRD010000054.1:0-7626 GCA_964609455.1 uncultured Methanosarcinales archaeon
AGTGTTGGTAATGAGAATTGCACTGAGATTAGAAATATAACTATTGATGCAACTGCACCAATTGTTAATATAACTTACCCAATTAATATGTCAACAATATCCTCTAATTCAATAGATTTGAATGCTACTGTTAGTGATAATTTCAATTCATCTTCAATGACTTATTATTGGGTTATTAATGGGAGTACTAACAGGACAACTGTTGATATTAACTCAAGTTTGAATGCTTCGGATGGTTATTATAACCTTACTGTATTTGTTTGGGATGGTTTGCAGAATGGTAGTGATAGTGTTTACTTTACTTTATCTACGGCTGTTGCTGGTCCTATTTGTGGTGATGGTAATTGTGAAACAAGTGAAGAAGGAATTTGTGCAGCTGATTGTGATTGGTGTGGTGATGGTAGCTGTAATGCTGGAGAGGATTGTCATAGTTGTGTAACTGATTGTGGAGATTGTGTAACTCCACCTCCTCCCCCACCACCGCCTCCTCCGCCTCCTCCGCCAGCGCCTGCGCCACCTGCTCCTCCTTTGTCAGTAGCTCTGACTTTCGGCAGGGGAACATTGCCTTGCGCAAGGATAAATTATACAGAAACGAACCAAACAGTATCCTTAGAAACAAGCTTGATAGAGAATGAAAGAATACCAGAAGGCTATGAAGTAATACTAGATCCTTTCAATTTACAATGTAATGGAGAGACAATTGACTTTACTGTAAGCATACCTGAGAATTATGTGGATGTAACATTATTGAAATGCGAAGATGGAATTTGCACTGAATATGAGATAACAGAAACGACTAGGCTACAGTGCTTAGATTTGATTAGCAGGGATTTGAGAAGAAACACTACTTACCTAGAGCCTGAGTTGATGAAGCTGGATATTGAACAAACAAAGCTAAATATTAGCAGGTTTAGGAGCTATATACAAAGCGGCAATAATTCAGTAAGGTTCTATGGGGAAGTATTTAAGAATTTAACAGTAGAAATCAGGAAGAGCGATAAGGCAGTGAAAGAAGCAGAGAATCCTTACTTAAAGATAATTGGAACTCCTTTAGTGCTTGAGTTGAGCAGAAAAGAAAGCTTAAGTTCTGAGATTGTATTGCCTTATGTTGAAGAAGAATATATGGATATGGAAAGTTTAGGCATCTATGCTAGCGTTGCAGGTGAGTGGGATTATATTGGTGGGGAGATAAACAAAGAAGATAACATTATTAGTGCTGGTATAGACAACCTCAGTATTTATTTAGATGGGAATAATACTGCATTATTTGCTGTTATGGGCATTATTGATGAATATATGTATAATTCTTCATTAAAGAAAGTGTATAATGGAACTTCAAGGGATGCAATTATATTGGTGCATGGATTGGGCTCTTCTCCACAAACATTTAATGAGATAATTGGGGACATTACACTTACCCAACAGCCATTCCAGACATGGGTATTTGGTTATAGTTCGCAAAGAACAATAGAAGAGGTAAGCAAAGAGTTCAGTGATTTGTTAGAGATACATGCTGGCGAGTTTGATAGGATATATATAGCTGCGCACTCTTTAGGCGGGTTAATTGTCCAGAAGTCTCTTTCTGACAGCTATAGGGCTAATTATAGTTATGTTGGCAAGGTTAAAAAAGCGATTTTGGTGGGGGTTCCAAACGAAGGCTCTGTATTTGTTACTGTTTATGAAAAATTATACAGGGAGCTAATAAACAAAGCTGCGAAATATAAGAATGTATTTAATGTCAACAGCAAGTTGGTAGATAACCTTAGAGATGGCTTGATAACTCCTAGGGTTCCAGGAGTAGAGTATTATGTTATAGCCGGAACAAATCCTTATGAGTTAGGGAAGATATCTGAGTTAAGTTTTATTAATGCTACACATGATGGCATTGTAACTACAAGCTCTGCACAGAGAGTGGGAGATAGTTATCTAAATGATAGATGCTCTAATTACTGGGATATCTATGTTACACATACAGAGCTTATAGATGATGCGTCAGCAAGAAGGTTGATTGAAAGGATAATTGCCAAAGAGATATTAGATACTGATTACAGCAACCTTATTGGATATAATAAATACTTTGAAATAAAATTAACTGATTGCAACAGCAAGGATAAGTTTATTGTTGTTGGCAAGAAGATATCTATGGAAGAGATCTTTGACCCCAATTTATGCTTGTGTGGAAATGGTGTTTGCGGGATTGGAGAGAATGAATTGAATTGTCCAGTAGATTGTTCTGAAAAATTGATTATTAGGGATACAAACTGGCTGTGGTTAATTTTATTGGCAATATTGGTATTACTTTCTGGCGGGTATTATAAATATAGAGACTATATGATTAACTTGCCATTCAAGAAGAAGGTAATAAGATTTGAAGAATTAGTTAAAGAAGAGGATAAATCGATTAAAGAAGGTAATTTTAGTAAGGCTGTTGAACACTATAAGAAACTAAGGAAAATGTATATTGGATTAAGTAATTCACATATTAGCTTAATGAATAAGTATGGGATCTATTTAAAAGTAAAAGTGGAGCATAAAAAAATAGTAAAACTTCACGATTCAAAATATAAGTTTAATATTCTCTTAAATAAGATAAAAACAGATATTAAGAAGAGTATAGTAAGTATTGAGGATTATAAAAGACTAAGAGAAATATATATAGAATTAAGCTCAAAAGTTGGTTTTGTCAGAAAAAGATGGTTGTATAACAAAGTATTGAAAATACATAGTAAATTAGAAAAGCTTAAAAAAAGGTAGATATTTCTAAAGGTGGGCAAGCTAGGCTGGGAGGTTAGCGCTCTCCTGTTACTGTAAACACGCTTTAGACAGAGCTGAAGCTTAGATTGAGGTATTAACTTAATATATCAGTCTTGATATGGACTATGAGATTCTGTCCTGTAGGATTGGTATTTTAATGAACCGGTTCAGAGCAGGAATGCGGCAGACCTAAATTCTAATACTGATGCTTATAGGGTAGCGGAATTGAGGAGATATTAAGATCAACTGGTATGTTTTGTTTCTATCGATTTCTGGGTGTGCTTGCCCACTTTATTTTCTGCTTTTCATATAGAAATAGATGTCTAAGGCTATTACTGCTATTATGAATATAACAGCAAAGCCAAGCGGGCTTGATAAATTTAGTTTTGTTTCTGTAGGCGCAACTGCAAATCCTGTTATAGAAGGGCTGATAAACAAAAAGTTAATAAGAAAAATTGCTGAAACAATGTTTAATACGAATGTTGATGTTCTCATGCTATTCATTGACATATGTGAGCCAGGATTTATACTTTTCGTTTTTTCCCTTTACAATATCCATAAATATGTCCTTTAGCTTAGTTGTTATTGGCCCAGGTTCTCCATTACCTATCTTTTGGTCATCTACAGAACCTATCGCTGTTACTTCCGCAGCTGTTCCAGTAAACCAGACCTCTGTTGCATTCTTAATCTCATCTGCAGTAATATCTTTCTCAATAACCTCGTATCCTTCATCCTTAGCGAGTTGAATTATTGATTTTCTAGTAATTCCAGGCAAGATTGTTCCTAGTTTAGGTGTATAAATCTTACCGTCTTTAGCACAAAAGACATTTTCACCTGGTCCCTCACTTATTATACCCTTATAATCTAGCAATAAAGCCTCATCATAGCCGCCTTTGTTGATTTCTAAACTTGCTAAGATTGAATTTGCATAGTTCCCACATATCTTTGCGTTTGGATCAGTTGTTCCAGGATGGATTCTGATTATTTTTGGAATTTTAACTTTGACAGCATCTGCTGAAAGGTATTTTCCCCAAGGCCATACTGCTATAGAACAATTTACTGGGCAGCCTACTGGGTTAACACCCATTTTTCCATACCCAAAGATTATTAATGGCCTTATGTAGCCTGCTTTTAGTTTATTAACTTTGATTGTTTCCTTGATTGCTTCTGTAAATTGCTCTTTTGAATAAGGAAACTTCATTTCAAATGCTTTAGCAGAATAGAATAACCTATCCACGTGGTCTTTTAATCTGAAAACTGCTGGTCCTTTGTCTGTTTCATAACATCTAATGCCTTCAAATACTCCTCCGCCATAATGTAATGTGTGTGTAATTACATGTATCTTAGCGTCTTTCCAGGGGACTTGTGTTCCATCCATCCAGATAAACTCTGTTTCTTCCATTATAATCACCGTTTATAGTGGTATTCAGATTTTATTTAAATAGTTTTTGCTAGTATAACGACAAAAACCAAAGAATTATTGGTATTGTGATTATTGAAATTAATGTGCTTATGAAAACTATTGAAGCTACTAAATCTGGGTCTCTTCTATATTTATGGCAGATTACCATTGTCAAAACAGCTGAGGGCATTGCTGCCTCTAAGATCAATATATTTCTTAGAACGCCAGTTAGAGAAAAGAGAGAAACAATTGATAAAGCTATTATAAATCCGGCCCCTATTCTGAATAATGAAACAAGCAATGCTTTCTTAACTTGTTTTACTTTTATTTTGGTTAATCTATAACCTAAGACAATTAAAGCTAACGGAATTGTTATTTGTCCAATCATGTCTATTGGTGTTAATACTAAAGAAGGCAATTTGTAATTTATAATATTAAAAAGTAATGCAATGAGGATTGCATAGATTAGAGGTATTTTGAAGATTTCCCTGAAATCATTTTTGTGGTGGGCTAAGTAGATGCCTAGGCTCATTAAGACAACTGTCTCTATTGCGCTATATATGACCGCATAAGACAGACCTATAACTCCAAAAGCGAATAGTGCAACTGGAAAACCCAGATAACCAGTGTTGCCAAACATCATTGGCAGTTGCAATCCTTTTTCTTTTATTCTTGAGAGTTTTATAATTATTGTTGAAATTACCCACAATATTAGAATGATAATCAGAACATAACCAATCATTGAGAAGAATTCTGCTATTTTAATTTCGCTTTTTTGTAAAGAAGAAAATACTAAAGCTGGAGCTGTTATGTACATTATGATGAAAATAAATGGATCTAGGTTTAGTTTTTTTATTTTGCCTAGTAATGCTCCTAATGCTATTATTAAGAAAATTGGTATAACTATATTGATTATGTTCATTGTTTATTTACCATAACAATTTTTTCCTAAGAATTTCTCTCTGTATGATTCTAACAATGGCGTTATTTTTCTTTTTGGTGGTTTAACTTTTTTTAGCCTTTCTTTTATTTCATTGTCTGTTAATCTAACATTTATTTTCCTTTCTGGAATGTTTATTTCAATTATATCTCCATCTTTTATTGCTGCAATTGGACCATTATTATAAGCTTCCATTTCAATATGGCCAACGCATGGGCCTGATGTTCCTCCTGAAAACCTTCCGTCTGTGATTAAAGCTACTCTTGTGTAGCCAGCTCCTTTAATTGCATCTGTTGGCGTTAACATTTCTGGCATTCCTGGTGCTCCACAAGGTCCTTGGTAGGGTAAAACTATAACGTCGCCTTCTTTTATTTTCTTTTTTTGAATTGCATCCAATAAATCATCTTCGGTATAGAATACTTTTGCAGGACCACCATGTTTCATCATATCTTTTTCTACTGCTGTTTGTTTTATAATAGAAGAGTGTGCAATATTGCCTTTTAGTACAGCTATCCCCCCTTGAGCCATATAGGCATTGTCTAAAGTTCTGATTATGTTATTATCAGTTACTTTTCCTTGTTCTGCAATTTTTTTTATTGAAATTAGATTTACTGTTGGATAATCTTTTAGTATGCTTTTTAACCTGTTTAAAACTGCTGGAATGCCTCCTGCTTTGTCAATATCTGCCATTTCATGAATTCCAGCAGGGATTATTTTACATAAATTTGGAGTTTCTCTTGATATTTTGTCAAAAGTATTAACATCTATATCAACTCCCGCTTCTTTTGCTATTGCTGGAATATGCAAAACAGTATTTGTTGAGCCGCCCATTGCCATATCTACCCTTATTGCATTTTCAAAAGCGTTCTTGGTCATAATGTCTTTGGGTTTAATATCTTTTTTCACTAAGTCTACTATTCTTTTTCCTGTTTCATAAGCTTGTTTTTTCTTTAAAGGATCTAAAGCTAAGGTTGTTGCGCATTTTGTTAATGACATGCCTAATACTTCTGTTACAGTTGCCATTGTGTTTGCTGTGTATAAACCAACGCAAGAACCTGCTCCACAAACCATGCAGGGCAATAAGGCATTGGCTTCTTTTTCAGTCATTGTTCCGCCTTTTACTTTCCCTACAATGCCAAAACCTTCAATAGGGTGATGCTTGGAACCATCTTTTCCAATATTTGCTTTCATGGGTCCGCCAGTAAGGATAATGGATGGTAAGTTTAATCTTCCAGCTGCCATTAACATACCTGGTGTTATCTTATCGCAGTTTGTAACTCCAACCCAACCGTCCATTGAATGGGATAAAACCATTATCTCTATGTTATCTGCAATATGTTCTCTAGATGGGAGAGATAAACGCATTTCTACATGCATTGCTATTCCATCACATACACCAGGAACACCCCATATAAATGGAATTCCTCCAGCGTCTTTGATTCCCCTCATTACCTCATTGCTCAGTTCATTTAGGTGTATGTGGCCTGGAATTATATTGTTGTAAGAATTTGCTATACCAATAAATGGCTTGTCTGATTTCAAATCTTCTGGTTTTACGCCTGCTGAAAGCAGTAAAGCCCTATGTGGCAAGGTTGCAATATCTTTTTTTATTATGTCTGAACGCATTATTATCACCTTTATTTTATGTAATTAATTAAACTTCCTATCCCCTCTATTTTAATCTCTATTTCATCTCCTTTTTTCATCGAACCAATGCCTGCTGGTGTTCCTGTTGCTATAATGTCTCCTGGATTTAAGGTCATTATTTTTGAGATAAATGAGACGAGTTCTTCAACTTTGAAGATGAAATTTTTTGTATTTGAGTTTTGTTTTATTTCTCCGTTAAGGAAAGATTGAATCTTTACATTATTTGGGTTTATGTCTTTTACTATCTTAGGTCCTACTGGGCAGAATGTGTCAAATGATTTTGCCCTTGTCCATTGGCCATCTTTTTTCTGCAAATCCCTTGCAGTTATGTCATTTAAGCAAGTGTAACCTTCGATATGGTCTTTTGCTTGTCCTGGTTCCAGATTTTTGCATTTGTCTTTTATTACTATTGCTAATTCTGCTTCATAATCAACTCTTCCGGATTGTTTTGGGTAAATGATGTTTTCTTCTGGGCCTATTAAGGCGGTTATTGGCTTTATGAATAGGATTGGCTCATCTGGCAAAGGCATGTTTAGCTCTTTAGCGTGGTCTTTGTAGTTAAGGCCAACACACACTATTTTTGTTGGTTTTTGCTTTAGAAATTGTAAGTTGGACATTTTAAAAAAGAAAAAAATTATTTTTTTGTAAAAAGACTCCTTATCTCCTTACCTACTTGTTCTATTGGATGGTTAAAATCTTCTTCCTGTAGCTTGTTTAAAACTGGCTTTCCGTTTTTGCATTCTCTAACCCATTCCCTTGCAAATTTTCCGGATTCAACATCTTTAAGCATCTTCTGCATTACTTTTTTTGTTTTAGCTGTTATTATTTTTTTGCCCCTTGTCAATCCGCCGTATTTTGCTGTGTTGGAAACTGCTTTCCACAT
>CAZSRD010000055.1:0-6962 GCA_964609455.1 uncultured Methanosarcinales archaeon
CCTCCTGGAAAGGATATCCCTAGAAAACCAGAATCAAAAAAACCCATAGAAAGGACATTTAATTATCTTCCTGACAGGACAGGTGATTTTAAGCTTAGGGGAATAGGAAGGTATAGGGAAGGACAAATAGAACAGGAACTGGAGATAAAGGTAAATAATGCTTCCTTTGAGGAAAAATTTGAAAGTGGCAGAGGCAGAATAGTCCAGGGCTATAAGGAAAGAAGCGATGGCGGATGGAACTTGCAAGTTAATGATTTAGTATACAATGCTCAATTTGAAGGCTTGAGGTTTACAGTATTGAAGGATCAAGGTGCTGATAAGGGCCTTACTTTTGCAAAAGCCGGCAGCATCTACCCTCTTGTAGCATTATGGGTAAAGGCGCCGGATGGCAGGCAGTATCTTCTGGAAAAGGAAGATGTACATATTGAAGCAGGAGGCAAAAGCCAGCATGTTAATAGCGTCAATTCAACAACACAATTATTGATGAGATTTTCTGATGAGCAGAAAAAGCTCTTTAATGCAAAAGGAAGGTATGAATTACAATTAGTTTATAGAAACGACAGCCCTTACCATACAGATGAATTTGCTGGCGGAGAGATTGTTTCTAAAAAAGTTACTCTTGATAATACTAAATGATTTTTTGCCTAAAATATTTTCTTAAATACAAACTCCTTAACTTCCTTAGGCCAACTTTTATCAATATCTTTCTTATACTTGTGAACAGCATCGATAAAGCGCTGTGAAAACTCAGCCTTTCCTTCAATAACATCAACAATCTCCTGCTTTGCAAAGATAGGAACTCTCTGAAGGTTATAAGCCTGTATTTTCAACTGTTCTTTTTTAGCGTCTTTCTCTGATTCCATCTTTTCCTCAAGTTTTACCCATTCCTCTTGATAATTAAAATCTTTAAGATCCTCTTTTTTAACGCCTTTCTTAGAGCCTATCTTTGCTAGTATATTATTATGCATCCTTCTCAAAAACTCAACCTTATCCTCAATCTTCATTATGTCTGTTCTTCCTTGTGTAACAAGATTTAAAGAAAATGGTGAAGGAAGAGAAACATGGGTTTCCTTGATCAGAATCTTTTTTTCTTCAATTGCTTTCAAGACATTCTTTGTGTTTTCAATATCCATTAAGTCTTCAAGAACCTCTCTTCGGGATTCTTTCAATATAGAAAAATTAGGGGAGATCCTCCTGACAGCATTCAATAATATCATTGAGCTGACCTGCTGCCTTCCAACTCTTTTCCTGTGCCCCTTATAGTTTCTAAGTATCATCAAAGACCTGGCTGCGCAGTGCCTAAACCTTCTTTTCAAGACCTCTGTCTTGTCAATAGCCATATCCATAACCTTCCCCAGTTCCTTGCTTTTCAGCAGCTTAAAGGCCTTCATCACATCAACCTTTCCAGCAGAGACATAAAATCCATTATCACTTATCCCAATCTCAACATCTTTGTGCTGTGTTCTGCCAATTGCAAAAGCAACTGCTCTTGAAAGGCAGTCATTTACCCTTCTTCCAAATAAGGAATGGAATATAACATACCTTTTTCCCCATTCATCTGTGTAATTTTCAACAACAATCCTTGTATCAGAAGGTATTTCAGAATAGTGGAATTGCTCATAAAAATAATTATATAAAGATTCAGCTGCATTACTGTCAACATAAAGGTAATCATTGATAAATTTCATAATCTCTTCCTTGGACTTGCTGTAACAGAATTTCTGCCCTAATAATTTCCTGAATTTCCCAATATCCACAGCTAGGTCATAGCTCAAAGGCAGCATTTCGCTGAACCACGAAGGAATTGTTGGAGGCCTATTTACAGAAGCCCTGACCTGAGCAACCATGCCGCTTGCAAACTTGAATTCATAAACGTTTCCACCTAATGTAAATATATCGCCAGAACGCATTTTTTCTAAAAAAGCCTCTTCTATATAACCAACAGTCTGGTCTCCAACCTTGACTGATACCCTGACTTCTTCAGGAATAGTCCCTATATTGGTCATATAAATAACCCTGCCCATCTTTCCTCTCCTTCCGATCATTCCAGTTGTTTCATCATGCCATATTTTTGCGTAGATATTCCTATCTTCTAAAGAGATATACTTTCCTGCCAAATAATCAATAACTTCCTGAAAATCATTTTTTGTAAGATCCTTATAGCAATAAGATTGTTTTACAAGCTTAAACAACTCATCAATATGTATCTTATCCTGTATGGCTATGCCGTCAATCTGTTGTGCAAGAACATCTAGACAATTAGTAGGTATATGGATTCTGTCTATTTTCCTTTCAATAGAATCTTTAAGTAAAACAGCGCACTCTACTAAATCATCTCTGTCAAGAACAATGATTCTTCCTTTTGTTTTTTCATGCATCCTATGGCCGCTTCTGCCAATTCTCTGCAAAGCTCTGGCAACAGATTTAGGGCTCCCTAAACAGATTACTAAATCGATATAACCAATATCTATTCCTAATTCCAAAGAAGTTGAACAAACAACAACTTTTAATTTTCCCGCCCTCAACCTGGTTTCAATATCCAGCCTTGAATTTTTACTCAAAGAGCCATGATGGGCTCCAATATTCTCCAGGTAATTCTTAGGAAACTTTTCTTTTAGATGATGGACAACCCTTTCTGTTGCAGAACGAGTATTTGTAAATATTAAAGTAGTTTTATGCTCTTGTATCAATTTATCTATTAAGACGTACATGGAATGATGCATTAATCCATGCTCTACCCCAATTAAATCCTTAACAGGGCTCAATACCTTAAGATCCATTTCCTTGATAAACTGGACATCGATTATTTTACAATCTCTTGGCTTGCCGCCTTCATAGCCAACTAAGAATTCTGCAACATCCTGCAATGGAGATATTGTTGCTGACAAACCAATCCTTGTCATATGTGGAGACAAATTACCTAATCTTTCCATAGAAAGTGATAAATGAACTCCTCGTTTATTCTCAGCCAGAGCATGGACCTCATCACAAATAAACCATTCAACTTTTTTTAAGTGTTCAATAAATTTAGGAGAACTCAACAAAATAGCCAATGACTCTGGGGTTGTAATCAGTATATGTGGGGGATTCTTCAGCATCTTTGTCCTTTCTCTTGTTTCTGTATCGCCTGTTCTTACTGCAACCCTTATTTTAAGCTCTTTTCCTGCTATTTTCTCTATCTCCTCAAGAGGCTCCTTCAAGTTACGCTCAATATCATTATTCAATGCCTTCAAAGGAGAAACATAAACACAATAGATTCTATCTTCCAATATTCCTTTAATAGAAGAGTCAACTAATTCATTCAATATCGATAGGAAAGCTGTAAGTGTCTTTGTAGCGCCAGTAGGAGCGCTGACTAGGATATTATTTCTTGAATGAATCTCCATAACACCATGCAGCTGAGGCAGAGAAAAAGACTTGAATCTAGAAAAAAACCATTTCTCAACAATTGGGTTGAGTATTTGTTTTACTTGTTCCTGAGTATATGGATCTTTTGCGAATTTAATCATATCTAGAAGGAGTAAAAAGCTGTTTTTAAATGTTGGGTTTAACGGTGAGATAGAAAAAGTTTATAAACTTAAAGATTTGATTCAGATAATATGGGATTAGGCGGTTTATTTTCTAGAAAGCCAAAACAATTGAAAGAAATAGATGACTTAATGAGGCAGGCAGAGAGAGCCATGAAAAAAGAGGGGGAAATAGAACACCTGGCCTTAGTTTATTCACAGCTTCTTACAAAAAGTGTTGATCTTGAGAGAACTGAGCTTAAGATTTTGAATTATTCAGCTAAGTTAAGAGAAGTTAGGGATGATCTTACTAAGGTGTTGGAGGATATGAGAAAGTTAAGGCAGGCCAAAGTTAAGAATAAGCAGGAATTCCAAAGCTTGAAGGCAATGGGTTATAAATATAAAGCAGACTTGGAAAGAACTATGAAGAATCTTAAGGAATTAATGGAAGAATGGGGTGAAAGAAAGGCTATTGCTGAACAGAAGAAAAAAGTGGATACCTTGATAGTCAAGCTTGAAAGAAAGATAACCTCCATTACCTCCCAAATAGAAGCAGCTTCTAAAAGAGAACTTGCTGAGATGCAAAGGATGCTAGATGAAGCCTCTAGAGACAATACCTAAGAAGTTTCATCAATCTTCTTAACATATTCTTTAATCCGAGACGTTATTGAAGGCAATAAGAATTTCTCAATCTTCTCTTCAAACAGTTCAGAAAGAGATGCTTTTTCATTAACCCTGTAATCATTAGCAACTTTTTCCAAAATAAAAATATCCCTTAATCTTTTCAATTGCCTTCTGATGTTGGAGGGGGCAATTCCCAACATTGGCAGTTTGTGTTTTTTTCTTTCTTCAATAACTAATTTCTCAATCTCTTCCGAACTCAGTTCTTTCTTAGCTTTCAACAAAACACCAAGAACATCAACAATGACATCTCTGGAATCTCCTGGCTGCAATAATCCTAAACTTAAACACAACTTACGTATCAAGTCTCGGCCTTTGAAGTTCTCTGGCTTTTCGTATCTGCGCAGAGTAATCTCAGAAAGTGCAACATCTCTGCTAATAGTTTTAGTCATATCTAATAAATAATAATCATAGTTTAAAAACTTTTTGGAACTAAGTTCCAAAACGGTTTAAAAATCAAAGATTTTTAAAAGTTTGCGTTGAAATTCCTTTTAGATAGGTCAACGCCTCTTCAACCTCTGCTTTGGAAATTTCATGAACATCCCTTTTATTTCCTATGCCGCCTAACAATGATATTGTTAATTCTCCCCCAAGATGCCTTCTGAAGCTTTCCAGTCCTGGCCAGATATTTTCCAAAGTTGCTGCTTCATCAAATGTTGGCAAGCCTATATTTTTCAATAATCTGATTATTCTTCCAAAATCATCTTCTGATATATAGCCTCTTTTGGATGAGATATAGCTGTCAATAGCCATTCCGATTGAAACTCCTTCACCATGGCTAAGCCTGTGGTCAGTTACAATCTCCAGCCTGTGGCCCCATTCATGGCCGAAGTCCAATGGCCTTGCTAGCTGCCTTTCGTAAGGGTCTGTATGGATCTGCTCTAGATGCGCAACTATTGTGCCCCACATAATCTCTCTTGTTGGTTGATGCTCAAGATGCTTATCCAAAACATGCTGGTAATTTGATTCAACTAACTCAAACAATTTTTTATCTTTCATTAAAGCTACCTTTACAGATTCAGCCATTCCAGAGCGCATCTGCCTCTCGTCTAATGTGTAAAGGAAAAGAGGGTCTACAATTACTATCTGCGGCGTTTGGAATACCCCTATAAAGTTTTTCTGCCCAAGATAGTTTACTGCATTTTTTGTTCCTATTCCTGCATCAACTTGAGCTAAATATGTTGTTGGAATCCTGATATGCTCTATTCCCCTGTGTGCAATGCTTGCTGCAAAGCCGCCCATATCCAAAACTGCTCCGCCACCAACTAAAACAACCTTTTCTTTTCTGTCAATGCCAAAACTTTCCATTGCGTCTATTGTTTCCAATACAGTTTCTAACCCGTCTTTTACCTGCTCTCCCCCCTGGATGCATTTTATATAGGCGTTAATCCTGTAATGCTCTATGTATCTTGCTAATTTAGAGATAGCATCTGCTCCGATTCCATCATCAACAAGAAAGAATGCTTTTTTATTTCCTATCTGCTCTCTAAGAAGAGTGTTGTCTCTGCCAAAAACATCAGAATACATTGCAACAGGATAACTTTCGTCTGGTTTTACATGGACGTTAAAAATGTATTCATTGTTGATTTTATCTGCCTCCGTTTAGTATCGGCCTGAAATATTCTACCCCTTCAGGCGTTATTGAGTAAGCATTTGGATTGTAAAACCTCGAATCAAGATTTCTTGGAATGATATGCCCAGTGGAATCTGTCAAGAGAACTTCGTCAACAGGCATTGTTCTTACTCTCAGGCCTTCATCGTTTCTGTAAACTACTGCTACTTCACCACTTCTTTTTTTGCTAATTGCAGATACAGCTTCCCTTCCAAGCAGAATTCCAATTCTTCTGTCAACATCTGAAGGAGAGCCAGACCTGTATAAATAACCAGGATTAACAGAATTAGAATTTTTTATTCCTAATTCCTTTTTTACCCTTTCAGCGAGAATTTCTGCCACTCCGCCTAATTTTTTATGGCCGAATGTGTCCATATCCGATTCATCCTGGGCAATTGGGTTGTCACTTCCTGCGTATTTTACGCCTTCTGCAACAACTACAATTGCATTTTGCTGGCGTTTGTACCTATCAGCTAAAACTCCCTTAAATCTTTCAAAATCCAATGGAACCTCTGGAACCAAAATAAAATCCGGTCCGCCTAAATATGCGCTTAAGGCAAGCCAGCCAGGGGTTCTTCCCATTGTTTCCAAGAAAATAACCCTTTCGTGAGAATAAGCTGTTGTTCTTAATTCAGCTGCATACTGAGCTGCTTTTCTTGCTGCAGTTGCAAAGCCTGAAGTGAAATAATTTATTATTTGAGCATAATCCATTGCTCCCTGAGGAGCATTTCTTCCTGCATCATTATCTATTGTTTTTGTTACAAAACATATTGGGATGTTTAATAAATATCCAAGATTTTTTCCAACTGTTAATGTATCATCACCGCCAATAGCAATCAAAGCATCAAATTCTTCTTCAATATTCCTGACTGCCTGCTCTAAACTTTCATCTTTAAGCCTTGTCCTGGATGTTTTTAATAAAGTGCCTCCTGCATTAGGATTTATTTTTCTTGGGTTCAGTTCTTGATAACAAACAGGGTTAAGAACACCATCCCATCCTTTTAGCGCGCCAACTAATGTATGGCCAAGCTCTTCTGCCCTTAATGCAGCCCCATATATAACTGCATTTAAGGAAGGTGTGTCTCCGCCGCCTGTTAAGATGCCGATTTTCAT
Organism: uncultured Methanosarcinales archaeon; assembly: GCA_964609455.1. GTDB lineage: Archaea > Nanobdellota > Nanobdellia > Woesearchaeales > JACPBV01 > CAZSRD01. Next base: position 6,913 of record CAZSRD010000055.1, read on the forward strand.
TGTCCTAAGGCAAGGATACTACACACGTTAGTGTGTAGAGGAATTGCCTT
>CAZSRD010000056.1:0-6371 GCA_964609455.1 uncultured Methanosarcinales archaeon
TCTTACCAGAAACCACAATCTGATAAGGAGAATTATAATTAGCTATCTCTATGGTCCCAAATTTAGAAACTTTTTTAATTAAGTCTTCTATCTTATCTTTCTTTAAGCTAATAATAGCAGCCATAGAGCCAATCCCAATAGGAGTAGCAGTTTGCATGTATTGCCCTCTTTTTCTAACTAATCTAACTGCTTCTTTAAATTTAATTGATGATGCAGCAACTAAAGCAGAATACTCTCCTAAACTATGGCCAGCTACAACACTAGGATTAATATTATTCTTTTGAAGTAGTTTATGTAAAATTATACTTATAGTTAACGTTGCCGGCTGAGCATTTATGGTTTTAGTTAATTCTTCTTCCGGACCTTCAAAACATAACTTCTTTAAATCAATTCCCTCATCTTTAAGCGCTATATTAGCCCCGCTAAATAATTCTTCTGCTACTTTATAATCCTTTACCAGATCTTTCCCCATTCCAACTTCTTGCGAGCCTTGACCGGGGAAGACAAAAGCAAATTGTGGCATTATTTCTACACCAAATCCTTCTTGTTTTTAATTTAATTCAATAGTTAAATCGCCTTACCTGGAACTCCAAAAACCATTTTATTTGCCGGAACATCTCTCATAACCACTGAATTAGCACTTATTTTCGACTTACAACCAACTTTTTTATATGGTATTACAGTAGCATGGGTTCCCAAAAATACCTCATCTTCCAAAATTACAAAACCATTTAATGTAGCATACGGAGATAAGATAGAATAACTACCAACTTTTACATCATGTCCGCATGATGAATAAACATTCATCATTACAAAATCTTCTAACAAAACATTATCACTAACTAAACAAAAAGGACAAATAATGGCTCCTTCTCCAATTTTTGCTGTATTTGCTACAATTGCACCCGGATGAATTAAAGTAAGAAATTTTGCACCTCTTCTTTTTAACCTTACAATCAAACTCTTCTTTATATCAATATCGCCTACTGCAAAAAGAAATCTATCTTGATTTTTAATCTTATAATTATCTAAATTTCCAATTATGTTGATATCTATATTATAATTATCTAAAATTCTAGGGTTATCATCAAGAAATCCTTTTATTGTATATTGGTCTTTGGGAAACGAATCTTTTGCCCACAAATAAACCTCTCGACCAAATCCCCCTGCACCTATAATTATAATATCATACATTATGATTTCCACCTCAGATTCTAATTAATATTAAACTTTTTATCTTGCACTATATCCACCATCAATAATTAAATTAGTCCCAGTTATCCATCTTGCAGCATCCGAAAGTAAATAAGCGCAAGCATACGCTATATCATTTGGTTTTCCCAACCCTAAAGGATGCATATCTATGACTGATTTCTTGGACTCCTTTGGAAGGCTTTCAAACATCTTATTTGACATCTCTGTTTCCACTACACCGGAGATAATACAATTAACTCTAATGTGTTTGGATGCCATTTCTAAAGCCATTGCCTTAGCACCAGATATTAAAGCCCCCTTTGAGCTACAATAGCCAATCTTTCCTGCTTGTCCTAACATGCCCATAACCGATGAAATAAATACAAAACTTGCACCATTCTCATCTAAATATTTTTTCTTAGAAATAATCCTGGCCAATTCGAATCCTGATATGACATTTATCGCAAACATATTTTCATAATAAGAAGAAGTCATGCTTTTCAAGGGCAAAGTCATTTCTGTTCCAGCTGAATGCACAAACCCAGATATTTTACCTATCTTTTCTGTAACTGTATTAATAGCGTTTTCTAATTTGTCATATTCGATAATATCTTGAGAAATATAGAGATGATTTCCTTTGTTTAAACGATTAAAAGTTTCTTCCAGTCTTTTTCTGTTTCTGGCAATTAAAATAATATTGGCACCAAGTTGGCTGAAAGTTATGGCACATTGTTTACCAATACCAGAAGAAGCACCAGTTACTATAATATTTTTATTGCTTAAATTAAAAATAGAATGCACTACTAAACACCTTCTTTAAAATAATATGTATTTACTCAAAATGCTCCTTCCCAATTGATTCTATCAAACTACTGACTGTTGTAACCTTTGAAAAATCCGAGGAAGGAATTTGTTTACCAAAATTCTTATCAATCATAGCGATAATAGATAATACGCTTAAAGAGTCGTATTCTTCTAAATCTTTTAAATTAGTCTCTAAAGTAACTTTTTGATCTTCAACTTTTATCTCTAAAGCATCTTTTAATTCGTTAATAAAATCTTCAGTCTTCATTTTTTCCATATATATTTCTCCTTAATTATATAGTGATTATTGTCCCACCCCAGGAATAACCTACGCCAAAACCTACCAAAAGAACCTTATCTCCCTTTTTAATCAGTTTATTACCTAATGCATCTTTTATGGCTATAGGAATAGTAGCAGAAACAGTATTACCGGTATGTAATAAATTTAAATAAAACTTCTCTTTAGGAATATTTATTTTTTCCCTTAAATATTCATTCATATACTTATTAGCTTGATGAAAGATTACATAATCTAAATTTTCTAAGATAGTATTATTTTTCCCTAATGTTTCAGACACTACTTTGGGAACAGCATCAATGGTAAAATTAAAAATCTCAGGACCATTCATATAAAGATTATTGTCTGTTCTGAGACTGCCTGAATCATCATCTATTTCCTTGGAATTAATATCATACCTATTTCTTAACCCACCATTGGGTACAATAAGATTCTTATATCCACTTCCATCTGTTCCCAAAACAAATTCTCCTATCTGTTCATTTTTAGATTTTTCAATAATAACAGCAGCTGCAGCATCTCCAAAGATAGTTCTATTACTTTTATCTTTGGAATGAATATGTTTAGTATAAGTTTCGGAAGTAATCAATAAAATGTTTGTAGCAATCTTTGATATTATCAGAGATTTTGCCATTGCAAGACCATAGATAAAACCAGAACAACCTAAATTATAATCAAGTGCGCCAATATTTGTTTTAAGCCCAAGCCTGTCTTGTAAAATACAAGCTCCGGAAGGCAGATAATATTCCGGGCTTTGGGTACAAAAAAGAAGAAAATCTATTCTATCTTTATCGTAAATTTTTAAGATTTTCTTCCCAGCTTCTAATGCCAAATCAAGGGCTGTTTCATCTTCTTTTACAATATGTCTTTCTTTTATGCCTATTTTTTTTTCAATCTTTTCTGAAGACCAATCTATAAATTGCTTTTCTAAATCATTATTAGTAATAATAGTTTCTGGTAAATAATACTCGATTTTTACAATTTTCACACTCATAATCGTGCTCCATTAATTTATTTTCACAGAACCTTATCCCGTTTCACCAACCTTGAGTCCTTAGCCTGCCTTTGTAGTAGCTCCCCCATCAATTGTCAGATTTATTCCTGTAATCCAGCTGGCTGCATCACTTAGTAAAAACGCTACTGCTTTAGCCACATCGATGGGGTCTCCTGGTCCTAATGGATAATTCTCGAAAACATTCTCTAAGCGTTCACTAGTAAGCGCTCGAGTTGCTTTATCAGTTAATTCAGTTTTCACCCATCCTGGTGATACAGTATTAAACCTGATATTCCACTGTGCATACTCTTGTGCCAATGCCTTAATACTAATATTAAGAGAACTTTTTGTAGCAGAGTAAATAGACAAACCTTTTACAGAAAAATCACCTGATGTAGATGAAATGGCTACAATACTTGCTCCATTAGGATGTACATTTTTTTTCTTTACAAATTCTTTTGCCAGCAGCATAAATGAATAATAATTAATCTTCATCATCTCATCTAAATCATTTAACCTCATATTTCTCAATGGTATGGTTTTTGAAATACCTGCGCTATGAACGAAACCGGATACACCGCCGCAATTCTCAAAAATACGACTATACAAGTGGCTGTATTCAGAAAAACTGGTTAAGTCAAAAGCTATATCGGCATGGCCTTCTCCATCTAAACTATCAATAGTATCCTTTAATTTCTCTTTATTGCGTGCTATCAATACAAGTCTGGCACCCAATTTACTTAAAAGAATTGCGGTCTCTCGTCCTATGCCATTGGAAGCTCCGGTGACTATAATAGTTTTTCCGGTCAAATCAATTAAGTTAATCATATAAATCCACCTTTATAAAATTAATTAGCAATATAATATCTTTGCGTTTTTATCCTTCCGTATAATATTCATTGGAGTATATGATATCCGGTATAGCTATATGTTCAAGAGTTAAATCCATTACTCCCCATGATAAACCGACTCCAAAACCTGAAGCTAAAAGACGTATTTTGCCGTTCTCTGCTTCGGTTTTTATATTATCAACAATCAACAACGGTATTGATGACCCACTACAATTACCGAATTTATCAACATTAATGGGTGTTTTCTCTGATGGGAATCCTATTTTTTGTGCCACCTTTTTGACTATAAATTTATTGGGTTGATGTAATAGCAAGTAGTCAAACATATCATTTTCCAGTTTGTAATGCTTTAAAAATTCTTTTATGGTTTTTGGTACTTTTGTGATTGAAAACTGAAAAATATCAAGTCCATTCATAAAATTATGATAGTCAGATCTTGTAATACCATCATCATGCAAGTAAAGTTCTTTTCTTGCCGTGTATGCATTTCTAAAAGCTCCCGCAGGTGTATAAAGACTTTTAAATCTACTACCATCAGTCTTTAAAGAGTACTTTATACTATTATTAACCTCCGGATCATACTCCAAAGCAATGGCAGAACCAGCAGATCCATGCAACAATATTGACGAGTGATCTTCTGGCGAAATGTTTATACTTCCCGCATCTCCGATTAAAACCAACATTCTGTTAATATCATTATTTGACATCATTAAGGAACCAAAAAAAGTTCCATAGATAAATGCTGAACAGCCTAAATTCACGTCAAAGGCAGCACAATATTCGGAAAGTTGAAGTCTATGTTGCAGGACGCACGCTGTTGATGGCTTTCTATAGTCAGGTGATTGAGTAAGAAAAATCAAACTCTTAATGGTACCTTTGTCCCAGTGTAGTTTTTCTATCAATCTCTCTGCAGCTGTATACGCCAAATCAGATGCGCATTGCTCTTTTATTGCTGTATATCTTGTATTTATTCCTGTCATTTTAATAACTTTGTCAACGAGTTCCTTTCCAAATTTCTCATAATAATCAGTATTTAAGACTTTATTATCAGGCAGGCAACAGGATATTCCTTTTATTGCAACATTTTTTAATTCTCCAATAGCCACATCTTCACTCCCCAAAGAAATAATTTATCAATTTATTTAGAAACTAACTCATATAAATCAGCAAGGGTTTTACAAGCTTTAAGCTGATTCGCATTTACTTCTTTACCGTATTCTTCATCTAACATGGACATTGCAGAGATATACCCCATAGAATCCCACTCGTTAAATTCTTCCAGTTCTACATTTATATCAAATTCACCTACGATATCTAAGGCGTCTTTAAATTTCTCCATAAATTCATTCACAGTTTTTTACCCTCCGTTTTTTGGTATACTATTTTTGCCGGGTTACCAAATACCGTACAACTATCCTTTACATCTTTTAAAACAACTGCTCCCGCTCCAACAATCGTCTCTTTTCCAATGGTGATGCCGGGGATCAATATGGCGCCTGTACCGATAAAGGATTTAGTGTTAATAACTACATTTCCGGAAATTGCCGTAAATGGCATTAAACTAACAAAGTCTTTAATAACCACATCATGACCTATTGTACACAATCCATTAAATAAGCAAAAATTACCAATATAAATTCCAGCAGTAAAACCAGACGGGCTGGTAATGATATTTCCATACCCCATTTCAATATCTTTTCCCATTATAGCCTTGGGATGAATGATATTAGGAAAATCCAAATGGCAGTTCCTTATTTGCTGATACACCTTAAATCTTGTCTTTGAATCACCTATTGCTATAACACAACTAACATTTTTGGTTTTTTCAAACCAGGAATCATCACCCAAGACTTCATAGCCATATTTAACTTCACCAATATCTTCTATATCAATATAACCCAGTAAATTCCATTTTGTTTTCTCTTGATTAATCCGCTCAATTAAAAAGGCAATTTCTCTTGCAAGTCCTCCGGAACCTCTTATTACAATATCCTCCATACTGTATTCCACCTCAATATAAATTAATTCCTCTTTAACAATTTACTATACAGTTTTCCTTGTTTGTTTAGCACATGTAAAACAAATTTTATTTACTTTTCCTGGTTTTACTTGCCTTCTAAATATCCCCTGTTGACACCATCTTTCCCATAAATTCCTTCTCTCTTAAAAATAACTACCCAGATAGTTTTAAACAATATTTTTGCATCCAACCATAATGACCAATGGTCAA
>CAZSRD010000057.1:0-6159 GCA_964609455.1 uncultured Methanosarcinales archaeon
TATCGACGGCGCGGCTTGCTACATCGATGTCGGCTCTTCCTATCCTGGCTGTGCAGAAGCAGCCAAGGGTGTGGGTGTTCACCAATTAAAAGGGATCGTGAGCTGGGTTCACAACGCTGTGAGGCAGTTGGTTTAATATCTACTGGAAATGTTGATATCTGAAGGAAAGAATCTTCTAGTACGAGAGGAACGAAGATTCGGAGCCTCTGGTCGACCTGTTATCTAACAAGGTATGCAGGGCAGCTACGCTCTCTATGGATAAGTGCTGAAAGCATCTAAGCACGAAGCCATCCCTGAAACGAGATATCTTAGAACACGGAAAAAACATCCGTTTAATGGAATTGATGTGTAAGTACGAAGCTTCGGCGACGTATTCAGCATGCAATCCCCAATCGTTCATAAACTCTATGCATGGTTTTCATATTTATTTTTCTAAACTTTTTTAGAAAAATGTAAGATAGCGTGAGCTATATTCTTAATTGGTTTTAGAAAATGTTTTTTGATAGTGTTAACTATATTTCTTTATAATTTTTAACAACAACAATGGCTTCGACGGATTCCTACGGAAGCCTTGCGAACCACCCCGACGGGGGCAACCCCCGGTTCGCCTCGCCATTGTTGTTAAAAATTTGTTTTTGTTGTGAACCCAGTTATTTTACATCAAGGAGGACACAATATTATTTCTGACCGAGTAGCCACCCCAGCCAATTTTGAAAAGATATTTAAAGAAAATTCTATTTTTGATTTATTATGATATGTTTAGGAATTGAATCAACAGCACATACGTTTGGTGTGGGTATTATAAATGATAAGGCTAAGATCTTGGCTAATGTTAAAGATAGTTATACAACTGAGAAAGGTGGCATTCATCCTTCAGAGGCTAAGAAACATCATCTTTTGGTTAAAGATAAGGTTGTTGAAGATGCTTTGAAAGAATCAAAATTAACTTGGAAAGATATTGATCTGATTAGTTTTTCTCAAGGGCCTGGTTTAGCTCCATGCTTAGTTGTTGGAATGGAAAAAGCAAAGAAGTTAGCTAAAGAAAATAAAAAACCATTAATTGGAATTAATCATTGCATTGCACATCTAGAGATTGGAAGAGCATTGACAAGTGCTAAGAATCCTGTGCTGCTATATTGTTCTGGAGCAAATACTCAGGTTATTGCTTATGACGGCGGGAAATATAGAATCTTTGGAGAGACACTTGATAATGGTGTTGGAAATTTTTTAGATGGTTTTGCTCGCCATATGGGTTTAGGTTTTCCTGGCGGGCCTAAAATTTATGAACTTGCACTTAAAGGTAATAATTTTATTGAGCTGCCTTATGTTGTTAAGGGAATGGATGTTAGTTTTGGCGGGATTCAGACAAATCTAAAACAGAAATATGATTCTGGTAAATATAAAGTTGAAGATTTGTGTTATTCTTGTCAAGAAACTGTTTTTGCTATGTTGGTTGAAGTTGCTGAGAGAGCAATGGCACATTGTGAGAAAAATGAATTATTATTGGGTGGGGGGGTTGCATGTAATATAAGATTGCAAGAGATGTGCAGAAAGATGTGTAATGAAAGAGGAGCTGAGTGCTTTATTCCTCCGAATAATGTTATGGTTGATAATGGTTTAATGATTGCCTGGGAAGGCTTGATTGAATATAAATCGCGCGGTGCTGATGATGCTAATAAGATAGATATAAAACCATATGAAAGAACTGATGATGTTAAAGTAAGTTGGAGATAATTATTTTAAAGAATCCTTATATTTTGCCATCTGCTCCGGAGTTAGTTTTGAGAATATTCCTCCACACTCTCTGCATATTAATTCGTCTCTGGAGTTGCTATAGAAAATATTATCAGAAGCACATTCTGGGCAGAATTTTAATTGTGATAGGTCTATTTTTACTTCTTTTACTTTTGGAGCTTTTTTTACTATTGGTCTTTTAGTCTTTGCCATATTAAGATGAACATTTGCAGCCATTTATAAAATTTATGTTTTTGGAAACAAGTTTCCAAATCCTTTTAGTGACTTTGTCCCTAAAAGTTTTTAGGATAACAGTAAGTTTATAAAGTTGGTTGCATTAGTAATTTAAGAAAGGGGTGTAGATTTAATTTGGAGGTGGAATAATGGCTAGAAAAAAGGATAAGCTTGTGAATCCAGAAGTTATAAAAGATAAGATTGAAGAGCTTAAAGAAAAAATAGATGAATTAGAAGGAAACTTTGAAGAAAAAATTGAAGAGCATCCACTTGCATCCCTAGGGATAGCATTAGGTGTTGGGGCAATCATCGGTGCTGTAGCAACTGCACTAATAAAGAAGCGATAAAAATGGCAGGACTGCTAAGCAAGATCAAGGAAGTAGTAGACAATTTGTTCAATGTTGAAGACAAGCTAGAAGGCATTATAGCACGTGCTGTTAGCTCAACTGAGAGAATGATTATGGGCAGAGTTAAGAGAATTAAGAGAATGATAATCCTTTCTCTTTGGAGTTTTTTGCTATTCGGAATAAGCGCATTATTATTGGTTGGGGGGATTGTATTTTTCTTTGTAAGGTTTTTTCCTCCAGATTTAGTGCTAATTGTGATGGGCGCAGTTATACTTTATGTGGCGCTGTTGATTGGACTAAGTAATAAATAAATTTTTTAACTTTTAATTATTTTTTTAAGAATGTTTTCTTTTCCTTTCCAAACTAAAGCTTCTCTCAGAACGTCTTTTATGTGCTCTACTGGAATTATTTTAACTTTCTTTAATTTTTCTTTGTCGATTATGATATCTTTCAAATTGGATTTTGGGACTATTACATTCTTAATGCCTGCTTCGATAACTGCCTCTACTTTTGAGGATACTCCCCCAATTGGCAATACATCTCCCCTTACAGATAAACTTCCCGTCATTGCATAGTTTTGCTTTATTGGTATGTTTTTGAAGGCTGAAATAATTGATGTAGCTACTGCTATGCTTGCTGAATCTCCCTCTACACCTTCATATGTTTGGAGGAATTGCACATAGATGTCATATTTTTCCTTTAAGTCCTCTCCAAAATATTTTTTTACAATTGCGGAAACATTTTTAATTGCTTCTTTTGCAATATCACCGAGCTTTCCTGTTGCTATAATCTCTTTTTCTTTTCCTCCCGGCGTTACTTCTGATTCTATTGGAAGAATAATTCCTGAATATGAGTCTTCCCCCCCAATAACCGCTAAACCATTAACCCTGCCTACCCTTTTTCCTTCTGTTACAATGACTTCGTATTCCTTTTTTCTTTCAATGTATTTGTCTGCTAATTGCTTTTCTAATGTCCTTGCTATTGTTTTTGCCTTAACAATATGTTTCTTCTCTACAAGTTTTGCGTTTTGTTCTTTTGCTAAGTCACCAGCTGCCCTTATCAATCCTCCCAGCTCCCTTAATCTCAATGTTAAATGGCCTTTTCTGTTTGCCATTTTCTTTGCTTCTTCAATCATTTCATTTACCGCTTCTCTTGAGAAATGAGGGATCTTTTTGTCTTTGACAACCTCTTGCGCCACGAATATGGCAATCTTGTTCCTGTTATTTTCATTGTCAGGCATTGTGTCATTCATATAGATCTCATAACCATAGCCCCTTATCCTTGACCTTAATGCCGGATGCATTGCTTTTACTGTTTCTAAGTTTCCTGCTGCAACTAAAATGAAATCACATGGCACTGGCTCTGTCCTTACCATTGCCCCTGCTGATCTCTCTGATTGGCCTGTTATTGAAAATTTCTTTTCCTGCAAAGCTGATAGAAGCTCTTGCTGGGTATGCGGCTGTAATGTAGCAATCTCATCTATGAATAGAACTCCCATATTGGATTTATGAATCATTCCTGCTACAACTCTTTCATGAGCTGGTGTTCCTAATCCGCCGCTTTGGAAGGGATCGTGAAGGACATCGCCTAATAATGCCCCTGCATGAGCACCTGTTGCATCATTGAAAGTTGCCTGTTTTTTTCTGAAGTTGTCAACTATTATTTTTGGGATCATTACTTGAGGGGAGTTCATCCTTTTTCCGACATTGAGGAATATTACAAAAGCTCCCAGGAATATCATACCGCCTAAGAAGAATGCTGCAAACATAAGATCTGATTGATAGTATGATCTTGCCCACCAGGGAGCAATCATTGAGATAATCACCAATATGAACAAGAATATGTTTTGATTTTTGAACATGCCCATTGACTGCATTTTTGATTTTGCAATTAAATCTCTGCCCTGGCCTGCAGGAACCGTTCTTATTAAAGGCGTATTTTCATCATTGGGATTAGGGAATGATAAGGTATCTACTAATTTTTCTTTGGGTAATAATTCTGCAAGCCCTAGACCAAGCATAGATTTCCCTGTTCCTGGTGAACCTATCAATAGAACGTGCCTTCTTTGCTGGGCTGCTTTTTTCATGATATCAACAGCTGGCTCTTGGCCCACTACCTGGTCTATTAGCCTCTTGGGTATTTTTATGTCTGCTGTTGATTTAAAGTTCAGATTAGGCATGTATGTCCTAGAATATATAAGTATTTTTAAATGTTGTGTTTGATTCCGAAGTAATTGTTGGGGTATATATGAAGGAAAAGACTTTATTGAGAATAGCAATAATTTCAGCTTTGTTCGGGGTATTTTTGCTTTATATTATTTCTGAGAATATATCCATTGATGAAACGTTGATTTCTAAGATTGAGGGGGAAAATATCGGGAATGATGTTAAGGTTAAGGGTGTTGTTAGTGATGTGTATAATGGGGAGAAGATAAGCATTATTACAATAACACAACCAGAAGATATAGAGATTATTGTTTATGAAAATGTCAGTATTAGTGAAGGGGATTATATTGAGGTTATTGGCGAGATTGATGAGTATAATGGTGAGAAGCAGGTTATTGGCAATAGGATTAGGGTGATAAATTGATGGTCAAGCGAAAACCGACAAGTCGGTTTTCTGGACCATTCATTTTTTGATTAAAACAACCACAAACAGGTGAAAAATGAATGTTTTTTGATGTTATATTAGCTATTTTGATTGGTTGTTTTTTTGGCATAATTACAGGCTAATATTACGTGGATTCTCGGGTTAAAGCTTATTCTGTTGTAGTGCGTACAAAAGCTGTACAAAATTTATAAGTCACCTAACCATTAAAGGTTTTGGTGAGGAGAAATGAGGATGAGCTACGACCGTCTAGGAAATTGGAGAATCCGTAGTAACGGACTAAAGGTAGATATATTTCAGAAAGTTGGGGAGATAAAAAAGCAGCTAAATGAGATTATTCCAGAGATTGAGGGTGATAAGCTGATAGCTATGTTAAGCCATTGCAGGAACTATTATTATGGGAAGTTGTGTTATGGGAGAAGGAACAGCCCCAGTAGACGACCAAGAGAGCTTACACAGACTGAAAGAATCTTGTACGATTTTATTCTGAAGAATAATCTAAATCCGTGCACAACATATAGATGGTTTATCGCTACGCGGATACCTGCTGATATCAAGGATAAGCTTGTGAAAGGCCAGATAAGCCAGAAAAAAGCTATGGAGATATCTGCAAATAGGAGAAGAGTAAAGGAAAGCAATTCTGGGCTGCTGATGATGGAAGAGATTAGGACTATAATAGGGGGGTTATGAAAATGGGAGATAAAAATAAACTTCCAGATGTATTTAACGTGGAACAGCTTGTAAAACTATTTGATGCTGTAGATAGACCAAAAGTGGCAATAGCTTCTGCTTTGACATTCTTCTGCGGTCTAAGATTATCTGAAACGTGTAATCTAAAGGTGGAAGATATAGATTTAACAAATAAAAGATTGAAGATTGTTGATGCCAAGAACAGCAGAAGGAGTTTTACTGGGTATGGGAAAGACAGATATGTGCCAATACCTGATCTAATGATAAGCCCGATAAAGAAATGGCTTGAGATTATTAGCGGCGGAAAATGGTTTTTGCCATCTCATAAAAGCCCGGATTCCCATATGAGGAAAAAGAGCCTGCATGAACAGTTTCAAGAGGTCGTAAAGAAAGCTGGGTTATTAATTCCTAGCTATGAAATTGAGTTTAAAACAAGAATAAAAGGGAAACTGCAAAACAAGAAAGCCACAAGATACAAGTACCATTTCCACACATTAAGGCATGCATATGCTACCTATCTACTAGATAAGGGCGTTGACCTCTATAC
>CAZSRD010000058.1:0-6017 GCA_964609455.1 uncultured Methanosarcinales archaeon
TTAGTTCCGTTCCAATTGTAGGTTACGTTCTTTAAACTGCTTTCTGTTATGCTAACATTAACTGGAAAATAAACTTCAGGCTGTGTTGTTCCATCAGCAGGAGTTGGGGATGTGAAGTTGATTTGAGGCGGAGTTGTGTCTAATGAAGACTGAACAACAAACGTGTAAATGCCTGAAACATTAACATTTCCTGCTGTGTCATTTGCCCAGACTCTCCAGCCGAATGTTCCTCCGTTAATTGAGAAGTTGCCTATTGTGTAGTTGAAGATAGCTGATACGTTTCCAGATGCTGGCTGTATTGTTTGGTTCATCCAAGTTCCACCTATTGTGTCATTAGTTGTTAATCTGTAGAAGCTGATGTTAGAGTTGTCTTGTATTGTAATGTTGATTTGCACTGTAGAGCTGTTGTAGGTTGTTGCAGAAGCGTTAGTCTTGTTGTTTGAGAATGATGGCGGTGTTGTGTCTGATACTGTCGTTGAGATTGTTATTGTCCTTTGTTCTGTGTTGTTCCAGTTGTTTACTGTGTCAGAAGCAAATGCCTGATATGTGTAAGTTCCGTCTGATAAGCCTGTTGATGCATTAAGGCTTTGGTTGACATAAAGACTCCAATCTGTGGAGTTGTATTTTTGTAGATTAGCGATATACTGTTGATAAACTTCAGCTGCAGATAAAGAACGGTTGTAGATACGCACTTCGTCTATTGTTCCATTGAAAAGATCATTTAAGTTATGGGGAGAAACCCCAATATATGTTGACTCGGTTGCGACATCAAGAGTTCCTGTTAAACTACCTTCTGTACCTGATTTTACTGAGTCTAAATATACAAATATTTTTGAACCAGTATATGTAACTACAATATGGTGCCAGTTTTTGTCTGATATATCTGTACCAGCATAACTTTGCTCAACATTAGTATTATCTGCTCTTTGAATACCAACCGTAAATAGACTGTCTTGGCTATCCCATCTCATCATATATGTTCTATCTCCACTACCAGCCCAGTTTGAAATAACAGTTTCTTCATTCGCCCGCACATCACCGTTCCATTTAACCCAAGCGGACAGAGTTAATTCTAACATTCCTGCTAAAGATGCATCACTCCCAACATTAATATAATCACTATTCCCATCAAAAATATAAGCACCACCATACTTTCCAGAGGCAGTAGGTTGAGCTGTAACAGCAGCACTCCCATTATTCCCACTCCCACTCAAATCAACAACATGAGTCTGATTCTCTCCCAACGCCGAGACGTTATCAAAATTATACATCAACACTAAACTATCATTATAATAAGTATAATTAGTTCCGTTCCAATTATACTTAACCTGAGCTAAAGACGATTCTACTATACTAACATTAATAGGAACATAAGTTGCAGATTGTGTTGTTCCATTTGCAGGTGTTGGTGAAGTAAAGTTAATTCCTGGCGGTATTTTATCTAATACAGTTAGGTTTGTAGAATTCACCCAGCTGCTGTATAGGCTGCCATCATACAGCCTCATGCCGCATCTCCAAACATCTCCAATGGATAAATTAGCTGAGCCAAGCATAGCATAAAACACAGTTCCGCTGCTATAGCTGTTGTTGTAATCAATTGTTAGGTTAAGGTCACTATTCTTATACCATTGGACTGTAACGTTAAGGTTGTCAAAGTCAGAATCAGTTATAGGGGATGAACAGTTTAAATCAAAGAATGTTGAGTTAATCCCGTCAACGCTTGCCAATGAAGGAGAGGGGTTATTTGGCGCGTGGTTTGCCAGCTTTATAGTTACATTCCATTTTTGAGTTATGTTGCTGTCTGACATGCTGCTTGTAACGTTTGCATAAACAAAGAATTCGTAAGTATCTTCACTTCCGGTTGCATTTACCCAGAATGTAACAAGCATGGATTCGTCTTTATTTAGGCTTATGTTATATGGGTTAGAGGACATATTTGTCCAGAATGGAGTTGCTCCTGCTGTTGTGTTAATTAAACCACCCTTGGCTTGATAATCAACAGTAACTTTAATAATTTCCCCAGCACTCCATCCTACAGCAGTTCCGCCCATTATCCCCCCCCAACTAGCTCCATTATTATCTACATAAACATAATTTATTCCACTTGCAGTATACGATGGATCACTCTGATTATAGGATACTAAATGTCCTGCAGAACAAGTACAATCTTGTGCAGAATAAGTCCCAAGAGTTGCATCTGTCCATCTAAATGTTAAACCAGAAGCATGACATAGATATTTAACATAAGCATCTACTTGTACCTTAGATACAACTGAACCAGCAGGTAATGTATCTGTATAATTACAGGTCAGTGTTGAAGCACTGCCATATCCTCTTTCATCGGCACTGCCACAACCACCATTACTCCAAGGCGTACAGGATGTAGTATTTATATAATAAATTTGCTGAGCAGCAGGATCCAAGCTTACATTAATCTCGCCGCAGTCCACATTACTGCAGCTCACATTTACAGTTACGTTAAAGAATTCATTTTGAGTTACATTTACATTTCCAGTGGGATAGATTAAATCTAAACCAACATGCGGATGCGTATCGTTAACAGTTAGAATCTGGCTGTTGTTGCCAACCATCCCATTATAAGTTAAATTCACAACAACATTATAAGTACCTCCTGTTTTGTTCACTTCAAAAGTATAATTGTAGTTTCCTGATGAGTCTGTTGAGGTTAACTTTTCTTCACTATTAGGGGATATAGCTATATTGAATTCATATACAGGATGTGGCGCGCCAATGCCCATTGCCCTGTCTCCAGCAATATTAACATTACTAACACTTGTGAATGTTCCATCACCATCCCCGCTGTAATAATACATATACTCATTGTCATATTCTGTAAAGACAATATCCTGATTGCCATCAGAGTTGAAATCCCAATTATCTCCAGGCATATGCCTATTGCCCCTGTCAAATACAGGATCTTCTGTTAATGTGAAGGTGCCGTCTCCAGCCCCTTTATAGAAGTCCCAATTACCGTCGCTTGCACTGCTTGATAGATAATCAAGATGCCCGTCACTATCAAAATCAGCAGTAATTAATGAATAAGAACTAGTGTAACTGGAACCAGCTAAGCCAACAGATACTTCTGCTTTGAATGTTCCGTTGCAATTACCTTCATACATGAAAACATTTGCTCCACTATTTGCACTGGTTAGGAAATCCATACAGCCATCTTCATTAAAGTCTCCTGCATCCTTGCCCCTGCCATTAGTGTAAGGGCCGTCTGTATCAAATGTTGTTAATGCAAAAGAGCCATTGCCTTGGCCTAATGCTATTACATAATCATCATCATTGCCCGTGAAAACAAAGTCCATATTGCCATCATTATCGAAATCTGCAGTAGCAATATCCATCATGTAATTAGTGTCAGTAAATGTTCCAATCTGAACCTTTGTTGCAAATGAGTTTCCTGTACCATTTTTTTCATAAAAGTAAACTTTTCCTGTGTTTTCGCCAGTAACAAAGTCATAATCACCATCATTATCAAAGTCTGCAATTCCAATTCCCCGTGGCCCTCCGATATCATCTCCAGAGAAATCATCAACCTGGCTGAATGAGCTGAATGTCCCATCACGATACGCTCTGGTATATTTTACAATTCCGTCATAATCACCAGTAATAACAAAGATTTCTGCTGAATATAAGTTAAGGGCTGAATTATTGTAGTCTTTTGAAGTATTGAATGCCAAGTCATAATAAACAAAGTATTCTTGTGTAGTGTCTTCAGTTAGATTGATCACAAATGTAATTTCATCATTAGCATCTATAACATCATCAACATCCATGCCTGTTTTTGTTGAATTCCAGTCATGCAGCTTGGACGGAATTTCCATATTGTTTGTGTTTGTAACCCTTATTGAATTCTCCCTTGCCTGAAGAATATGCGTGCAGTTTTCATTCAGTGTAGCAGCATTAATTACAATCAATTCATTAGTTCTGTTAATACTTTGATTTTCTGCAACAGTGACTTTGCACATATATTTCCAGCTTGTATTCCACCAACCATCACGATAAGTATTGGCACTTACGAACAGGCTGTTGTTTAATATATCAACATTATCAAGATAGATATTAATACTTTGATTAGACACATTCTCTCCATTGCTTAGATTTATATGCCCATATACAGTTACATTCGTTGTTTCATTATCCAGAACTAAAGTTGGCTCTAAAGTTTCTGTGACATAGATATATCTTACATTGAAAGTCCTGTTTGAATCAGCAAAATCAGTTGTCCCAGAGCCCTCTGCCAAACAATTCCAGACAACCCCCTCTTTTATATCTGGAATATCTCTTGTGAATGTTGTTGAGTTTGATGTTCCTGTTGCATCATTTGTTCCATTAGCCTGCCATGTTCCTGAATAATTCCAGTACAGGGTAAGGTTATTTAAGCCGTCAGAATTTGTTGCTGAGCAGTTGAATATAATAGTTTTTGAATCAGTAATATAATTATCTTCTGGTGAGTTTAATGCTGCAAATGTTTTTGCAGTGACATCTAATATCTGGCTGTTGTTTCCAACAATCCCCCTATAGGTTAAATTCACAACAACATTATAAGTACCTTTTGTTTTGTTTACTTCAAATGTGTAATTATAATTTCCTGAAGAGTCTGTTGAAGTTGGTGTTCCTTCGCTATAAGGGGATATAATCATATTAAATTCATAAAGGGGATGTGGCGCGCCAATGCCCATTGCCCTATCGCCTCCTATTGGGATGTTGGTGTTTTGCACGAAGTTGCCGTTGCCCTGCCCCACGTAGTAGACAAAAGTCTCGTCATCATACCTTGTGTGGACAAAGTCCTGCAGCCCATCATTGTTGAAGTCCCAGTTGTCCGCCGGGTTTTGCCTGTCAACCCCTGTGTTTATGGTATCGTCTATCTGCAGCACAAAGCTTCCGTCGCCCGCTCCCTTGTAAAAGTCCCACTGCTCATCTAAATTTCCATTGCCTACAATAAAGTCTATGTGTCTGTCATTGTCAAAATCTGCAGCCACCAGGCCATAATCATCTGTGTCGCTGCCTCCGTTGTCCCCCACGTCAACCGGTGTCAAAAAGCTGCTGTCGCACTGGCCCTGCCAATACCAGACATTGCCATCGCTGGATGTTGTAGAGATAAAATCCATGCATCCATCCTCGTTAAAGTCGCCCGCATCCTTCCCCCTCGCAGCAGTAGAAGGCCCGTCAGTAGTTATTGTTGTTCTTGAGAAGCTGCCGTTTCCATAACCAGAGAAAATCCAGAAGTCATCAGAATTGTCTGAAACAACAAAGTCCATATTTCCATCATTGTCATAATCAGCAGCAGCAATATCCATGATATAATCGGTGTCTGTTATTGTCCCTATCTGCACCTTTGCATTAAATGAATTGCCTATTCCGTTTTTCCCATAGAAGTAGAGTATGCCAGCAGCATCTCCTGTTACAAAGTCATAGTCCCCGTCATTGTCAAAGTCCGCAATACCAATGCCCCATGAGCCTCCCACAAAATCATCAACCTGGCTGAATGAGCTGAAGGAGCCGTTGCGGTATGCAGTTGCGTACTTAGTAGTTCCGGCGATATCTCCTGTGATTACAAAGATTTCTGCTGAGTAGAGGTTGAGTATGGAGTTGTTGTAGTCCTTGGATGTGTTGATCTTGGTGTCATAGTAGATCCAGTATTCTTGGGAGGTGCTCTCTGTGATGTTAATCACAAAGGTGAGCTCATCGTTTGCATCTATGGCGTCGCCGCTGTCGTTTATGTTCACACCATTCGAGTCCCAGTCATGCAGCTTGGACGGAATTTCCGTATTGTTTGTGTTTGTAACCCTTATTGAATTCTCCCTTGCCTGAAGAATATGCGTGCAGTTTTCATTCAGTGTAGCAGCATTAATTACAATCAATTCATTAGTTCTGTTAATACTTTGATTTTCTGCAACAGTTACTTTACACATATATTTCCAGCTTATATTCCACCAATCTAAAACATCTCCTGCAGACTGTCCGCTTACATTATCCCAGCCTGTTAC
>CAZSRD010000059.1:0-5981 GCA_964609455.1 uncultured Methanosarcinales archaeon
GGATAATGCTTTGCTTTGAAGAAATCATCTATAGTTAGGTAAGTGGCATAGTTCAGGTAATCAACTTCCTTTTTCAACTCCTTTTTCAGTTTATTCCAGCTGCCGAATTCAGAAATCTTTCTGTCAGAGGATAGGATAGTATCTTTATCCAATCCGAAAGCAAGACTTTTAGCGTGCTTTGTATCAGGTAGCTTAGATTTATTGATAAGATATCTTGTTATCAATTCCCATTCATCCATATTCTTTAATCCTTTCAGAAAAAAGATTATGTGCAGGCCAGAGCCAGAAGCCCTTATGTAGATATATTCCTTTGGAATGTATTTGAAAAGGATGAATAACAATCTTTTAGCAGCTCTCTTTAATCTTGGGAAATAGCTGTCAACAATCTGCCTGGTTATGAGCTCTATCTTCCTACCATCTTCTGTAAAGGCACTCCATTCTAAGTCAAAAAAGAATTCCTGTATTTTTAGCTTATTGTCATTTAGGTTTAAGCGATATCTTCCCTGTATTTGGCCAATAGAAATATCTTTTGCAGAAACAAGGTTAGACCTGTTCTTGCTTTTATCAAACCATCCGGTCTTTATATTAAGAAAAATCTTTCTAACAATCTGAAAGTCTTTTTCCACGTTTCTTAATAGTTTTGTTTGTTTAGATGGCATGTTATCAGACCTATAAGTATTGAGGATGATAATATGCTTTATAAAAGCTGGTTCAGAAAGCTGGACAATGAATTATGACTAGGGCATTTTTAAAAAGATTTATATACATTTGCCTATTATCCACAATCATAAACTTAACAAGGTAGATGACTATGGATACAAAACAAATAATTGAGAAAATTTCTAAATTTAAGGAGAATGAAATAGGGCATACAGAAGAAAATGTTAAACAAAAAATAGTAGTTCCAATACTTGAATTGTTAGGTCATAGAAGAGAAGATTTGGAATTTGAATACCGTACAAAATCTGGTGGCAAAATCGACATTTTTATTAAGGATGTACCCCGAGATTGCAGAATAATAATTGACACAAAAAATTATAGTGAAAATTTAAATGACTATGTGGAGCAAATCAAGAATTATACTTTTGACGAGGCAGCATTAATTTCTATACTTGCTAACGGACGTGAGATTAGAATATATAGCCCACTTAGAGGTGTAGCATTTGAACGCTCATTACTATATTCAATAAATCGAGAAAATCTGAATAAAGAGTCTGTATGGAATATACTTTCTAATATTTTAAGTAAAGAAAATATTACTAATAGAAAAGTACTGCAAAACATAGAAGAACGTGAGAAAGAAATAAAAGAAGCATTATCTGCCGAAGAGCATCTTAAGGAAGAGCATGAAACTGATTTAGAAAGCGTTGATAGTGATATTGAAGCGAAAGAGGATGAAATAGACCAACTAAAAATAAAAAAAGATAACCTCATAAAGGAAATTGATGGAAAAATAGCCGCTCTTTGGAGTAAAATAGGATTACCATTGGAATTGTTTAAAATTCCGCACACTCAGTTTAATAGAATTGGTGATTTTTCTTCAGGATATATGCAGAAAGCTGGGCGGGTACATCTGCAAGAACTTGTAAACGCAGGATTACTAAGAGATGGACAAACTTTGTGTTTTTTTAATACTCGGCTTTTTTCTGAAGAAAAGGCACAGGTAATTATATCTTCAAATAAATTAAAATACAAAACTGACGGTAGAATTTATTCTATATCAGAATTAGCCAAACAACTTTTGATTAAACATGGATTCAAAAAAGACGAACATGGTGTTGCTGGCCCTAAATATTGGAAAACAGAAGAAGGTAAGCTCCTAAACGACCTAAACGAGCAAATTAGAAAACAAAGAGGAGATAGAAACTAATTTTTTCTTTATTTTGGGTATGAATACCGTTAAATAATACTCTGCTTTGCAGAATTGATAAAGCGAGAACTCAACTTTAAGTTTTTAGGTTTCACTCAACATTGCACTAAACCATAACATTGAACTCTCTAAGATCCATTAATTCGTCCCCATCATACAAGCTTACATTGAAATGGATCAATCCTTTCTTTTTTGCATGCACAACCCATTCTATGTTTTTCCCATCAAAGGCTGATTCCTTATCATTCGTATAAACATCATCTCCTGTTATGTAGGTCTTAAGGCTCTTAATGTTTGACAATCTTTTTTCACTAAGCTCATAATGTATGTGGAATTTATCGGTTCCTGTTTTCTCAGGAAACTCAAAATTTGTTAGTTTTACTGTTTTCAGGTATTCTTCTGCTTCCTGCTGCTCCACTGCCACTAAAAGGGTCAAGGAGAACAGCATCACTGTAATGACTGATGTTACTGCTATTGCCAGTACTTTTTTTCTTACAACTCTCTTTTTTATTTGCTCCTGGAAGCCAGCACCGCAAAAGTTGCAGTATGATTGGCCTTTGCTTACATGGGCTTGACAGGAATTGCAAACCTTAGTTAATGGATCTCCGCAGTTAGCACAAAACTTGCTTCCTGCTTTGTTATGGTTTCCGCACTTGCAGACGGATAGGCCATATCTGGTTTCTCCGTATTTTTCCTTGTTGCTTTTTTTAACATCCTTGATAATGCTGAATAAAATAATGATGTAGATAATTATGTTAATGTAAGGAATGAAGATGAGCAATAAGTAAAGCAAGAATTTTTTCCATTTTCCAATGTAAAGAAAGCTGAAAGGGCCCGTAAAAACTGCCAGTAAAAATCCAACAAAACTGCTTTTGTATTTTGCCATAACTTATCTAATCTCATTTTGAGATTATAAACCCATCCCCAGCTATCTTGCTGATCAATAACTATATTACTATATAATACAATATTTTTCTTCTTTTCTTTACGTGGTTTGGTCTTCATTTTTTGTTTACTGGATGTATCACCTAAAATCAGGTGAATTTCAGGCTGTTTCAGGTAATAAAAGCTTATTCTGCCTTTATTCATATGATTGTTCTTTATTCAGGCTGGCTTTATGTGGTCATTTGTTCTGCTTAATGAGTTTATGCACG
Source organism: uncultured Methanosarcinales archaeon (assembly GCA_964609455.1). Taxonomy (GTDB): domain Archaea; phylum Nanobdellota; class Nanobdellia; order Woesearchaeales; family JACPBV01; genus CAZSRD01. Next base: position 3,025 of record CAZSRD010000059.1, read on the forward strand.
ACAGCAACTGACTGTGAAAAGCTGCATACATTTCCTTTTTCCGATCTGATGTTGTCATAATATTTCAGGTCGTTTTTCTTGCAGGCTATTATCCAATAGTCAGCAGCTTCCTCAAGCTTGCTAATCTTTGATGTTATCTCATGCTTTCTCTGAATGCTTGATTGGATTTCAATGAAGATTCTTTTGCCATTTGGCAAAGGAATCATAACATCGGTTTCCATGTTTGTTTTCTTGTCCCTGAATTCAAGCTTTGCCTGTGAGAAAGATTGAAGGTAAAGATGCTTATAGGTTAAATGTTGGAGGGTCTCTTTACCTTGAATCTTTCCAAGAACAGTAACCAGCTTTCCATAAAAGTTGAAGACATCATTGCTTGACTCTTTATAGCCAAGTGACTTAAGGATAGATATGTCTTCTTCTTTCAAGTCTTTTTTCAAATGCAGTGCCTGCTTAGCCAAGTCATTCACTCTTTCTTTAGTATCTTTTTTAGTTCTTGTCCCTTCGCTTATTTCATTAACCACTTCTTTCTTGGTCTTGGTCTTTCTCTCTTTATCTTCCATGTAGTTTTTCATTCTCTTTCCGATTCTTTCATACAGCTCTTCTTCCCTTTTTGTCAAGTGGAATGGCTTTGTATTGTAAGGATGATTTCTGTAATAGCTCTCCGCTTTCTTAATGATGTCGTAGTCTTTTTCAGCCTTGATTCTAATGATTTCATTCACAAGGATAGAATCATCTTTGGGCATGATGTTCTTCTTGCCTCTTGAAATCCAGAACTCAAGCAGCTTATCCGCATTGTTCCTTATTTTTCTCAATTCCATCACTTTATTCTGCTCATCCTTTATAGCTTCCTTAATTTTTTTCTGCAAGTCCTTAGGATATTTGTTCAGCACTGTTTTCTTTAGTTTCTTGTCTAATATTTTCTTGCCTAACATGGAAATAGCATCTTTAACTGAAGTTTCATATCCTAAATCTTCAGTAAATAATTCTTTCAGGCTTTCCTCTCTTAATTTCTCTTCTTCCTGCTCATACATCTGGATATCATTAGGATTTGTTGTTATAAGCTTGTATGTCTCTGGCTCAATCTTTATCTTAACCTGGAATCTTTCTTTGTTCCATATTAAGATGCCCTCCCCTATCCCGCTATGAAGCAAAATATCCTGCTCTTTCTCATTGAGGTCAAATGTTAGAGCTGTTTTCCTTAGAAGGTTCTTTTTACATCCCATCAAGTAAGTAAACATTATGTTGCCTAATAACGTCTCTCCATGTTGGCAGTTGTTAAGTTGGCCTAAATCCTGTAAAACCAAACATATTCCTGTATTAGATTTTCTTACTAAGACAATCATTGTTGACAGAAAGTCAGCCAATACCTCGTGCTTAAGCCATAAAGGGGCTTCCTCTAAGACAATTAAAGTTTTATCCCTGTTGCCCATTGCCTTTGCCTTAATATAGTTCATAACTATAGCAGTCAGAGTTTCCTTTATCTGTGTTGGAGTGTTCTTGAATTCAAATACTGTAAATGAATTATCAAGATTCAGCTCATTTCCTGGCTGGTCAATGAAGGAGTACATGCCATCTCCAGTAAATCTTGAGAGCCTGCTAAGCAATGCCTCAATGCTCATTCTGGCATTTTCTGATTTCGCTTCCTTAAACAATTTTTTCAGAGCAATCTGCAATTTGTCAAGCCTTGGCGGTTCTTTCTTCCATGAAGAGGAGTTGTCTGGTGTAATGCCAACCATCTCAAATGCCATAAGGATTGCTTTCTCAAGCCATGGCTCCTGGGCTTTTGTTATTCCCTGCTCTCCTCCAAGCATAACACTTAGGACATGCTCAATAGCAAATACATCTTCAAGAAAATCCCCTGTAAATAATCCCATGATAGTAGGTATGTTTTTTGAATCCTTGCTGAATGAGATATATGCCCCTTTCTTCTTCTCGCACATTCTTTTGTATTCTGGCTCTGCTCCTAGAGTGGCTGCTGGATCAATAATTATGATTCTTGTTCCCCTTATTGTGTTCTCTTGGTCAATGAAAAACTTAAGAGTCATACTTTTCCCAGATCCTGTTGGGCCAATGAATGCTCCTGAATATGATTCCTCATTCCATAAGCATCTAGCAACTGGAAGATTATTTGGGCCCCAACCTAATAGAATGCCCTGCTCTTCATCAACATCATAGAATGGACTGGAGAAAGGGAAAGAGGCAGCTAATGCGTCATCAGGCACTAATATTCCTTTATCATCTGCATAATTAACAGATGTTGGAATAATTGATTTAAGCAATTGCTGCTGATAATTGGTTGTTACTTTGGTTATGATTCCAAAAGACTTCAGAGATGATTGGAGGCTCTTGGATAATCCAATTGTATTTTCTGGAGTAATCCCTTTTGAAACTAAATGAATGCTTGTTCGATACAATTTATAGCTTCCTTTGGAGATATTGCGAAGATTCTCTGTTAATTCGTCTCTCTTTTGCTCCAAGATTGGATTTGTTTCCCCTCGGGATTCATACATATAGATATCGCTTCTGACTTTTCTTAGTTCTCCTGTAAGATACTCTTGAAGTGCCTGAACGCTTGAAGGCTCAATGAATATTGAGTAGTCAACATCATTTCTTTCTCTTGTCATTCCAGAAAGCCAGTCTTCTGTAACTGTCTCTGGCAGGCCTACGCATGTCATGCCCTGATAATATTTGGAGCCAACCTGGATATACTGTGGCTTTGTGTCAACAAATTCTGGTTTGATCAATGCATTAAGCATTTGCTGTTGCGAAATAGTACCTACTTGGTCGCTCTCTTTGTATTGTATCATGTCCTCTTCAAACAGTATGTCCTGCTTTTTCTTGAGGTGGTCTAGCAATCTATACTTCTCAAAATTAGAGAGGTCTTTGAAGAATGGCTGTAGCTCTGATATGTAGACTAACTTTTTCCTAGCTATATAGTTGTATATCTGGTCTGATATGAC
>CAZSRD010000060.1:0-5807 GCA_964609455.1 uncultured Methanosarcinales archaeon
AATTTTTCAATCTTTCTTGTTGTGTTTTGATAGTTCCATTCTTTCATTTTTTTCTTTAGATATATGCTGTTTTTTTTTCTTAGCTTTTTGCTTTTGTAGTAGGCCATAAAATTCTCTGCAAGCTTGATGGGGTCCTTTGGTTTGTTGTATAATACATATTCTCCAAAAACTGTTCTGAAAGAACCTATGTCTGATAAACATAAAGGCAGACCTGTAGATGCCGCTTCGTATACTGCTATACCCATTGTTTCGGGATCAGAGCTGTTTACAAAGAGATCAGATGTATAAAGGACATCCTTGAGGTCTTTATGGTTTAGTTCTCCGAGGTATGATACAGAATTATTTGTTTTTGTCTTTTCTATAAGCTCTTTAATTGATGTTGGGCCTTTTTGTTTTTTCTGCTCTTTGTAAAAATCGCTTTGTAACAGGTCTTTTCCAATTATTATAAATTTAGAGCCTTTAACCTTATTATTGAAAATCTTAAATGCATTAACCATTACATCAAGGTTTTTGAATTTTCTAAAGTTGGCAAAAGTGACTATAACAAAATCATTTCTTTTAAGATTGAGTTTGTTTCTTACATCCTCCTTGTTTTTTTTTGAGAAAAATTTGTAGTTAATCGCATGCGGGAGCAATATTGTGTTCTTAAGCCCGTTTTTTTTGTATATCTCTTCTTCATAGGGGGTAAGGCATATAACCTTAGTGAATCTTTTCATGAAGAATAGCGAGATTTTCTTTATCAAGAAATTTGAGCCCAACCCATAAGTATGGGGTATTAGGGTCGTTGGTTTGTTTGTCAATGATGCCAGCAAAGACGGGGGGAATGGCCTTAGGTGGGTGTAAATAAGGGCAATTCCTTTATCAAGAAATAAATGTTTTATTAGGCTGATATAAGAAAATCTTTTAATTGTTACTCCAAATAATGTTTGTTGTTTTTTCAGCCCTTTTTTCTTAAGGCACCATATTTCAGGATCCAGGCCCAGCTTTTCTGCAATTATGGTTGGATACAGATAAAAATTTTCTTTTTTATCTATCTGGAAAGTACATCCTGTTGGAAAACGTGGCATTATTTGTATGAATTTCATTTAGTTTACCTTTTTGCTAAAGACAAATGTTTTTATTTTGTAAATTATTATGAGGGAATATAGCAAAAAGTAGGATATTACCATTAAAGGTATTAAATTGAAGAAAGCCAGGATTAATGCATAATTAAAAGTGTGTGAAGGGCATGTAAGCCACCTTATGATATACTGAAGTTTTGTGTGTTTGGTTTCTTCTTCTCTTTTTATACCATAAATATAGTCATGTCTGTGGAATAATATATCTATGATTAATATGAACATTGCTGTAAGGCTCCCGATTATTATAAAATTTGGATTGTTTAGCTGTTTGTATGAATATATTCCCAATGAAAAATAGAACAATGCAAAAATACAGATATGCCATATCGCTTCAAGGTATTTTCCCCTTTTAGAAGCCTGGTTTTTTATTCTGGCAACTGTTCCGTCCATTGTGTCTAATAACAAGACAAATTGTAACAGGATTAATCCTGTGAAGAGGTATTTGATTGAGATTGAGTAGAAAGCAATTATTGTCAGAAACATTACAAATATGCTTATTTGGTTTCCTGTTATTGGTGTTTTGGCTACTATTCTTGATAATCTCCATCCGATTGGTTCATAGATATACCTAAAAGCTAGGCTCCTGCTAGGTTTTGCCGTCATTTTTTACCTGCATTTTTTTGTGTTTTCTATCTCCAGATTTAAGTAAGGGTATTTTTGTTTATTTAAAAAAGGTGTTATTTCACATATATTTTTTTCATAGTTCTCTCCTTTTTTCAACAAAACCCAAGTTCCTTCTACTTTTGTTATTCCATAATTTTTATCATTAAATATAAGGTTAAAATGTTCATCTTTTAAGGCTCTACCACTTCTTTTTGGATCTATTATGGCTTCGCTCATGTCTAGCAGAACATAATCTGGTTGAGAGTACTCAAGACCATAATATATTTCGTAAAGTGGTTTTGGAAATTTGTATATTTCATATCTTTGGCTTATATGGGGTATAACCCAATTATTTGTTGAAACAGAAGCCTCTTTTGGAATCATTTCTACAAATTTATTGCCTGTTTTTACATATTGGGTGTTTGTGTTGAATTCTTCTAGGTCGTATAGTACTGTGAAAGGGCCATATGCGATATAACATAAGGATGTTGATATTAAAACTATGAATGGAAGAGCTAATTTTAGATTTATTTTTTTCAGTAATCTTATTTTTTTCTTGATTATATCTTGGTTTTTTAATATTAAGCTAATTGAATAGATTGCTGCTATAAAAACAAGAGAGATTACTGATCCTTGATGTTGATATATTATTTCTGTATATGTCCTTTTTTGTATTAGTATTATCCCAAATTCTACTATTCCCAATAGAAGTATTTGCGGTGAGAATAATGCCAGGAATCCTACTGGTGCTGTTAGCAGGATTAGAAACGCTATTTTCTCCCATATTGGCGTCAGGTATTTTTGAAAGTAGAAGAAACCGTGTGTGCCTCCTGAAAATAAATAAGGGGAGATAAATATCCCGAATATAAACCATAATACTCCTATAACAGCAAGGATAGCCCCCATTTTTCTTTTTTTATGCAGTAAGAACATGTAAGCTCCAAATGTAGCCATGTATACAGGAAGGTGCTCTTTGGTCATTGCTAGCAGTACTAAAAAAATTATGCTTTTGGTGTACTGTCTTTTTTCCATAAAATAGAAAGCAAAGAGTATGAAAGGAATTGCAAATGCGATAGGGTGGAAGTCAAATAAGTTAATATAATGGACGGAGGGGTTTAATAAGTAAGCTGCACTTAAGATCAAAGAAGCGTTTTCATTCTTAAGTTTTAATTTTGCAATTAAGTAAACCCCTAAAGCACCAAAGGACAAGGCTATTGTTTGTAGTACCAGCAAGGTTATTGGATTTGAGTAAATCCAATAAAAAGGAGCGATTAATATTAAAATTGGGTTGAAATGAGCTGAAAAGGTCCTGAAACCAACCGTTGTATCATAAATAAGTTCTCCTTTGCTTAATCCCCATACTTGCTGATCGTATTCCCCTAAATCAGCTCCGGTTGAGTTAAAAGAGTTATGTTTCATGATAGAAAGTGTTAGAAATATTGCTAAATATATTACAATAAAAATATATACCAATCGTACTTTTTTCATTTACTCATCGGTTTAAAAAAGGGTATAAAAACCTTGTGAATTACTCATCAATAACCCTTTTTTTGCATATTATAATGTGTGTAAGCTTAAAAATAGGGGGGATTGAGTCTACTTTTGAGATTTTTAGAAGTTTCTTACACTCTTTAACTATGTCTTTTAATTTATAATCATGTAATGTTACTTCTTTTTCAACACTTGTATCAACACCAAATAGTTTAATAAATGGGTATAGAAATTTCCTTAACTTTTCGTTTGGGAAGGTTATTATTAATACTCCCCCTGGCCTCAAAACCCTGTTTAATTCTTTAATTGTTCTGCTTAAGTAAGGCACGTGTTCAATAACCTCTGAACAAACTATTGCATCAACAGAATTATCTTTTAAAGGTATTTTGTGTATCTCTCCAACAAATAATTTGATATTCTTTCTTTCTTTGTTCTTTTTTAATTTTTTTTGGAGTTCTTCAACTGCAGGTTTGCATATATCAAATGCTATTACTCTTGATTTGTTCTTTAACAATTTTAATGATATATAACCTGCTTCACAACCAGCATCTAAAACTGTTTTGTTATGCAGCTTTTTTGCTTTTTTTAATTCTTGGATAATCTTTTTAACCCTTAGCCTAGAGATATAACCTATAATTGGTTTTTGGTAATAGTCATCCATTGGTTCTTTTTCAAATTCCTTATAAGCAGCTTTGATTGATTGTTTAACCTTTTTATCCATTTTAGATTTGAGAACTGCTGCAACTTTAAAAAATTATGTTTTTTCTTGCTTATAGTAAAAGACAAAAGTTAGTTATAAATTTGTTTGTCTTTTACAAATTAGAAGCGGAATATATTATAACTTACTAATGTCCGCTTCTATTAATCAATAAAATATTTAAAGCGATTAGGTTTCCTTAAAGATATGGTTTATTATAGGTGCAAAGGAGAGAAGGAATTGACTTTTGAGGAACCCAGGCAGTTTAATGACGGAAGGGAGATTTCTGTTATCTTGCCAACTTATAATGAGGAGGGAAACATAAAGAGGTTGGTATATGCTATACAAACTGAGTTGAAGAGCGTTAGTTTTGAGATAATCATAATGGATGATGATTCTAAGGATGGTACTTCTGAAATTATTGATAACGTTGCTGGTAAAAATGTTGTTGCAGTTCATAGGGTAGGCAAGAGGGGCATCTTTTCTGCTATTTTAGGCGGTGTTAAAATATCAAGTGGAAAATATATTATTATTATGGATGCTGATTTTTCACATCCTACTGCAAAATTACGTGAATTCCTAAAATATAGGGAAGATTATGATGTTGTTATTGGCTCTAGATTCCTTAAAGAATCTCATATAGAAGCCCCTTTTTTTAGAAAAATCAGCACAATAATGCTTAATAAAGTATGTAATCTTATCTTAGGTTTGAAGGTAAAAGACAGTACTGGTGGTTTTCATTTAATAAGAAAATCTAAGTTTGAAGGATTGAACTTTAAGTATCCTGCAATTTGGGGTGAATTTGATTTGGAGTTAATCTATCTTGCTGTTAAAAATGGATGGAAGATGAAAGAAATCCCATTTACTTATAAGTTCAGGGAGGAGGGCCCTTCTAAATCAGAAAATCTTTTGAAATATGCTTATATATATTTGAAAAGGGTTATACAGCTAAGATTTTTTAGATAATATTTTTATTATTGCTTCTGCAAAGGCTTTTGTATCTTTTGGTTTTATTAACATACCATTTTTAAGCACTTCTGAATGGGATCCTACTTCAAAAGCCACTGCTGGCTTTCCGCTGTAGTTAGCTTCTACAATTGGAATATCAAATCCCTCCCATAGCGAAGCTGTTGCGTAGATGTCACAGGCGGCATAGTAATAAGGAAGCTCTTTTTCTTCCACAAAGCCTGTAAAAATGATGTTTTTGTTCGCCATTTTCTTTAGTTTATTGGTATATTTTGGAAAAGTATGCTTCCCAACTATAATTAATCTTGATTTTGGGAACTTATTTTGAACTAATTTGAAAGAGTCAATCAATAAATGTATTCCCTTATGGGGGCTTATCCTCCCTACATAAAGAAGAACAGGTTCATTTCTTATGTTGTATCTTTTTCTTATCTTTTGCTTATCTACCTTCTTATTAAATCTTTTTTTGTCTACAGGAACATACTCTACTTTGCTATCAATTCCTGTTTCTTTTTTTAGCTGTTTTCTTAAGAAATCAGATATTGAAATGGCCTGATCACAGTTTTTAATTGTTAAGTTGGTTAAAAAATTAAATAGTTTAAGGTATACTTTTTCTGTTAGGGAGTATGTGTCTGTAATACCAACTCCAGCGTTATGGTATACATACCTTAATTTTTTATTTTTCTTTTTTGCTTTGTATGCCAGTATGTTCATAGGATAAAAGTGCGAGATGATAAGGTCGTAATCTTTTAATATGTCAGAGTATTTTTTTATTTTCCTGAAATCAAGAAACATGAATAACCTATAGAGCCTTTCCTTTACTAGGTTTTTTGGCATTCCAAGCTCAAAAAGCCCTGTGTATTTTGGTTTAATCGTTGCCTTTAGGCAAAAAATATCAACTTTATGGCCTTGTTTTGTGAATTTCTCTT
>CAZSRD010000061.1:0-5687 GCA_964609455.1 uncultured Methanosarcinales archaeon
ATTGGCGCTATAAACAATGAATTGCTTGAATTGCAGAATGAGAAAAACAAGTTAACAGGATATACTGTGATTAGTGAAGAAAATAAAGGCTTACTGACTAATTTCTTCGAATGGCTGTTTAATGTTGATATTACAAGCTATGCTGTAAAAGACAAAGAGAAAAAGGAAAAGAACAAAACAAAGGATATAGAAGTGATAATAGAAGAGCCTGTCCAGGAAATAGAAATAGTTTATTACACAGAAGCTCCTGTTTCAGAAGAGACAAATACTGGCTCTTATACCAGGCAGATAACAGTTTCTTCTGACGTGCATTATGAAAATATAACAGCTTACACAAACATAAGCCCAGAAGCGCCAAAAGGCGCAATAAAGCTTTACAGGCTGGTAAATGGCAGCAGGGAGTTAGTACAAAATATTGTATACAAGGATAATAACAGCAATAGCTTGATTGATAAAATCGAATGGATTGTTCCTTCACTTTCTAATCAGACCTATGAGCTGATTATTGAGATTTCAAAAGCAGAGCATTTAGATGCCAACAGGACTTTCATTTCTGATATTTACAGTTATGTTTATGCCTTGGATGATAATTGGACTTTGGTTAGTGATGGAGAATATGTTAGGGTTACATTTGAAGTTCCATTAGATAATACTCGAGACATAACAATTTATGCCAGAAGCAACGAATCTGCTCAGATTGAAGTTTATACTGAAAATAATGATACTTTAATCACAACATTTGACAATATTTCTAATGAAGGCTATTATAAAGTTTATTTAACTAATTTAACAGGATGCTATGACAATAAAACCGAAATCCTTACAGAAAATGGCTGGAAGCTGTTTAGGGATTTGGAAGATGAGAAAATAATGACTTTAAATCCTGAAACTAAGGAAAAAGAATGGCAGAAGCCAGCAGCTAAACAGGTATTTGAGCATGAAGGAGAGATGTACAGGATAGAGACTGAAGAAGGAATCTTATTGGTAAGCCCTGAGCATAAGGTTTATGCTGGTGTTGAAAAAAACAGATTAACGTCTAATCAGCTTTTTATAGATTCTATCATGATGGTCGAAGTCCTCGAAAACAATAGTATCTTCTTTGACTCTGAAAACAAGGACAAAACATCCAATCTGAACTCTTTTAAGGTAGCTGGAATCATGCCTGAGGTTCTTGAGATGCTCAACAGCAATCATATCCAGAGCGCCAATTTGTGCAATCTTCTTTTGGAGAGCGATGAAGAGGGAATAATCTTTGGCTTTGAGCTTTTGCATAATTTTAGCGATGTTTGCGGTGTCAACCTTCATAATGATTCGCACCACTTGTTAAACTCATCTACAGTCATGGATTTACCAGAAGGTTTATTTTTAGCCTTTTTTAATTTTTCAATAAACTCTTCTTTTAATGGAAGCCAATCTCCAGGTATCCAATCCATCTTTTCACAAACTGCCCATTCTTCATCAGATAGCATGCCAGTTCTAACATACTTCTCAAATAGAACCCTTTTAAGAGATTCTTCTCTTGCCACTTCAGACCAGTTTACCCAAGGAAACAAATCCAGCCTTTCTTTAAACTTATCATCCATTGCAGTTATTAAGCTTGGCATCTATAACACCCCCTTTGAATGCAGTTTTTCCAATACTTCAAGCCTTTTCCTCATGCCTTCTTTCATAACCTCTGGCCAGTTAATGTCAGGATGCATATCTAATTTTTCCTTAAATTCCCTGGATACTGAAACTGTAAATCGTTTCATAGTTAATACACCTCACAATTGTAGTAATAAACACAAATGTGTGGATATATATAAATCTTTCGAAAATGAGTTTGAATTGCAATTAATTACAGATGTTTATTCAAGCTATTTAGGTGGAGAGGAGCTTTATTTCTTAGATTCTGATAATAATCCTGTAAATGTTATTTCGATTGAAAAAGAAGAGTATAACGGCAAAATCTATGATGTTGACGTTTCAAATGATATTGTATTAGTGAAAAGAAATGATGGCAAAGCTGTCTGGAGCGGAAATTCAAACAGCTATGATACATTTGACTTAAAGGTTAATGGTAATGTTGAGTTTGATTATATTGTAGATCCTACATGCCCGGGAGGAATGTCTGGAAGCGGAACAAGTGGGGATCCTTGTCAGATAACAAGCTGGACAGAGTTGAATGCGACAAGAGATGGACTAACTTTAAATTATACTCTTATGAATGATTTATCTTCTGCTTCAGGAGATTATGCTGGATTTGGTGATGCTTGGGAATCAATTGGACAGGACCCAGTAACTGATTATTTTGCAGGAACTTTTGATGGGCAAGGTTATACAATTTCTGATATTGTACAATCAAGTGAAGCATATTCTGGATTATTTGGTGCAATGATGAACCCGGGAGTAATTTCTAATGTTAATCTCCAAAATATTAGTATTTCTGGTGGTAGTTCTTATACAGGGGGGATAGTTGGAATAAGTGGAGGACCCTTTGATTCAGGAAATGTTATTAATTGTCATGTTAATGGAACAATAGACGGGACATCATATGTTGGCGGGATAGGGGGGGATTATCTTCCAGGAGCAGGACATTATATACTTAATTGTTCTTTTGAAGGTTCAATTACAGGAGGGACTTATGCGGGTGGCATAGTAGGTCAGGGCGGAGCAGATATTATAAATTCTTCAAATACAGGAACAATTTATGCAAATGCAGGGAGTACTGTTTATGCAGGAGGCATAGCAGGTGATTTCACTGCAACTATGACAAATTGTTATAATACAGGAAATGTAGATACAAATGCAGATGAGTATGCAGGGGGTTTAGTTGGGCATTTATATCAGGGGACAATCTCAAATTCTTTTAATACTGGAACAGTTACTGATGCTTATGATACTGGAGGTTTAGTTGGGAGTTGTAGTGAAGCCACAATAAATAATTCTTATAATCATGGAAATGTTACAGGAGCATATGATGGTGGGGGAATATGCGGGATTTGGACAGGGGTAAACCCTTCAATAATAGAACGTTCTTATAGTACTGGATATGTTTCAGCAGTTGAACAGGAACCATTAGTAGGAGATGCAGGAGCATTTATACCTGCTGATGTTTTCTGGAATAATGAAACTTCTGTATTAGCATCAACAGCAGGCGGAACAGGAAAGACAACTGCAGACCTTATGGATATTACTACATTTTCAACTTGGGATATTGCAGCAATTGGGGATTGGGCAGGAGAAACTTGGTATATTGATGATGGAAACGATTATCCAAGATTGGGGTGGGAATATGTTGCAGGAGAAACTCCTGGCTGTGTAGGAGCAACAACAACTTTTGTATGTGGAGATGATGTTACTGAAAGCTGTACAATGAATACAGATTTGAATACGACAGGAACCTGCTTTAATATTACTGCAAATAATATAACTCTGGATGGAGCAGGATATACTATAGATGGAGATGATTCTGGAATGGATTATGGTATTATTGCAACTGGGAGATTGAATATTACAATAAAGAATTTCTTGAATATTACTGACTTCTGGGATGCTGTTTATTTTTTAAGAACTAATCAGTCTTTGATTAATAATATATCTGTGGGGAGTACCAACGATGCGGGGGTGTATCTCGTCTCAAGTTCAAACAATAATTTAACATCAATAACTTTGATTGATAGTTATTGGTCTTTGTATCTTTATGTAAACTCAAAGAACAACACATTAACAAACATAATTGCGAATAATAACTATTGGGGTGTGAAACTCGATGCACTCTCAGATAACAATATCTTGACAAATATAACTACAAATGATAACACTGACTCTGGGGTGTATATCACAGGTTCAAACAACAACATTTTAACATCCATAACTGCGAATAATAACTCAAATAGCGGTATATATCTTACAACTACGAATAATAATACATTAACATCAATAACTGCCAATAATAATTCACAATTTGGTGTGTATCTTTCTGGAAGTTCAAACAACAACATCTCAAACAGCATAGTAAATTCAAATACTCTTTATGGGATATACCTTACTTCTAGTTCAGACAACAATAACTTTACATCAATTAACCTAATCAATTCATCAAAGCATGCTGTCTTAGTTGATAGCAGTTCAACAAATAACAGATTCTTTAACTTAACAATATCTAATTCAACTTTAGCTGCTTTCAATATCACTTCATCAGATGATAATTCTTTTATCAACAATACAATAGAAGGTGCTCCATTTGATTACTATATCTATAACTCTAGTGTTAAAGAATATGGTTTAATCAACAATTCTTTAGAAATCGAAAACACTAATGGAAAGCTTCTTTTCTTAAATACTTCGTTATTTGCTTTTGGAAGTAATTTATCTGATGTTATTTCAATTAGCTCTAATAATGTGTTTGTGAATAGTACTAAGGATAAAGGGTTTAATACTTCGGCTAATATAACATTAACAGGAATAACCTATATAGATCCAGTAGTTCAGGTTGATTATGAGGATGATGGAAGCTTTGTAAGTTGTGATGCTCCAACTTGTTATAACTTAAGCTATTCTGGAAACATATTTATCTTTAATGTAAGTCATTTCACAACTTTCAAAGTAGCTGAAGGGGATACTTCTAATCCTGGAATTAACTTTACTTCACCTACGCCTGTTAACAATACTTATACTATAAATACAAATGTAGAAATAAATGTGAGTGTAATTGAATCAAAATTAGATGAGTTAACCTATAATTGGAATGGAACTAATTATAGTTATTATAATGATAGTTTGGTTTTGATGTATAATTTTGATAATGAGAGTGCTCTTGGAGAGAGTAATACTAATGTTGCTGATTTATCTTCTTCAGGAAATGATGGAACTGTTACTGGTGCACAGGTTAATGATACTGATTGTAAGTATGGTAATTGTTATACTTTTGATGGGAGCGGGGATTATGTTGATGCTGGAACATGTAATGACAAAGTTTTTACTGAAAATAACCCGGTAACAATTTCTGCTTGGATTAACCCTGATACAATTGGTCAGAATGGCTACGGGAGAATAGTTGATAGGGGTGGAGGAACACAAGGTCCTGTTTTTGTGCTTAAAGACACTAACAGAATCTATATGATAGTTGATGGTTCAACAGACCTGAGAAGGGAGAGTGCAGATAACTCGATTACTCTTGGAACTTGGCAGCATGTTGCAATGACTTGGGATGGCTCTACAACCGCTTCTAATGTTCATATTTATGTTAATGGGGTTGAGGTTTCTTATTCTGTTACAACAAATGGTGTAAGCATTGTTGATAATTCTGCTCAAAGCTTATTTATAGGGAATAATGTAGGTAATGCGAGATGTTTTGACGGAAAAATAGACGAACTCAGAATTTGGAACAGGGCTCTTTCTGCAGATGAAATCTACCAAAAGTATGCTTCAAACTTAAAGAAATATGATTTAGAAAACTGGAGTTTGTATGTGAATCAATCATTGAATGCTACTGATGGATTAGATGAGGGAATTTATACATACCAAGCATTTGTTTCTGATACTGCTGGAAATTCGAATCAAACAGAAGAAAGAATTGTTACTGTTGATACAGCTGTTCCTTCTTTCTCAGGCAACAGAACAAATGTTACAGCAACAACACCTTACAATGGTACAGATGTTCAGTTGAATTTGACTATAACAGATGGAACTGGTGTAGATTATTA
>CAZSRD010000062.1:0-5448 GCA_964609455.1 uncultured Methanosarcinales archaeon
AAAAGTATATAAATTTTGTGTAAATATCGCTGCTAGTTGGTGATTTTGGATTAGTGTGTTCCGTAGGGACATATGTCACCACCCTTAAAATTTAGTTGTTCTTTCTGAATTTGGGTGGTACTAATGAAGAAAGAAGAGATACGTAGAGAGTTCTTTAAACTAAAAAACAAAGGGTTTTCTTATAACCAATGCAGGAGAATTCTAAAAGCAAAGTATGGATTTGAAATTACAATAAGGACCCTAAAAAGGTGGATTAAACGTCTTGATTCTGGGAACTGGAATTTGTTAGACCAATCTAAGAGACCCCATACAATCCACAAAAAGGTGAATGATGAAGTTGAAAAAGAAGTAGTATCCTTTAGAGGGAAAACTGGATGGGGATCCGAAAAGATGGCTTTACACTTGAAGCACATAGGAATCTCTCCACGAACAATGGATAAAATCCTTTGTAAGCATAATCTACTTAGAGATAATGGCAGCAAGGGAAAACAGAAGAAATGGATAAGGTGGCAAAGAAATCACCCTAATAGCCTATGGCAGATTGATCACACAGATGAGCAGGATAAATTAAATTGCTATACCTTATCCGTACTGGATGATTGCTCAAGGTATAGCCTTACTCTAGTAAAGCTAAATCGTGTCACAACAGATGTTGTTACACATATTCTTGATAAGCTTATCAAGAAACATGGCAAGCCTAAGCAAATTCTAACTGACAATGGTGGAGCTTATGGTTTGAATAGCAAGCATAGCAGATTTGATAGGTGGTGCAAAAGAAAGGGGATAAAACATATTAGGACTAAAATACATAGCCCTACAACCAATGGCAAGGTAGAAAGGCTGTTTAAGACTATGGATGAAGAAATGGAGTTCTGTAATAATGATTTAGAGCAGTTTAGAATGAGGTATAATCATTTTAGGCCGCATAGTAGCTTAGATAATAAGGCTCCAGCAGAAGTTTATTTTGCATTTCATAAACTGTTTTAGTGCTGGTGACACATGTCACTTCGCTATACAGTGATTTTGGATTAGTAAGCTTTTTAAAGAGATACATACTTTCAACAAGTATAATTCTCGAGGAATTAAAATGAGTGAATCACTTAGTGAATTGGTTAAGAGACTAGAAGAAAGTTCGAGTGAGTTAGCTGAAGAGCTAAAGAATTTTGAGCATATTGCAGTTCATCTCATGCCTTTGTCAGGAGAAATCCCTAAGTTGGAAGGTATTGATGTTTATGGAGAAGTTATCCCACTAACTGGGATGATAGGTGGTGACCACATAACTTATGTAGATTTTAAGCAAAGGTATAATTTAGATGCCATGATCTCAGAAAGACGGAATGCTGGCCAAAGGGACATTGCCCGTATGTTAGAGGTTAATAAAAGGAGAGCAGGCATACTTATTGCTGATGCTTCTGGCCATCGTATTACAGATGCAGCAATGTGTGCAATGCTGCATCAAGCTTTTCTTGTGGGTGCAGGATATGAACTCAAAATGCATGGGGAGATTACACCAGAATTGTTTCATGATATCAGCAATAGGTTTTACCATTCTTCAGCTGTTGATAAATTTATAACTATGCTTTATGGGGAAATATCAGAAAGCGGCACTTTCAAATTTATATCAGCTGCCCATCCTGTACCAGTTGTATTTTCAAATCTTTATGATAAGATTGTGGATATCGATCCTAAAAAAATGAGCGGGTTTCCTCCATTAGGCACTTGGTTATCAGAAGGCAATTCCGGCTATGTTAATGTTGGAAATAAAAAAGTGGATACTGGCGGTAATTCTGTTAATAAGATTGAACTTATTGGTTCTGGGGATATACTTATCTTGTATACTGATGGCCTTTCTGAACATAAAAATGGGGAAGAACCTTATTTTCCAGGGAGATTGGAGAGCGTTATTAGGGCAGCCAAACATCTTTCTGCTAAAGAGATATCTGATAGTATAAAACGAGACATATTTCGATTTGCTAAACCAACTGATGATATTAGTTATGTGATTATAAAGAAAGAATAATGCCCCCAACGGGATTTCCACGTCAGAACCTACGGTTCCGACACCTCCAAAGGCTGACGCAATGCCATAACAATAAATGAAGAGGATGCCCCCAACGGGATTTGAACCCATGTCCAGTTGGTTTGTGGTCGGTGGTTAGTGGTTTTTGGTTGTCGACAAAATCGTTAGATTTTGCTCGACTAGGAAAATTTTGAAGAAATTTTCCGTTTCCGCTTTTGACGGCAGTGAATCCATGTTTTGAACCGATGTTAACCACCTCGTATGTTTTTTATTTTTGGATCATCACTTGCTTTATAGTATTTATAAACTCTTCTGCAGCATTAATTGCTTGCTTTGCATGGAACTCTTCTACACTTGGAGTAACATTATATGTAAATATTTCTCTTGCAGTACGGCTTTTATCATATTGTTTTGCATATTCAAAGGCTTTTTTTTGGAAATTTTCTACGCTTAATTTTTGGATTTGAGCAGTGGTTTCATAGGCCTTCAAATATTCTTCATAAAGATGCTTTGCCAATTTTTTGGTTTTAACAAGATAATAAAGTATTATGTGCCCAGTTATTGCATGAACCCCCCTTAAACCTTCTCTAAGTTTGGTTTTATAGTTTAATGCTAAAAATGCATGAACAATATAATACATAGAGTAATAGGCTGCAGCTACAACTTCCCCATAATCTTTGTATTGTTCGTTAATTCCCCCTTTATCAAGGCTTTTTGAAGCATTATAGATAATCTTTGCTGTTTGCAGCCTATTCTTACTTTTTTCTTCATAAAAACTGCTTATTTGATGTTTCTCTTTTTCAGAGAGCTTTTTTAGATCACCTGAATTGGTAAGTTCTAACATTCTTTTTTCAGCAATTTCAATTTTCTCTTTTATTATGTCTTTCATCTTATCAATTTATAATACATTTCTACTCCGTGCAAGATAATATGGTGTTTTTTTGCCTCATTTCCAATATTTAATTCATTGGTATTTTTAATCATTTCTTTAAAATCACTTACATCAACAAAGTTCACCCCTTTTTTAACCCTAGTGTAAGCTCTGCTTATAGCATTGTCTACCTCATTTATATTCTTTTTGTCCTGCACAATGATCAATAAGTCAATATCAGAATTTTTTGTTTGTTTTTCCTTAGCATAAGAGCCAAAAACCACCAGAATAAAAAATAGGTTCCCGGTACTTGATAAAACATCATTAAGCATTACTTGTAACCAAGGGTATTTCTTTAAAAATTCCTTTTTTCTTTTAAGTTCTATACCAATTAGTATTTCTATCGGTGTAAACTCGTTTAATGAGACAATTTGAGCAGGAGGTACGCTATTCTTGATTATAATTTCTTTTTTTTCTAATTTAGAGAGATTATTATAAACTAATGTATAGGATTTTTTTAGCCTCTTAGCAATTCCCCGAATAGAAATTTGTTCTCCGGGATGGCCTAATAAAAAAGCGATTATCTCTTCTTGTGTGTTGGTTAGCATTTTTTATTATACTACTGATAGTACCAATTGATACTAAATATAGGTTATATATAAAACTTTTGTTTTTTATTGAAAATCCGCCCCTTGTGTCCTTCTCACGATTAGTTCCTTGGTAAGCGGTTTGTAGTTAGCGGCACTACGCACTACCCCTACCAACTAAAAAACTAGAAGAATGCCCCCAACGGGATTTGAACCCATGTCAGAGCCTCGAGAAGGCCCTATGCTTGCCGGACTACACCATGGGGGCGGAATTAAATTGGCGAAGCCAATTTATGGCTTCACCCACGCCACGGCCCGGACTTTCATGCTGCTTTTCAGCTTTTGAACCGGGAGATCCTTTCGGAAACAAGCTTTCCAGGCTTGCGCATTTGGCTGGATTTGTTCCATGTACCAGGTTGTGCCACCGTGGCATAATATATAGAATTATATTTTTGTTTATAAATCTTTAGAATTCTACTTGCTAATTCCAAGGCTGTTGGAGTGAGTGATTACTTCCTTACCTTGGAAAGTGAACTTTGCAATTGCCTGGGTTAAACTAAATTCACCTAGTATTGAAAGATGGGATTTGATCTTGTAAGTAATAACCCTTTCATCGCCTGCATCAAGCTCATCTACTATCCATTTGATTATTGTGCCTTTCTTTTCGTGCTTTAAGATCTTACTGGGGTGTAATGTGCCTATAGTAAGCCCTTTTTCTATATCTGCTATATTGGGTATTCTGTCTATAACTTCAATTTCTCTAAGCTTATTTTTGCTTCTATTAACTACTGTTAATACTACTTTTAGTTCAGATACTCCACCTTCTTTATATCCAATATTTGCAGCTGTTTTCTTTATTGTTAATGGGCTTCTTAATATATAGTAAAGTATTATAATAACTGCCAATAAAAGGACAATTACAAGCAAGGTTATGTAGTTTTTAGTTATGGTTACTACAGTACTTTCACCAGGAGGTATATCAAGAGGAACAACCAAATAACGTTGACCTTCTTCTTTTATGAACTTTCCTTTTGGTTTTGAGGAAGTAAACAGTGTTTGAATAAAAGAAGATTCTAGTTTAATGCTGTCTGTGTATCTTACGTTTCCTATATTATTCAGCGTTATATCATTTTCAACCTTTAGGAAGCCATTTTTAACATTTTCATGTTTTGACAGCTCTTTTTTCTCAATTACTTCTATTTTCTTAACTTTAGTGTCTAATGTTTTATTATTTGAAATTACTTTCACTATCAGGGTGTCTTCTTGGGGCAGTGTTTGAGGACTAATTCTTTTTGTTAATGTTATTGTCTTTTTTCCTTTTTTTCCTAAACTTTCCTGGACTTCTTCTTGGATAAGCTTACTCTCTAAAGTTATGAGCAATTTAGGGTATTCTATTATATTCTGATTGTTTAGGCTTATTTTAATTGTAATGTCTTTTGTAGGGTCTACTTGGTCATCCATCGAAATTGTTGCTATCACTGTTTCTACATATGTTCCTGCTTCTGGTGATACCAAGTTAACTCTTACTGGGTTTGTTACTTTTTCCTTTTTACTTACCATCTCAATTATTACACTCACATCAAAAACACCATAGTTGGAGATATGCAAAGGATTGAGGAATAGGGTTATTTCTCTTTTCTTGTTTGGCTCTACAGAGAATTGAATAGGATTAAGCAATGGCTCTGTTGTAATTTCCCATAATGGGTAGTCTAAAGTTTTCACTTTAAACGTTTCTTTGGTATTTAGGTTGTTTGTTACTGTTAGCTTGAATTCAGCTAGTTGGCCAAATGTTATTGCGTTGTCTACTGCTTCGAATTCAACATCAAAATTATCAGCATAAACACTAATTGAAAGAAGAACTATTGCTATTAACAGTAAAACACCCTTTTTTATAGTGCTCATTCTAAATCTAGTCCATTATAAGGTATAGTTATATATAAAATCTTCGATTTTATAATCTCGTGCAAAGC
>CAZSRD010000063.1:0-5095 GCA_964609455.1 uncultured Methanosarcinales archaeon
GGGTTTTGGGGGATTTTTTAAGAGATAATAGAATGGATAGTTCTCAAAAACTAGATCCTAGAAGGCTGAAGAGTTTTGTAAGAAATGTTTGTATCATAGCTAAGAAACATAAGGATAGAGAAGAAGCCAGATCTGATTTACAAAGACAGATTCAAAGATTAAAGAAGTTTTCTTCTAAGAAAAAGGAGATGGATACAGAGCTGGAAGAACTGAATAATAAGATGACTATGGTTTTGGAGACTGAGAGAAGATTACTTGGCGCTCAACAAGGGGAAAGTTCAGCTTCAAAAGAATTGATGAGGAATGTTATGGACAATAGAGAGAGGATAGCACAGATAAATGCTTCAATAAATGGCATTAGCAGGAGATTGAATGATTATATCAATATTAAAACAGCTAGAGAGAGAAGGATTAATGAGTTGGAGAGTAAGATAAGGGCAAAGACAAAGAAGAGAGAGAATATTTCTTTATTGAGGGATAAGCTAAGAGA
Organism: uncultured Methanosarcinales archaeon; assembly: GCA_964609455.1. Classification (GTDB taxonomy): domain Archaea; phylum Nanobdellota; class Nanobdellia; order Woesearchaeales; family JACPBV01; genus CAZSRD01. Next base: position 491 of record CAZSRD010000063.1, read on the forward strand.
GCTTGAAGCTACGTCTAGATCATTAAAAAATAAAGGCGCGGATGTAAGCAGAATTGAAGGAAAGATTAATGATATAAAATTAAGATTGGCTTAAACATCCTTAGCCATGACTGTATTTCTTGAATTTTCTTTTGCTCTTTTGCAAGCTTCTTTTATTGCTGCAATGACTTTTTGCTCTAGCTTTTCATAGAAATCTGTCGATACATTTAGCGGTTTATCGTTGAATTTTGCATATTCCTTTATGTTTGACCTTACTATTACTGATTTTGCCATTTTTTCCACCTCAAAATTTTCCTCATTTATGGGTATACCAAAATTTTAGTTTATCTTTGTCTTTTTTATCCAACCTGCAAAAACCGAATCTTTCTAATTGAACTATACTTCCTTCTTTTATGTTCTTTAAGCCCTTTTCACCTAGACCTTTTACTATTTTATTTTCTTCTGTCAGGACTTCTATTTTGACATTATCTTCTTTTGGAAGCCAATGAATTATCTTTTCTCCATTGTTTTTGAAATTTTCATAATCCAAGGAATCGAAAAGCAGTTTGTTTCCCTTTTTAACAAAATTTAGACAATCCATTAGCCTGCATATCTTGCCCCCCCTTATACTTTTAAAATCATCTTCTGTAATATAGAATTTGTCTTTGGTTTTGAATTTCCTCCCTCCCTTTTTGTTGTCCGGTTGCAGGTCTAGTTCAATATCCTGTTCAGGAGCATTCTCTATTTTTATTTCCTTCGGTTCCCATATAAAGAAGTAACGGTAAGCTTCTTTGTCGATTATGTCTTTGTTGAAGGCATTTATTGTTTTAAAGAATTCTTCTTTTGTTACGGTCTTGTCATTCAGGCTTATTCCGACATCTATTGAATAATTTATTAAGGCTTCTGGCTGATAGCCTCTTCTTTTTAGAGCGTCTAAAAAAGGCAGTCTTATGTCGTCCCACCCTGAGTAGGTTCCATCTTCTATTTTTGGCCTTGTTTTTGAGCAGCTTACCGGCATACATTCGAAGTTGATTCTTCCTACGAAGATTGCTTGGGGGAATGGTTTTTTTAGATAATCATAAACGAATTTCTGGCGCATTGCATTGTCTTGATGGTCTTTTGCCCGTATTACATGGGTTACTTTTGTTTCTATATCATCTACAGTTACTGCCATGTTCATTAATGGCCATACCCTATATTTCTTTTTTTGTTTTGTATGCTCTGTTTCGTTAATTCTGAAAACAGGGAAGTCTCTCATGGCAGGGTTTTTATTTTGTAAATCTGTTTTAATTCTTACGACAGCTTCTCCTTGTTCATAGCCTTTGAACATCTTTTTCCATCTTTTTAGCTGTTCCTCTTTTGGCAGATCCCTGCAAGGGCATGGTTCTTGCTTTAGGATTAGTTCTTTGTATTTTTCTGGATTGCAGGTACAGATGTATGCTTTTTCTATGCCTATAAGTTTTTCCATGTATTTGTAGTATATTTCTAACCTATCTGACTGAATAATTACTTGTTTTATGTTGTTTTTTGTAACCCATTTTGCATTATTCTCTATTAAATCGTAAGCAGGAGGGTATATATTTTCGGGGTTTGTATCGCCTATTCTTAGAATCAGCTTTCCATTGTATTTTCTGCAATATTCTGAGTTTAGACTTAAAACGTATGCATGGCCTATATGCAACGGGCCTGAAGGGGATGGCTCAAAGCGCATTACAACATTCTTCGGGTTTTCTAATTCTGGCAATATCCTTTCCTTTTTTTCATGCTTTTTTTCAACTAATAACTCAGGAGCTTCTTTTTCTAACAGTTCTTTTTGCCGCTCTACTGATAACTTACTTATTTCCCTTATTATCTCATTAACTTTTTTAGCTATTTTTGGGATATCTTTTTTTAATTCTGGCTTTTCCCCTAGAATCTTGCCTATTACTGCTCCAGGATTTGCTTTTCCATTAAATTTTACTGCGTTTTGCAATGCATATTTCCTTATTGTTGAATCCATAATTAATAGATTGAAGCTCCATACTTTATAAAAACTTCGTTTTTATAATATTCAAACAAAGTTTGAAATGTATAAAATTGCTTTGTAATTTTATGGCCTAAAAATTTAAAGAATTTTTAGATTTATAAAATTTGTTGTTAAGATCATATTATATACCGAAAAATATATAAAGCAGTTGTCATAAAATAAGGCTATTACAAAGACTAAAGGGGATATTTTTTAATCAGGGGTGCAAATGAGACAGATATCTATTATACCAAAGGCTCCAGTTGCCAGAATCTTGTTCAATGCTGGCTCTAAAAGGGTTTCTCAGCCTGCAACAGATGCATTTGCAGAGGTTTTAGCCTCTTATGCTGAGGAGATTGCTTCCAAAGCTGTGCAGATAGCTAAGCATAGCGGTAGAAAAACAGTTCAGGAAGGGGATATTAAGCTAGCTGTAAAGTAAGATCTTAGAAAAATTACATTTTTCTAACACATTATGCTTCTCGCTAAGCTCGAATCATAATGTTTATATATAGTTTTGCAGTTCTTATTTTTTAATGGGCCGATAGTTTAATCTGGTTAGAATACTCGGCTGGCAGCCGAGTGATTCCGAGTTCAAATCTCGGTCGGTCCATAATCCAAATCATTAAATTAAAGGTGATAAAATGCAAGTTCAAATGGAAAAAAAGGATTTGAAATTGGATGATAAATGCATCTTCTGCAAGATTGTTAAAGGAGAGATTCCATGCTCTAAGCTTTTTGAGGATGATTGTGTTTTGAGTTTTTTAGATATTGCGCCTGCTAATAAAGGGCACGCTTTGATTATTACAAAGAATCATTATGAAACTTTGTTAGACATGCCTGATGAATGCTTAAATGATTTGATGATTAAGGCTAAGAAAATAGCAAGAGCTATGCACTCTGCATTAGCTAATGAAGGGTTCAACATACTAATGAATAATGGTAAGCTAGCAGGGCAGCTTGTTAACCATGCACATGTTCATATTATTCCTAGGTTCAAGGGAGATGGAATAGATTTAAATTGGAGGCCTAGGAAGTATAAAGATAAGGAGATTGATGAGTTTAAGGAAAAGATAAAAAGCTTTTTGTAATTTCTTCAAAATTCCAAAACCTTTTCTTTTCAGAAAAGTTTTTATAGGATTCATTTGTTCTCTTCTATTAATGGCGGTGTAGCTCAGCTTGGTTAGAGCGCTAGACTCATATATTTGAGTGATGAAGCTTTGGCTGATGATATCAGCTCTAATTGGGCCATCTAGAATGCAGATGATGCATGGATTTAGGTCGCGAGTTCAAATCACGCCACCGCCACTTTATTTTTTTCTTCTGAATAATAAATATCCTATTGAAGCAGCAGCCACTAATACAATTAATATTAATGCTATCCAATTTACTCCTTTAGCACCAAACTTTTCAGCACAATCCACTGGACAGTTCAATTCTGTCTCTCCCCCCCCACATACTCCATTGCCGCATAAGCAGAGGGTTTCATCCTCTACCTCTTCCTTGGGTATTTCTATCCCTACAACGATGTATTTATCTTCACTGTTGCAGTTGCCTATCTTAATTTCAAAGTATTGGTTATACCCTGCTAAGTTGCTGTTGTCTGTTCCTAGGATTTCTTTTGAAACTATCCTTTCAATCAACTTTCTGGATAAATCATCATCTATAAGCTCTGTGTGAGTAACATGAACATCCCAATAGTCAGAGCACCTGTCGTTTATGTAAGAATCACCAACATGCTGCGCAGATTTCGTCGTTATAATTCCATCATTTGTTTCGTTAACCTGATTTAACTTAGAAATCATCCCCAGCTCATATGGGTTTGTGCCAGCAATCACATAATAGCTGATAGAAGGCACCCTTGACACTATCAATCCTGTTTTTAATGTATCCACCAACCTGCTGTTAACATTAAATATATTATTGTACTTAGCGGCGCTGTTGATAAGCGCCCTATACAGTTTTTCATAAGTGTTTACGAACACAGAGCCTTCATTAGGCACCCCTACTAATATTGTTTTCTTGACCTTGCTTATATACGGATAGAGCAGTTTGTAGCTGTCAGAGAGCGCTTTTTGCACTATAAGGCCCCCAAGGGAGTGGGCTGCTATGTAGACTTTGTCAAATTCACTTTCATGCGCTTCTAACAGGTCGCTGAATTCTTTGCTTACCTCATCCAATGTCTTTTGGGAGCTATAGCCGAATACCCAGACCTGGAATGGCTGGTTAGTCAGCTCTATATCTCCAATTATCTTGTTAAATGTCTGGGGAGAAGATGCTAAGCCATGCACTAATATTATTGCGTCTCTTGTAGTGCCGTTATATACCTTTTTCAGGGAAGAATTTATGCCATATTCATCTATAATGCCCATGACTGCGAATACTGTTGTCTTGTTATCATCCATGTATATGCTTATATCGCTTAAATTAACTGCAACAATCTTATTATCTGAATCTATGCTTCCCCCAATATAGTCCCATTCATTGCCCATTCTTCCGTATATGCCTAAGCTGGTCATGTCTATGTTTGCCTCTTCTTTGTAGGGTATTCTTATTTCTGTTTCTATCTTTTCTTTCCTGTTAAACCTTAGAATCAGGGGCATGCCCATGATCTTTAAGTATGG
>CAZSRD010000064.1:0-4937 GCA_964609455.1 uncultured Methanosarcinales archaeon
TCAACAAACAGCCTTGGAATATATCCAAAAGTTAATGATTCGTTTGTGTGGAAATCTGTTTGAGAACCAAGTATCAAATCATCTCCATCTTGATACATACACAAACTAAACCAATCATTGGTTAATTGATTAGATAAATTGTTAGTAGCATTAGCATTTAAAGTTGCGTTCGCTTTTGAATTGGCAGCTCCATTCATTGTCACTCCTGTTGCATATTGAATCAAGCCTCCTGCTCCACCACCACAAGCAGTCAATAGATTTGCACCTGAGAATGTGGTACTTAAAGCATTTAATCCAACAATAATTATTGTTCCAACATTATTTGCACCATATCTTGTTAGCTGCAATTTAACCGAATTAATCGTTGAGCCATCTGGAATTGCAGATGTATTAAAGTCAATAAAAGACCTCCAATAATTACCTCCATCATCCCCCACTTGAAAGTTATCATCAATAGAATCAATAGTGTTACCACCATCAACGTCCCCATCTCTACAGGTTGCTGTTTGATCCACAGTAATCTCAGCAATTTCTGCATTTACAGCTAACAAACTAATTAGAAACATCAATAAAAATAAGCTAATTGATAATGATTTCCTCATTTCTTTCCCCCTTCAGATAAGATTAATACTTTAACAAGCCTATTGGCATATTTCTTTGGAATAATAATCCGAGTAGAAGTGCTATATGAATCAACCTTTTTTTCTATTATCTCATCAACATCATCTATTTCTACTTTCATATTATCTTTATCCCGTCTTTTAATATTTCCTCTGTAAGCTTTGACCTTTTTCCTGAATCCTTAATCTGCTCTTCAGTTAAGATAAAATATTGTATTTTCCTTTTGAATTTCCTGCTTAACTCTTCAGCAATCTTGCTGATAAGCATATCTGATTTAGCATTTTTTTTATCCAGAACAACAGCAAAATCCATATCTGAATCTTCCCTGTAAGTCCTTTTCGCTACGCTTCCAAACAGATAGATATTTTTAACATCAATAATATCAATTATTCTTCTTGAGAATTCCCTTGCTATCAGCCCAAAACCATAAGGAAGGCTGTTCAGCTCATTTTTTTCTGATTTGATCATCTTTAAGATGTCCCCTGAATATTTATTTCCCAGGTTCAGCTTATATACAGCTAATGGAAAACTATCCTTATTTTTGGATAATATCCCAAAAGTTACGAGCCTCTTAAGCGCAAAAGACAAGGCCTTGTTCCCTAATTTTGTATGCTCCCTTAACTCCTGCCTTGTAAAGCCAGAGCCAGGGGATTCCCCATACAGCATCAAAACCCTCCATACTGACTTGCTTCCAAAGCATATGTCCAGCAGCATCATAACATCCCCTCAATTATCTCTATAAATGGCTTTACAAAATTATCTGAAAAATAATTTGCTGCCTTTAATAGCTCAAAAGATGACTTTTTGTCTGCCCCTGAATAATACTGCGCCTTGCCCCTCTCTTCCTTTCCCTTGCTTAAAAGGCCTATAAGGGCGCTTGGGTGTGAGGATATTATTGCATCATACTTGTTTTTCGCTTCTTCCAGAAGCTGAACTGCTTTCTTGGCATCAGCCTTCACATATTTTGCGAATAATGCTAAAGTCTTAGCATGAACATTCTCCCCTGTTATCTTCAAAAGGTGTATTTTCCCGAGATAAAGCTTTGCAATATCATGCATTGCATAATACCCTGATATGATTGACCACCTTGGAAAATCATTAAGCAGTTTTTCTGATAATTGCATATCTTCCTTATATGCCTCTTTATGGAAATCAATATACCTTTGTTTCTCAGTCTCTTCCAGGTGCTCCTCTTTTATTTCCATAATAATACACTTTTTTGTATTATCCTACTAGTATTATATAAGCTTTTCCACTTTTTTGTATTATTTAATACACTTTAGTGTTATATACATTAATAATGTATCTCAAATGTTTATTCATACTTAATAATGTATCTATGATGTATTATAGTATTTAAATCTTTTGATTTTTGAAAATAATCAAGAAATATTAGTGGCTTTCAGCCCAAGCCCAAACATCTTTTAGTTCTGTCTGGGCAGCTTGATGCTCTGGATCCTGGATTGTTAGAACAGCATTGCAATCCCCAACTAAGACATGAACAAAGCTTCCATCATGATTGTATCTTCCCAAAGGAAATTTATGGTTATAATCCATAACAAGATATTTATTATTATCTAATTTATAATTTCCTAAATAAACCTTATTCTGCTCTGTATAGCCTTCAGCTCTGCCAACAGCTGATTTATAGAGATAAGAGCCAAAAGTATTTTTAGTGCCCCAATTCTGCAATCCAAAATTACCATCTCTTGTATAAAAATTTGCGCTAGGGCAGAACAAAACATTCAAATTATCTCCTAAATAATGCTTTAACAACCCAAGCCCGACTGGACCTTGGTTTATATCATAAATTTTAGCCGAGGATATATCGTCGGGTGTAGGAGGCATAAACCCATTATTATGGTCACTATACATCTGCATAGCAGCTCCAATCTGCTTTAGATTACTCTTGCATCGGGCTTTCCAGGCTTCTTCCCTAGCTTTTCCCAAAGCAGGCAGCAACATTCCAGCCAATATAGCAATAATAGCAATCACAACCAATAATTCAATTATTGTAAATCCTTTTTTTAATCTACTGCCATAACTGGGCTTGCCATTATATCCTGAAGAATCTCCTTGCATGTACATTGCAATATCCCTTAAACTGTATGTTCCGCCATTAACACCCCGAACAGCTAATTCTGGGCTTAACCCTAATCTTGAGGCTAATTCTCTTGCATAATCTCCAACTCTGCCGTCAATTTCCCTTATTTTTCCTTGGGCAAAATATTTGAAAGGATGACGTGCTGCTTCAACTCCAAAATGGGATTTAATCATTTCGTAAGCAAACTTTCCAATTTCGCTTCTTTGCTTTAAAATTTGAGCTCCCTGCAATGCTAATGACGGGCTTGCAGAAACATTTCCAATCAAAGAGTAAAAGGCAGAATTAAAGTCACCGTCCATTATTGATTCTGAAACTGCCCTGTAAGTTTTGAAATCAACAGGCAATCCTGCGCTATCATAAGCATTTTTTAATTTTCCCTCATAAGCAGCAGCTGCTTCTCCATCTCTATGCCTGGAAGCTCCATACTCCAGCCTTAAAGGATGTAAAGGATTACCATCAAAGAAATCATCTAATGATTTATGGTTTCCAAAAACTCTTGCAATTTTTTCTTTATTATCAACCAGATAAGCATTATCTCCTACCTTTAAAACACCTTTTCCTTGCTTTTCATATTCTGCAACAGCGCTTTCAATATCATCTGCCTCAACAAAATTTGCTCCAACAGCGCTTCTGGCTAATTCTCTTCTGTCATACCTTCCTCTTTGGATAAGTAAGCTAGGAGGCGTATAGTTTGGTATATCTGGCATGTCCTTTCCTCCTATTATATGGACACCAGTAGGAACATCAGAACCTGCAGTTGACGCTCTGATTGTCAAATCATCATCATATGATTTCAAGTCAAAAGTATAAGCCCTGTTTCCTTGAATAAAAACAAGGTCTCTTCCCATTTTTCTAGCAGTATAAGCAAGATCCCTTATAGTTTGAAGATTAATTGCCCTGGAAGTTACAAGGCCTTCATCAGGGGTTATGATACGCCTTGCAGGAACTCCTAATTCAAAAACCCTGGTTCCTAAATCAGGTATTCCCTGTCCAATTGAATCTTGTTTTTTATACATTGAATTACCCGTCTTGCTAAAGCCTTATTTTTTTCTAGACCCTTCTATTTTTTTCTTAAGCTTGTCTAATTCTATCTTATCTTTAGCAGATAAGCCTTCTTGCCTGTCTGCCCATTCTATAAACTCGCTAATCTTATTACTATCCCCTTCTTCAACCAAAGCCTCAAAATTTGCATTGAAGTATTTAATCATCTCTGACTTATCAAGCCTGTAATATTGTGGAGTAACATCTGAAGGCCCAGTTACAGAAGGAACTATATACCTCACAGTTCCATATGATATAACTGCCAAAGCAATCCCGCCTGCAACCCATGCTTTAGGGCTACTAATGCTAAAAAATCCTCTCCCCTTTTTCTTCCCAGTTCCCCCACTCACTTGAACTATTTTGTCCCCATTCCCATGATTCTTCCTGTAAAGCTGCATATACGGAACACCGGGCAGGAATTCAACATATTCCCCGCGATTGCTTTTTGCTACTATTGCTGCCCATTGTGAAGGTGTCAGTTCTTCCCATATAATTTGACGATCATCACGAACCCTTATATGGCTCCCAATCTGTGTTCTGGAGTCTATCACTAATTCATCAATATAGCCCTGATGATCAGCCGCATAGTCTGTAAGCAGTTGTTTTGGCCTTGGGAGTCTGGAGTCTCGTCTTGCATGAGCTTGATATTCAGGTATAGGCATTATTTTATTGTCAGGAAGCCTTACTCCTTCAGGCCTCTCTCCACCAACTAGCTTATACTCTAGCGTCATACTAAAGCTACACCCATAACTAATATTTAAACTTTTCGATTTATTATTACTATGAAGTGATAATGAAATAGAGAAAAGAAAATGGAAAGGTTTAAATATACTATTAACTATTTGTTAATAACTATTAACTAAATGGAAACAGAAAAACCAAGCTCAAAAATCTTAAAAATCCTGCTGAAGGAGTTTACAATAAAGCAAACTATAACCTCTCTGGCGAAAGAGGCTGGAATGAGCAGGGTAGGTATGTGGAAAGTTATTAAAAAACTAGAGAAAGATAAACTTATTGCCGTTTCCCAAATTGGAACGGGAAAAACAAGCACTTGCAGCATAGGCTTAAACTGGGATAATCCCCTTGTAGAGAAAACTTTGTCTTTAGCCCTGACAGTGTGATGTCCTGAAATGTGTTCACACCTTCATATCTCTAACATAAACCTCATAAG
>CAZSRD010000065.1:0-4805 GCA_964609455.1 uncultured Methanosarcinales archaeon
AGGTGGTTTGAACTATAGAAAGGTTTAAAAAGTATTGATTGGTTTCTTCTTTAGAATGGGGGAAAAAAATAATCTGTTCGAGAAACTTGGAGAGAGAATAGGTTTTTTTACTGGTTTAATTATCTTTTTGGCGTTGGTTTATTATTTTATGTTGAGGAGATTTTTATAAAATGGCACCAATAAAATCATTTTTTAAGGGTTTTTTGAAAGGTTTTAGAAAATTTGGGCATATGTTGGCTAGTGGCGTAAATTTTATATTGTTGTTTTTGGTTTATTTTACAGCTGTCGCTTTAACTTCTATCGTTGCTAAGTTATTAGGAAAGCACTTTTTGAATATTAAGAAGAAAGATGCAGAGTCTTATTGGGAGGACTTTAATTTAGGTAAAGAGCCTGTGGAAAATTATTACAGGCAATTTTAGGTGATATGATGTACATTTTAGGAATTTCGTGTTATTACCACGATTCATCTGCTTGCATAGTAAAGGACGGCAGCCTAATAGCTGCTGCTGCAGAGGAAAGATTTACAAGGAAGAAGCATGATATAGACTTTCCTTTAGATGCTATTAAGTTTTGTTTAAAAAAAGCAGGTATAACCATCAATGAGGTAAATCACATTGCGTTTTATGAGAAACCCCTTCTTAAATTTGAGAGGTTATTATGCCAGCATTTAGAGATGTTTCCCAGGAGTTTTCCAACTTTCTTTCAGGCTTTGCCTTCTTGGATAAACTCTAAGTTGAGGGTTACGAAGACTATTAAGAAGAAATTGAAGTATAAAGGTGATGTATTTTTTGTGCAGCATCATATGGCTCATGCTGCTTCTTATTTGATAAGCCCTTTTGATGAAGCCGCTATATTGACTATAGATGGGGTCGGGGAATGGACAACAACAGCATATGGGTATGCAAGAGGCAATAATATTGAACTTAAGAAGGAGATTAAATTCCCACATTCTATTGGGTTATTGTACTCGGCTATAACTGCTTATCTTGGTTTTAGGGTGAATAATTCAGAATACAAGGTTATGGGGTTAAGCCCATATGGGGTTATGGATAAGGAAAAAAACCCATACTATACTAAGTTAAAGAAGGTTATTGATATAAGGGGGGATGGAAGCTTTAATTTTGATATGTCTTATTTTGTTTTTCATTATAAAGCGTCAATGCCTAGCAAGAAATTATGCAGGTTATTGGACGGCCCTATAAAGAATCCTGAGTCAGAGTTGACACAAAGACATAAAGATATTGCGGCAGCTTTACAGATGATAACAGAGGAAGCGCTTATGAAAATTCTGAACCATCTATACAAGGAAGTAAAATGCGATAATCTAGTTATGGGCGGGGGGGTTGGACTTAACAGCGTTGCTAACGGCAAGATTTTGAAGAATACTCCTTTTAAGAATATATGGCTGCAGCCAGATCCTGGAGATGGGGGGACCTGCATTGGAGCTGCTTTTTATGTTTATAATGTTGTTTTAGGCAATGAAAGACGATATGTTCTAAAAGATTCTTTTTTAGGGCCTAGTTTTTCAACAGAGCAGGTAAAAATATTTTTGGATAAGAATGAGATAAAATATAGCACTTTTAAGGATGATAATGAGTTGGTTAATAAAACAGCCAAACTGATTTATGAGGATAATGTAATAGGGTGGTTTCAGGGAAGGATGGAGTGGGGGCCCAGGGCTTTGGGCTCCAGGAGCATATTGTCTAATGCGTGCAACCCTAAAATGCAGGATATATTGAATTTGAAGGTTAAGCATAGGGAGAAATTCAGGCCATTTGCGCCAGTTATCTGCGAAGAGGATGCTTTGGAATATTTTGAATGTGATAACCCTATTCCCTTACCTACTGATTTTATGCTTATGGTTTATCCTATAAAAGAGGAGAAGAGGAAATTGATTCCCGCTGTAACACATGTTGATGGTTCTGGAAGACTGCAAAGCATAAGGAGGGAGCAGAACCCTAATTATTATGATGTTATCAAGGAGTTTGGGAAGCTAAGCGGGGTGCCTATCCTGATCAATACCTCTTTTAATATACGGGGGGAGCCAATTGTTTGCAAGCCTTCCGATGCTTATAAATGCATGATGGGCACCGGTATTGATTATTTGGTAATTGGCAGGTTTTTGGTGAAAAGGGCGGATAATCCTAAGGATATGTGGGATAGCGAGAAGGTGGCTAAGGATTGAAAATGAAAGAAACAGGCAAAAAGGTTCAGAACTTTTATAACAAAACACCCTTTCCGGATTATGAATTAGACAGATTCAACTCTAAAGAAGATTTGAAAATATCTGCATATCCTTTTGCCGAAATATTGGATAGGAGCATACCCCAGGATGCTTCCATTATAGATGTAGGCACAGGCACCGGGCAGTTGTCAACATACCTTTCGTTAAACCATAAATTAGTTTATGGAATAGACTTCTCAGACACATCTTTAGACAAGGCAAAAAAACTTAAAGAGAAGTTAAACTTGAATAATCTACATTTGAAAAAAGTGGATATAACTGATATAAATCAAATAAAAGAAATAAATATAAAATTTGATTATGTGCTTTGCCTGGGGGTTTTACATCATACTGCAGATGCCTATGCAAGTTTTAAGAATATTCTAGAGCTGTTAAAACCAGGAGGTTACATAGCAATAGGATTATACAACAGATTTGGGAGGATACCATTAAAAATAAGAAAATTACTGTCAAAGACCCTATATAAAAATAATCAGAAGGTAAAAGATTATTTCATAAAACTACAGATAGGAGATGTAAAAGACAAGGAAAGGGCAAGAGGATGGTGGAATGACCAATACGAACATCCTCATGAAACAACCCACACAGTAGGAGAGGTTCTGAGATGGTTCAAGAAACACCATATAGTATACATGCAGTCAGTTCCAACCCTGGCTTTGTTTGACGAAAGTGATTTGGAGATAGCTGGTGTTTGGAATGGCCTTAAACATGTTTATCCTTATCTTCCAATCAGAGCGCTAAAGCAGTTAAGCTGGATAATTAAAACGCATAGGGAAGGAGGTTATTGGATAACTTTTGGAAGGAAGAAATGAAAAAAATCAATAATATTTTAATTGGCATACTTCTATTGTTAGTTACTATAACGGTCTTCTTCGGCATTGCTGAATCTTTGTCAAGACTGATCTACGGGCATAACCTGGTTTATTCTTATGGTGGTCCTACTTTATGGAGCCTACAACCAAATCAGGAAGCTTTTACTATACCTAATCATAAGTTTGCGCATATAAATTCCAATGGATTGAGGGGAAAAAACTTTTCAATTGAAAAAGAAGATGGAACATTCAGGATTCTAATGCTCGGCGACTCTTATATGTTTGGTTATGGGTTAAGTGATAATGAAACACTACCTTTCCAGCTGCAGGAATTACTTAATACTCAGGAAAAAAAATTTGAAGTGATAAATACAGGAATACCCGGCTATGGAATTTTTCAGATGGTTAATTTTTATAAAGAAGAAGGGTTTAGCTACAACTTTGATTTGGTTATTCTAATGGCTATTGAAGAAGACCTTTTAAGGCAGCCCCTGGAAGAAGGGAAATGGAACTTAAGATATTACCTGAAAAACATGGTCCGGGTTTGCCTGAGAAAAAGCACATTTATTGCAATTATGAAGCCAAGATTTGAGAGGATGAGGTGGATAATGTTTGGAGATTTAGAGGAAATGAAGGAAAGATACGAAGAGCTTTGGGGGAAGGATAAAAAAAGATTAGAAGAACTTGCTGTTATGCTCCTCAATCAAAACAAATCTCTGGTCCTTGTACCCTATATAGAACATGAATCAGAACTGGGCTTTCGAGATAAAATGAAGGATTTTTCCGCTGAGCATAGGCATGTTTTTGTCGTTGATAATGTTTATGAAAAGATGGAAGAATTTGGAAGATTGGGGGGTAAAGAACTGCTTATGATTGAAGGAGACGGGCATCCTACAGCAATAGCGAACCAAATTACTGCACAATTGATTTACGAAAAATTAATAAAGAACAACCTGATTACTATAGAAAAAGATGGGCAAAAATAAACCTTTATTACTTGAATTATGGAGCTTTATGAAGGAAACTAAGAAATGGTGGTTATTGCCTATAATAATCATGCTTATTTTGGTTGGTATTTTGGTTGTATTTGGGCAGAGTTCTGCTTTGTCTCCCTTTATATATGCTTTGTTTTGAAATAATAAATAAGAAGGTAAAAAGATGTCAACTAAAATAAAGAAAAGAAGATTATTGCTTAAATTTATTGAACTTTTGGTATGCATACTATTATTTTTCTTTTTATTCGAGCTTATATTAATCTTAGTGGGTTATGATAAGCCACAAGGAGCAATAAAGGGGCTGGTAAGAAGAGACGAGATAACTGATTTTTCTTTAAAACCTAATTTTAGTTATTTGGCTAAGGAACCTGATTTTGAGGTTCAAGTAAACTTAAACAGTGATGGTTTTAGGGATTATGAACACAACCTTAATACAAAAGGGTACCGTATTATGGCTATCGGGGACTCACAGACTTATGGTGTGGGAGTAGAATTCAATGAAACTTTTCTTTACTTGCTTGAAAGCAAATTAAGGCAGAATTATGATGTTGAGATATTCAAGATGGGCGTTTTTGCTTACGGAACTGATAACGAGTTTTATACTTATAAAAAATTTTATAGCAAATACAAACCAAATATGGTTATTCTTATTATACATCCAAATGATGTATTGGATGATGCAGAATGGGGTGAGGTATTCTTAAACAAAAAACGGGGATCGTTGTTTATGAGGTTCTTCGAAATTCACTCATT
>CAZSRD010000066.1:0-4618 GCA_964609455.1 uncultured Methanosarcinales archaeon
TTAAAGTCCTAATCTCAGTGCAATTCTCATTGCCTAAAATATCCTTAGCGCATCCCTGGTAAGTATAAACTCCATCATCTAAACCATTAGTTGCATTCTTCGATTGATTAACATACAGATACCACTTATCAACATCATACTTATTCAAATTAGCAATATATTGCTGGTAAACTTCTTCTTTACTTAAACTTCTGTTCCATATTCTTACTTCATCTATTGTGCCGTTGAAATAATCAAAATAATACTCTCCAAGATAGGGTATAGTAGTATATCTTACCCCTATTTTTGAATTATTATACAGATAATCTGAAGCACCAGTTGCAGGAGTCCCATTATATATCAAATTACTATCTTTATATACTCTAACATAATTAGAAGAATTTACAGTAAGGGTTAAATATGCCCAACTATTTGCATTAATGACAGAACTAATTGATTTTTCATATGTGTTAGCAGTTCCATTCCTTCCCCCCCAAATAGATAAATATACCCCATCATTTTGTACTCTAAACTGTGCGTTTTCAGTTTGTATTATCATCTTATTTCCAACAAGATTTTTAGGGCTAACCCATGCAGAATATGAAAAGCTTTGTAATTGCCCAACATTGCTAATATTGATATAATCATCCCAACCATCAAACTCAAAAGCTTTTCCATATCTACCAGTAACATTTGGGCCCATATCACTTTTATCACTGTTATTCACATAAACAGTTCCATTATTACCATATTTACTAACATCCACAACATGTGTATTATTCTCCCCCAAAGCACTAACATTATCAAAATTCATCATAAGAACCAAACTATCGTTATAATAGGTAAAGTTACTACCATTCCAATTATACTTAACTTCTCTTAAAGCAGAACCTGTTTCATTTATAGAGATATTAACAGGGAAATAAGTCTGTGATTGTACAGTTCCATTCGAAGGAGTAGGAGCAGTAAAGTTAATCCAAGGCCCAATAGTATCAATTGTAATCTGCCTCGTTTCAGTGCAATTCTCATTACCTAAATTATCAGCAGCACAACCCATATAAGTATAACTTCCATCCTCTAATCCAGTAGTTGCATTCTTAGATTGATTTACATATAAATACCATTTATCAACATCATACTTATTCAAATTAGCAATGTATTGTTGATAAACTTCTTGAGAAGATAAGCTTCTATTCCAGATGCGAACTTCGTCCATTAGACCTTTATATGGGTATGGTGCAGGACTGCCGCTAGGAAACTGGCCTAAAATTGCATTAGTCTGTGATGGTGGTTTTGAATACCCACTACCAGCAACCTTTTTGCCATCAATATAAAGACTTAAATTTGTGCTATTAAATGAAACTGCAACAAACTTCCAAGTATTAACAGTCATTACATTTACATCAGAAGATAACCCATTACAACCAGATACACCATCACCATATTCTACGATTAACCTTCTATCATTCGTATTCCACGAATTGACAACAATATCATATCCATAATGATTAGAATCTGCTGTACACCCGCTATATGCATTAGCGAATATAGTGTTAATTTGTGAATTTGTGCTTGTAGAGTAGACCCATACAGTAAATGTTGTGTCATTACTGTCCATTGTTTTTGTCAATTGTATTGAATCATCGGTTCCATCAAACTGGAACGCACCACCATACTTCCCAGAAGTAACCCACGTTGGGTCTGTTCCCGCTCCAGAATTTCCTAGGGTGCCATTATTTCCATACTTACTTAAATCTTTTACACAATTTGCCTGATTCCGTATAGTACATTCACCCAAACTACTAACATTATCAAAATTAAACATCAAAACTAAAGAATCATTATAATGAGTAAAATTAGTTCCATTCCAATTATACTTAACTTCTTTCAGAGGAGAACCAGTCTCATTAATGGAAATATTAACAGGGAAATAAGTCTGCGATTGCACAGTTCCATTACTGGGTGTAGGGGCAGTAAAGTTAATCCAAGGCCCAATAGTATCAATTGTAATCTGCCTCGTTTCAGTGCAATTCTCATTTTCAGCAGTATCTTTAGCACATCCTTGGTAAGTATAACTTCCATCACTTAATCCATTAGTCGAATTATAACTTTGATTTACATACAGCAACCATTTATCCACATCATATTTGTTCAGATTAGCAACATACTGCTGATAAACCTCTTCTTTAGATAAACTTCTGTTCCATATTCTTACTTCGTCTATTGTTCCGTTGAATTCTCTCCCACCTATATCAATATTTCCAATTACAACATTTCTTGTAGAAATCCCCATCGGTCCTGCATAGCTTGTAGATTTTACTAATGAACCATTAACATATAAGTTTATATGGGAACCATTCCAGTTCCCTACTAAATGAACCCACTGCATATGAGGTATAGCAAAATCAGATGTAGCTGAACTACCACCAACAGAAAATTTAGCTAAATCACCCGCATCAACTATATGTAATATGAATCCCTGACCACCACCACCAGTATCCCAACTATCCACAATTCTTGGGAGTATGTTTGGAGGAGTTTTTCTTTTTATCCATGCGGATATTGTTATATTCCCATTTATATTTAAGCTAGCTGGTTTTCCTAAATCAATCGAACCAGAAACTCCATCAAACTCAAACCCACCACCATATTTTCCTGCACTTAAATTCATAGTAACTCCTCCAGAAACAGTTCCATTATTCCTCTGTAATCTTGAAACATCAACAACCTTAGTATTATCTTCTCCTAACTCCGAAACATTATCAAAGTTCATCATCAACACTAAACTATCATTATAATAAGTAAAGTTACTTCCATTCCAATTATACTTAACCTCACCTATTGTTGATTGGCCAAATTTAGCCTCAATTATACTTATATTTACTTCAAAATAAGTTTCTTTTTGTCTTGTATTATTAGCAGGCGTACGATTAACAAACTTAATACTTGGGAAAGTTTGATTTATTATTGTAATTATTGTAGACAAAGACCAATTGCTGAAACTCAATCCATCGTAAGTTTTTACTTTGCAATACCATGTCTCATCAACAGAAGTATCTACACTATCAGTAATATTTGCAAGCACCATATTTCCTTGAGTTTGGTCATCTAACTTAAATCTGTCTGAATACTTAAGTGTGTGATAATCATCATTAGCTCCCCCTGTAACAATAATATCATCAAATGAATCAACTGCAACAGCATAGGCTATATCTGTCCCACCAGCATCATAAATTTTACTCCAGACCTCTGAACCTGTAGAATTATACTTAACAGTAAAATACTTATAAACAGCGCTCCTCCACGATCCTGTTACAATAACATTATCTTCAGAATCTACATCAATCCCATAACCATAATTCCAACTTATACCTTCACTATACGTTGCCCTCCAAACAAAACTTCCAGAAGAATCATACTTCTCTATATAAGCATCATCCCCATTGTACCCAGTTATAATTGCATTATTATTTGAATCTATTATAACATCATACCAGGTCCCACTACCATCTGCGTTTTTCCATTGTTCATTCAAAGAAGAATCAAATTTAATAAGATTATAAAGCGTTGCTCCACTTCCAACAATATATACATTATCAATTGAATCTACAGCAACATCCCGCCAACCCCCCCAATAATCATTGTTAGGTCCAGATGCACTATCCACCAATCCTCCATTAGAATTATATTTATATATGCGATAACGATAATCTGATCCACCCATTCTTCCAACAGTGATTATATTATCACTAGAATCAATTGCCACACCATTTGCTTGAGGTGACCCACTATTAGTTAAATTCCATAAATGATTTCCAGAAGAATCGTATTTGACAATTAACAATTCACTATCTAACTTCCCCACCACAATAACATTATCACCAGAATCAACTGCAACATCATAGAGTATCACACTGTCACTTCCACTTCTAAAGCTTGTATTCCACAACTGGCTTCCACTTGAGTTATACTTTACAGTTTGATCAATATAATCAGAACCATCATAATAAGCACCTGTTACAATAACATTATCTGATGAATCTACCACAACACCCTCAGCAAAATCCCCATCATCAGTAGTATCATATGCTGCATTCCATACAATTTTTGGAGATAAAAGAGACCCATCTTTATACCATTGGCCAATATAATCTACATTATCTCCTTCTGCATCAGTTGAATTTACATAGCAACTTAAATTCTCAGTAGTATAAGTCCAATTAATCCCATAAGTTGAATTCAAAATTATATTCGTTATATTTGAAACAGTGTTTGATTGTACTTCAAATGTGTAAATATCTGAAATATTAATATTTCCTGTAGTATCATTAGCCCATACTTTCCATCCAAATACTCCGCCTGATGAAGATATATTACCTATTGAATAGTTGAATATAGCACTTACAGAAGTAACGCCACCAGCATCTTGTATACTTCCGTTTCTCCAAGAATAATCTTTTGTATCATTATGGCTTAATCTATAGAAGTCAATTGCACTATCTGTTATAGTCAAATTAATCTGAACATCAGAGCGTGGATAGGTTGTTGCAGAAACATTTGTTTGATTATTTGAAAATGATGGCACAGTTGCATCAATAGTTATATTTCTAATCTCAGTGCAATTCTCATTACCAACACT
>CAZSRD010000067.1:0-4476 GCA_964609455.1 uncultured Methanosarcinales archaeon
AAAGAGCAATGATTACTATGAATACTAAGAATATCATAATAATAATCATTTCTTTCGCAGGCCAAGATCATCTAAAAGATCAACTCCAAAGAGTTGAGGATCTTTTGTTTCGTTACGCAAACGCACCAAAAGATAAAATCGAAATCTCAATTATTGGATAGGAGAGAAAGGAGAATTGTTTAGTTTAATAGTAATGCTTCTTTATCTCGACAAACCATAGCAGTTATCATAACGATAACTGCTTTTTCTTTTATTCTATTAAAACAGTTGACGAATGTTTTAATTAATGGTTAAATGAAGCATGATATTTTTTGAATGAACTTTGACAGTTAAATAAGGATTAGGAGGTATACAGATGGCAAAGAAATTTAGTTCTTGCAAGGAAAATTTTGTTTGCGACAATTGTGGAAAAGAGATTATCGGCAATGGATTTACAAATCATTGTCCATTTTGTCTTTACAGTAAACATATTGATATTAATCCTGGCGACAGAATGAATAAATGTTTAGGGTTAATGAAACCAATATCAGTTGAATTAAAAGGAGGAGGTTCTGTATATACGATAGTTTATAAATGTTTGAAATGTGGAGTATTGAAAAAGAATCGTTCAGCAAAAAATGACTCTTTTCAAACGATTCTTTTTATTTCAAAAGGAGAGTAACCGATGGATAATAACTTAAATATTCCTAGCATACCACATCTTGTACATATCGAGACTACTTATTCTTGTAATGGAAATTGTGTTTTTTGCTACAATCCAAAAAGAGGAAATAAGTTTAACAAGAAAAAAGTTGATAAGATTGTTAAATCGATTCACAAATCATGGGTACCTCACGTTTATTTAATCGGAGGGGAGCCTTCATTGCTTGGAGTAGAACAGTTGAACCGTTATATAGATTTTCTATCTGAAAGGTCTTCTGTTACTGTTGTGACTAATGGATTGATTTGTTTAAGGGGGATTTCTAAAAATCTTGCCTGTATTGGAATTCCTTTCCATGGAACTGAAGCAATTCATGAGCGTCATACTCAAATGGTTGGGGGATACAAAAAAGCAATTACCACTACAAAATATTATGTTAGTCGTGGATTAGATGTTCGTTGTATTCCAGTATTAACCGCTTGGAACTTTAATCAAATGTATGATGTGATAAAAGTTGCTAAAAAATTAGGAATGGAAAGTGTTTTTGTGGACAGGTTTGAAGACGGTGGAATTGGAAGTAAAAATTCGGACACTCTCAAACTCAGTCCAGATCAATTCGGAATTGCTTTAGGGCAAATGATTGCGGCCAGAGATGATTTTAATATTCCAGTAGGATTTGGAACAGCAATTCCTTATTGTCTTGATGAAAGATTGATAACTGAGAATATGTTTGCTAATTGTGGAGCAGGTTTTACTTTTTGTGCGGTAAGTCCAGAGGGTGATGTAAGGGCTTGTAACCAATCAGAAATATCTTATGGTAACGTGATAGAAGGGCCGATAGAGCAAATTTGGAAAAACAAAGAATTGAATAAATTTCGTGATCTTTCATGGGTTACGACACCATGCTGTTCCTGCGTGGCATTAAAAGACTGTCTGTGTGGATGCAAGGTTGATAGTAGCTTTTCATCTGGTTATTCTATTGATTATGCAGTGAGAGGAAAAACAAAATCATTAGAACCAGCTCTTCTTTTCCCCAAATCAGACCCCTTACTAACTCATTTTGATGGCTATAGATCTATTAAATTAGATAGATACGTTAAATTAAATAAACGTTATCAAGAGCATTACCTTATTACTCGCTATCAAACAATTGAGATTAATAAAGAAGCTCAAGAGATAATAGAGTTTCTTATTGGAGGAGAATCAAGTGAGGAAAATCTGGTGCTTCATTTCTCTCGCTATATTAGTGAACAAGAAATTAGGTTGTTCCTAGATAGACTTTTCTTAATAGGAGCTATAAAATTTTGCTAACAAATACGGCGAGAATTATTATTTAGTTCTCGCCGTTTTTAAAAACAGAAGGGAATCAATATGAATCTTAAGATTAAGGAATGGCATTGGGAAATTACGAGAAAGTGTAATTTGTTATGCAAACATTGTATTAGTGATTGCAATATGTCTTGTGATGAGGAATTGAGTATCCAAGAAATAGTTAAAGCGGTAAAAGCTATGAAAATTCTTGGATGTGAAAGAATCATGATTACCGGTGGAGAGCCACTTTGCTTTAAGGGTTTTTGGAAGCTTTTAGAAGAGTGCAAGAAGCAGGATATTGCAGTTAATTTTTTAACTAACGGAGTATTGATAAATCATAAATTAGTTAAAAGGTTAATTGGGCTAGTAGCCAGTATAGGAATAAGTATTGATGGGTCGACTTCTGAAATTAATGATTCGATTCGAGGGGTAGGAAGTTTCAAAAAATCTATTCAAGCACTAGAGATGTTAAGAGAGTATTTCCCCGTATCAGTTTTTTTTACAGTATCAGCTCTTAACATTAATGATCTTGAAGAATCGATTAGCTTGTTTAAATCATTGGGCATTGAAACTATTCATATCTCTGAAATAAATATGTGGGGTCGCGCCTTAAGAAACTCCAATCAGCTTTCTATTGCTAATAAAAAAGAATACTTAAGAGGAATGGCAATTAAAAGCACGAAAAATAGTAAGCCAGAAGAAGATTGTACTGCAGACTTTTCTAGTTTGTATATTTCTTATGATGGTTTTGTATATCCCTGTTCAGAGATTGCATTTTGTCAGCCCGACTATAATTTAGGGAAGATTACTTCATCAAGATTTAAAAATGGTTTAAAACAAAAAATCAGAAGTTGTCCAAGTGGTTATTTGTTAACTTGTTGTTATCAGATCTTCAGCGGAGGAGGTTTAATCTACTATCTTAATAAAGATTCAGGATGCTCATTTTTAGAAAGGAGATAAAGAAATGATAGAGAAATTAAACGACTTATATATATCTCTTGATTGTCTTTTTCAAGGAATAAACAATACTTGCCAAGAATGTCAGTACGACAAGTGTAGTGGATATGTCTGGTTACTTGAAGAGGAATCAGAAATGCTGTATGAAAAAGGAATAGAGATAGTGCAAATAAATAATGATTTATTTTTCTTTAATTCTTTTGATACTAAAGATGGTGGATTAGACATAGAACAGTTCAAGCCAAGATGTCCATTTTGGAAAAAAGAAGCATGTTCTATATATGAAATAAGACCTCTTTCGTGTAGGATGTATCCATTGAATTTTGCTTTAGAAGATGGTATGTTGAAGTTAGTTCTTCACATGGATTGTTTGTTTTCTGAAAGGAAATTTCAAGAGACGTCCTTAATAAAAGATTCTTTATCCATATTCAACCAAATAGATAGAAATCTTTTAAAAAGTATTTTGAGCACGTATCTAAAAGTAATCAAGATCTCTAAGTTTCCCAAAGGGGATAATAATTATACAGTAATAGATGTTTTTAAAGGAGACAGAAATTATGTCTAAGTGCAAAGCAGTTATGGACAGTCAGAAGGTAACTTCTTTAACGGTAAAAAGAAAACCTAAAGAAGAAAACAAAAAACCTGAAAAGCCTATGTCAAAAAATGACAAATAAATGGCTGGTCGCCGGAGTTAATCTTTTTTAACTTCGGCGCTTTTTTATTTCAATTTGAATAATTTAATGGAGTTTTTGTAGAATATTTTGTCTTTTTCTTCTTTTGTGATCTTGAGAGAGTTTATTAAATCAAGATGTTTCTTGAGATCGCACATTGGCCAATCAGTGCCAAAGAGAACGCTTTCGGGATTTCTTTTTATTGTCTTTATCAAAATTTCTCTTATTTTATTAATTCCACCACTTTCATCAATAACTTCAGAATCAGCTAAGGCCGAAGTATCAAAATAGATATTATTAAAATTATTGGTTGATTCAAAACAATAATCTAATTTAGGCCAGAAATAATGGGCGATGATAATTTTTAATTTTGGATATTGTTTGGCAATTTTTACAATATACTTTGGGTCATTATATTTCGCACATTTTTTATTTCCTGTATTTATTCCAGTATGAATTATTAGGGGTAAATCATATTTTATGCATAATTTATAAACAGGAATCCATCTTTTATCTGTTGGGTAAATAGGATCATGCCCTGGAAATATTTTAAAACCCTTAATAAGCTTTTCTTTAAATAGGTTATCAATTTTTAATAAAGTCTTTTTATTAATATCCGTTATCTTTAGCGTTCCAATTGCGTATAATCTTTTTTCGTCTTTGGTTAAACTGATTACTTCATCTAGTCCAGCACATTGAGGATTAGGCACATTGTCTGGGATAACAATAGAATAATCAACTTTGTTCTTTTTCATATTTAAAAACAGGTCTTTTTTAATATCTGAAAAAGATTTCTTTTTATCTAAATATGAAATATGGATATGGCTATCTATTATCATGTTATTATAGTTTAGCACTAAAATTTCAAAAAATAAATAAATCTTGACTTTTTTGGAG
>CAZSRD010000068.1:0-4352 GCA_964609455.1 uncultured Methanosarcinales archaeon
CATTATAAGGTATAGTTATATATAAAATCTTCGATTTTATAATCTCGTGCAAAGCCCGAGATATATAAAATTATCGATTAAATGGGGCCACCGTGACTTTCAGAAAACTGCGTTTTCTGAATGAATCAAACGCAGTTTGACATTTGAACACGGGTTACTAGCTGTCCATTTCATTATTAGAGATATGTGGCATCTCCACTTCAATGAACCCCGAGCTAATGTGATAGGCCAAGCTACACTATGGCCCCATATGGCATTTAGAATTATCTAAGTTATTTAAATATTATGCTACTTCGCTAATATGCTCTGTTTTGTTAATCCTTACAACATTGTCTACAAAGGACTCTATTTTTGATTCGTGGGATACAATAATAACCTGTTTTATATTTAATTGTTCTAGGACAATACGAATTTTGTCTAGTTGTTCTGTGGAGAAGCCTTCTGTTGGCTCGTCCAGCATTAATATGTCTTTGGTTTTTATATCTCCTGTTATGTCGTTGATTACTTTATTTAGCGCTAATCTGTAAGCTAAGGCAACTGCTGTTCTTTCCCCCCCTGAAAGGTTCTCAATAGCTGTTTCATAGCCGTTTTGCTCAATTAGTGGCGTAAATTCATCATCTAACCGTACGTTTAAGGCCTCATCTTCTATCAGGGAATTGAACCATTTCTGGAAAATATCATTAAATTCCCTGTATACCTGAAGCATAACGTGTTTTTCCATTGTACCCATCAGATTAATGAAGTACTCTTCTAACCAGTTTTGGTATTGGGAGATCTTATTTAGGGATTTTTTAATCTCCAATTTTTTATTGATCTCTTCCTCTAATGTGCTTATTAGTTTAGTTATCTCTCCACTTTTCACTTCTAGTTCCTGTTTTTCCATTTCTATTTTTCTTTCTTTTTCCCTTATGATTTCAAAGGTTTCTTTGACTCTTTTGTATACCTCTTCGCTATTTTTAAGATCATGAATTTTTTTATTAAGCTCAAGTTTCTTCATATTTATTTTACCTATTTCCTGCTTTATTCTATCCTGCTGCAATTCTAAGGCTTGTTTTTTGCCTTCTTTTTCTTTTAGCGACTCTTTTTTAACTAATAATGCTTTGATTTCTGTTTGTTTCTTCCTTAATTCTTCTTGTTTTTTGTTCAGTTCTTCAACTGTTTTTCCTGCGCTTTTTTCCTGCTCTTGGTGCAGTTTGATATTTTCCTCTAATTCAACTATCTTTTTTTGTTCTTTTTCGTGTATTGCCTTTTTGTGCTCTTCACTTACTTTTTGCAGGCAAGTCGGGCATTCGTCAATTTTAGAGATTTTTTCCTTTGTATCAGTTGAGAATCTCTTTTTTGTCTCGAACTCAGATATTTTTTTATTTATTTCAAGTATTGTGTTGCTCATCAGCCTTAGTTCCTGCTCTTTTTGTGTTATTTCTTTTGATAACAAGCCTATATCCCCAATATCTTTGGTTACAAGGTCCTTTTTTATCTTATCCAGCTCGTTTTCTAAGGTTTCTATATCTTTTGCATTGCTTTTCCTTTTTTCTAATTTATTATTCAGGGTTAGTTCGTTTAACTGGAGTTCCTTATTCCATTCATTCAACTCTTTTATGCTCTTTTCTGTGTTTTGTATCAGTTTTTTACTTTCCTCAAGCTCTTTTTTAACTTTTTCAAGAGAAGGTGAAAGCTCATTTAGTTTTTTTTCGAACCCTTTAACTTCTTTGTTTTTTTCTTCTTTTGCCTTCTTTTTTTCTTCTAAATCTTCAATCTTTCCTTCGTAATTCTTTCTTTTTTCTTTTAGTTCCCTAATAAAGATCTGCGAATTCTCTCTTATCCTTTTGTATTTGTCTATGTTGAATACTTTTCTTAGCGTGTCTAATCGTATATCCTTATCTTCTAAAACAATCTGTTTCATTTGCTCTTGCGGGGTGTAAACAGTGTATCTGTAGACCAAATCTCTTGTTTTGGAAACCAGGTCTTGCGGATAGCCTAAAAGGCTTAAAACTTCTGTCTTTAGCTCTACATGGGTTCCTTCTTTTTTGATCCCGTTTGTGATTATATACCCTGCTTCCTGCTTTATGTCTTCTTTCCCCCGCTTTAGTTTTCTTTTTATTATTATCTCTTTACCGTCTAAATCGAATTTTAGCTCTACTTCCCCTTCTTTTTTCCCATGCCTTAACAATGCTGATGCAGAAAGGTGCTTCCTCCTAGTGCCGAATAAGGCAAACTCTATTGCTAATAGTATAGACGATTTGCCAGAGCCAATGTCCCCTGCTAATAGAGTAGAGCCTGTTTGGAAGTCTATCTGCTGGTTTTCATAGCTTCTTATATTTTTCAGCTTTAGAGATTTTATCAGCATTTTTTCTTTGTTATTATGAACCCCCTAAAATGATGTAATCTGCAGAAATATAAAAGGTTTGCTAAATCGAAAGATTTAATTGTATGTTTAATACACCTTTTTGTATGAAAATCATTAAGCAAGATGAAGGAACCTATAAAGTAGAAAGTTCTTCTTCTGCCGGAAAGTTCTATATTGTTGATTTTAGTAAAGGAACTTGCACATGCCCACATTATAGGACAAGGATGGTTAGAATACATGGTTTGTGCAAGCATTTAGAAGCTGTTAAGGACAAAATTGAGCAGAGAGATGATGAAACCTATAGTAAGATTATTGATTATGTCAATGGAAAAGAGGAAGTTGACAGCCTTGAGCTGATTAAAAAGTATGGTGAAGAGGCTGTTGATGATTTGATTTCTAGGGGGGAACTGATTGAGAAAGAAGGGAAGATTAAAGTTTTAAGTTAAAGCTGTTTCTTAAGCCATTCAATTACTTCTACTGGTGTTGGGTCTACTCTTTCCCTTATTGCAAGATAATAAGAAGTGTAATCCCCCAGGTATATTGTGGAGAACATTCTTGCTAACAGTGAAGTGCCTTTTACTTTGACTTCAGCTACATCTATATGCTTTTCCATTATTTGCCTGCAGATATCCATCCTCTGCTTTATTTTTGGATGATCCTGCTCGTCTCTAAGCAAAATTGCCAAGAATTTGTTTCTTTCCATTGCCCTGAATGAGTTAATCTCATTATGGTTCATCTCAGAGAATGCAGAGTGATAAGCAGGGTATTTGGCATTCTCATTTATCTGAGTCTGCCACCTGTAAGCAACTGGCTTTAGCAGTTCAGAAGAGTAGATTAATGGTGTTTTTCCCTGTATTTTTTTGGCTAATTCTTCAGCTTGTTCTTTTATCTTATCTTTCTGGCTTAGCAAAGCCAGCATCTCAGTCAAATCTGCGTTTTTAACGTCAATTAGGTTTGAGTTGTATAATACGCCAAGCATCGGGAAGAATAAGTAACCTGCTGCAGCCCTTGGCTGCAAGCCAGATGGGATCTTAACCACTTTTTCAGCTTCTTTTGCTAACTGGCCGCCAGAAGTTACTGCAATTGTGTGCGCACCTTTCTTTTTTGCATCGTGAAAAGCAGATAAGGTTTCTTCTGTGTTGCCTGAATAAGAAACAGCGAAAACTAAGGTATATTCATCAACATATTCTGGAACTTTGTAATCTCTTATTACAAACACCGGCAGTTTTGAATCTTTAAGGTAGGTTTTTAACAAATCACCACCAATAGCTGAGCCTCCCATTCCGCATACTACTATAGATGTTACTTCTCCTCTGGTGGTTATTCCCTTTGGTAATTCTAATGCATCTTTACATTGCTGAGGGAAACTGTCAAGAACTTCGAGCGCATTTGATTTATCAATTACCATTTTGTTAAAGTTTAGTTTAACTATTATATATAATTTACTATTTTGGAATGGAAAAAGAAAAAAATGCGAGGGAGGGGATTCGAACCCCCGAATCCACTAAGGAACAGGATACCCCATTTACAGATGGGTGTTCCATCATGATATTCTTAAGTCCTGCGCGTTTGACCAGGCTTCGCTACCCTCGCGTGTTTGTATTTCTAAAGAGTAAAAGAACCATATATAAATCTTTTGTTCAAATCTGCTTAGTAGAAAATCTCGCTAACGCTCGGGTTAGCATCTCAAAATCCTTTTTTGTATACTTTAATGCTGACATTCCCCGGCTGGGGCAACCCCTTTGTCAGCCCTAATTATTGTTAGAGTGGATTTTGCCTTAGGATGCTAACCTACATTTTATACTAAGCAGTTCAAATCTTATAACTATCAAAGAATTCTACTAATCTATCGTGCAGCTCGTAAGTATCAGCTGCTAATTTATCCTCAATTTTGTTCATGTGGAACTTATATATGAATTTGTCAGCTAGCGCCCTAAGGAAGAAAAAAACTGGCTTTTGCTGCCATTTACCTTCCATATCTGTCTCAAGGATTCCATCAAATGTT
>CAZSRD010000069.1:0-4310 GCA_964609455.1 uncultured Methanosarcinales archaeon
AGTATAGCCTAATGGCTTACTGGGTTATATATTTTGCTAGCATTTCTACGGCACCAAATAAACACAAAATTTATAAATAGAGAATGGTTTTCTTATATATGCACCTAAGAAAATATGCACAAATTCATTCTAAAAATTTTGATAGGGGTGATTGTCCGTGACTAAATTCATTGTAGTAGCAGGTGGTGTTATTTCAGGTGTAGGTAAAGGAGTCACAACTGCTTCTATTGGGAAGATTCTACAGGAATATGGTTATAAGGTTACAGCTGTTAAGATAGATCCATACATAAATTATGATGCAGGTACTCTTCGTCCTACTGAGCACGGCGAAGTTTGGGTTACAGATGATGGCGGAGAGATTGATCAGGATTTAGGCAATTATGAAAGATTTCTTGGAATGGAAATTCCAAAAATCAATAATATAACAACTGGCCAGATTTATGGCAATGTTATTGAGAAAGAAAGAGCAGGCAAATATTTAGGTGAAACTGTTCAGTTTATACCTCACATTCCAGATGAAATAAAAAAAAGGATAAGAGAAGCTTCAAAAGGTTATGATTTCTGCTTGATTGAAATTGGAGGAACAATTGGTGATTATGAGAATATTCCTTATTTGTTTGCAATGAAAAGTTTAGAGAGGGAAATCGGAAAAGAAAATATTAGCTATGTTTTAGTAACCTACTTACCAGTTCCATCACATATTCATGAGATGAAGACAAAACCAACACAACAAGCAATTAGATTATTGACAGAGCATGGGATAATACCTGATTTCATTGTTTGTAGAGCAAATAAGCCGTTGGATTCTGTAAGGAAAAAGAAAATAGAATTATATGCTAATATTAGATCAGATCATGTTATCTCAGAACCGGATATTGATACCATATACAGGATTCCGCTTGATCTAGAGAAAGACAATATGGGATTAAAGATGTTGAAAGAATTCAACCTAAAACCAAAAACTAAGCCAGATTGGAAAAAATGGAAAAAATTAGTTGAGAATATTGTAGATCACAAAAAGAAAATAAAGGTAGCTATGGTTGGCAAATATCTTGATATTGGAGATTTTACATTAGAAGATTCGTATATTTCAATAAATCAAGCATTAAAACATGCAGGCGCAAACTTAAATGCTAAAGTAGAAATTCATTGGATAGATTCAAAATCTTTTGAAAAAGATTTTTCAAAATTGAGTGAATTAAAGAATTACAATGGAATAATCATTCCAGGTGGTTTTGGCGGTTCTGGTGTTGAAGGCAAAATAAAAGCAATTGAATTTGCCAGAAAGAATAACATTCCATTCTTAGGATTGTGTTATGGTTTGCAATTAGCAGTAGTTGAATTTGCAAGAAATGTGTGCAATATGCCAGATGCAAACACAACAGAAGTTAACAAAAAAACAAAATTCCCAGTTATCGATATACTTCCAACACAGAAAAAGTTAATGGAAGAAAGCAAATATGGCGGAACAATGCGTTTAGGAGCTTATGCTGCTATATTAAAGGATAATTCAAAGGTTTTACAATTATACAAAGAAACAGGAAGATTAGATGATGATAGAAAAAAGATCTTAAAAATAAAGAGGGGGAAAGAATCATTTAGATTGGGAATTCTTGAAAAAGGCAAAAAAACAATCCTTGAAAGGCACAGGCACAGGTATGAGGTAAACCCCAAATTTATACAGCAGATAGAATCAAAAGGATTGGTATTTTCAGGGTATCACATAAGAAAAGACAGGCAAAAACTGATGGAATTCATTGAATTGCCAAAACATAAATATTTTGTAGCGACACAGGCTCACCCTGAGTTCAAAAGCACATTAACAAATCCGTCTCCATTGTTTTATGGATTTGTGAAAGCTTGTGCAAAGAACTAATCTTTCAAAATCTCCTGCAAGTACTCATAAACTCCAGGGTACATATCTATATTTAATATATTACTGTGCAGTTCGCTCTTAAATGCATCTGCGCATGTTCCGTTTATTTCATAGGAAACTGCATACGGCAAAGTAGAGCTATCAAATGCAACAACACCGTCTCCATCCTTAATTCCTGTCTTGCATCCCCTGCCAGAGATGGTATAAACCCTTGCTTTTGCGGGCTCGTAAGTCGGATCATTAAGCTTCTTTAGGAAAATGCTATCCTCATACATATCCTCACATTCCTTTTTCTCTCCAAATACCCTGCAGAATTTTTTTGTGTTTCCCCCTACTCCATCATTAGGTGTTGCTATCAGTATTAACTTATCAACAGAGCCATCACCGAATATCTGAATATACCTCCTTACAACTAGGCCGCCCATAGAGTGCGCTATCAGGTTTACCTTTTGCTTTCCTGTCCTGTATTTTACAAGATTGATTATGTCATTCAGCCTTACTGCATAAGTATCAAGGTTGTCAGCCTTGCTAGTTATATAGGCATACCTTCCTAAGGAATAAAAGTAATCATAATAATAGCTTGCCTTAACAGTTATGGGAAAAGAAGATAGCCCCCAGTCATTCTCACCATAATCTGATTTATTAAAATCAAATCTTATTATGCCTCCATTTATATAGCCGTCCTCCTGGAGCTGGTACTGAATCTTGTTAAAGGAATCTAACAAAGGCTCTGGTGAAGTGCTTCTAAGCAAAGAATGGCCATGAATAAGGATTATAGGGTATAAGTTTGGATCATCCCTGCACTCATCTGTTTTACAGCATTCAGAGCAAACACCATACACGCAGCACATTGGCGGGTTTTCTGTCAGTTCGTTTTTTATAGGAATCTCTACAGTGATATTATTTAAATCACCGGTTTCAAGGTATGCTATATCCGGTATAGCCTCTAGAATCAAAGATATGTTTGTTTCATTAGAGCAATAATTATTATAATAGTCAAAAGATTCGTTAGATACCAATATCTCTACCATAGTGCCATTTTTTACATAATTTTCATCATCTAAGGTAATATCCTCAGTTGCTAAATACGAAGTTGTTGAGTACTCCTCAAATATTTTATCAAGCTCATAACAGACATCATTTGTTATGTTCTCGCAATATCCAATTTCGCATTTTTTCATGTATTCTTTCAAAGTGAGGTTTATCCCTTCCATAAATATATTATTATAATTTATGTTAAGGCTTTCATTAAGCACACCTATTTTGGCAGAGGCATTTTTCAAGTCATCTTCCATCTCTAAAAAAGAAGTGTATTCTATTCCTGAATAAGCTGCCCTTATTGCATTCAAGCAATCATAGGTATCATTTAAGCTTTTGAGCAATTTTTCTTTATCAGTCGAGTATAAAACATACCTTATGTTTGAATCTACCATTGCAAAAAATGAGCCCTTTAGGAGATTATAGCTGCTGATTAGATTATTCTGTTTAGCTACAGAGCCAATTAATTTATTTAAATAGATTATTGAGCTGCTATATAGCTGAGGGTAGACTATTCCTAACCTCTGGTTATATTGGCTGTAAAGCATTGAATATTCCTGCTCTTTCCACAATCTGAATATGTCATCCGAATCAGCTATTGAAAAATTAAGCATCTCAAAAAGTGAATTATATTCTCTGTAAAGCTCATCACGCCCTATAATGCTTTTTGTATTGTCTAATGCATATGCTGCTTTTTGGAGATTTATGCTTGCATTATTAAGAAGTGCAAAGCTTTTGCTTATATTCTCCATCAGTTCTAATCTAAGCTTGTTTTCCTCTTCACTAAGCTTGTAGTTTAATGTTATAAATGAAGACCTTCTCCTTACAGGGCTGTCTGTTTTGCATAAAAATGACTTTATGTTTGAGCAGGTAACATCAAAGTTGTATATTTTCTGGCCTTCGCCTTTTCTGTATGGGATTAGCTCATAAGTAACGTTAAAATGCCCATTTCCACTTAGCATCAGTTCTCCCTTATCAAGAAGCTTGTCTTCGCTTCTGTCATAAAAAGAATATGTACAGTTTGCTGTGCAAAACATGCTGTTGTCCGTATAGAAATAGAAGGTTGCATTTTGCTTCTG
Organism: uncultured Methanosarcinales archaeon; assembly: GCA_964609455.1. GTDB lineage: Archaea > Nanobdellota > Nanobdellia > Woesearchaeales > JACPBV01 > CAZSRD01. Next base: position 3,994 of record CAZSRD010000069.1, read on the forward strand.
CTTATTTGTTACAGTAAAAGAAGCCTGCGCAGGCTCTAGATTAAGTGTTAATGCGTCCTGTATTGCAAAGCGGATTTTTAACCCAGCCATGAAAAGTGCATAAGAAAAGAGCAATACACTTATTACAGTTATGATAATAATTTTTTTCCAATTCCTTGTTATACCCTTCTCAACAGCCTTAATTTTTTTCTTTATCTTCTTAATAGCCCTTGCCATAGTATAGATTAAGGTAGATTTATTTAAATAATATTCGTTTTGAATTTTCTCTTTTTTGAGGTCACTCAAAAGCAGATCTTAAATTTTACATTAAAAACAAT
>CAZSRD010000070.1:0-4254 GCA_964609455.1 uncultured Methanosarcinales archaeon
AATAGGGGAATCTTATCTATTATTTAAAGTGTGAACTGAATATCAACTTGAACAATAATTCATAAATTAGAAATGTTTATAAAGAGTAAAAACAAAATCCTAGCAAAAGCATGTTCGGAGAAAGAAAAAGAACCTACAAAGAGCTACACCTGCTTATTCTAAAGGCTCTTAAAAAAGAAAAGCATACTATCTACGAAATTGCCAAAATAACATCCTTGCACTTCCATGTTGTACAGCATCAATTAATCCTTCTAAAAGGCCGTGATTATGTTTCCTTAGATTTCCAGCATAAAAGCTTCAGGTTATATGCTATAACCCAAGAAGGTATAACGTACTTAAGAAAAATAACAAGATGATAGACAGAAAACTAAACAAAGCAGAGCATATCAAAATAAAAGAGAATATAAGATACTGTAAAGATTCTAGAAAAGCATTAATCAAAGAAATAAATGATATTAACAAGGATTTTAAAAATAATCTAATCAATAAAGAAGAATACAATACTTTCTCCAACCAAAGATTTAACGGAAAGACTAAGCTTGAATGGATTGATTCCTGTAATGAATATATTAAAGAAAACGAAAACGCCTATAGCTTAAATATAAATTTAAGAGACTATAGCTCATTTAAAATAAGAAATATCTTGCCAGTATCCACAATACTAACTATTTTAATGCTTTATGTCTTTTTATTATTCCTGCCAATCTTACCAACAGGCTTTATCACAATAAACAAAGAGATGGCTTACTCAGATAATGTTAATTTGGTTATCAATAGCAGTTATGACTACATATGGCATATGAACAACACAGGAACATTAAAATCTCTGAGATTGGATGGTATCATCAGCAAACAAGGCTCTGCTAAAGCTTATCTGGAATATGAGAATAAATCCTATCTGATATTTGATAGTGATAAGCTGAATAAGGTTAATATTCACCTGATAGGCCTAGCTGTTTATAATGGGGCTGATTCAGAAGAAATGATAGGAACTAAAGAAATTGCCTTAAATATCCAAGGTACAGGCAAAAAAGACATTGGAGATGTGTTTGAATTCGACATCGAAAGCAGCTTTAACTGGGGCGTTAGCTATGATAAGCTTTGCGCTAAATGGAATATTAATAACCTCGCAGTATGCTATGGCTCAGAAGACTGCTGTGATTTAATTGGCTTAGAAAGCTTAGGTTCCTGGAACTCTAGCCTATATCTAAGCTATGGCCGTTATGGCTCTAGTTTGAACAACACCATTAGTGCTCAATTAATATATGCTGATTACTCGCTGGATATAGAACATCCCTATTCTGACATTGTTTATTCCAGCATTGTTTCCTCACAAGCTGACTTTTTTGAAGAAGGGATTAGCTTTGAAGGTATATGCATAGATACTTGTTTATTGTCTAACCTTAATGAAACTAGCTATAAAATAAGGTTTGTTTTAGAGAATGCTACGCTAAGCATTGAAAATATTGATTACTCTATTGAAAAAGTAATCAATATGAGCAGAAATGCTCCTTCTTTTGATAAGGATATTGAGAACTTGACAATTTACAAGAATGAGCAAAGAAAGATTAATCTTTCTTCATATTTCTCAGATGGAGATGGAGATAACCTAAGCTATTATCATTATGAAAACGATAATATTGAGATTTTAGTAAGTAAGTCTATTGCCGTTATAATTCCTGCTGCTAACTATACAGGAAGGGTATATAGCTTCTTTACAGCTTCAGATGGTTTCTATAACACTAGCTCTAATGTGTTCTATATTGATATTGTAGAAAAACCAAGAGTTATTGGGGATGTTAATGTTAGCGAGAAAGAGCTAAAGCCTCAAGTTGTTATCAATCGTCCGGTAAGGTGGGTAAAGATAGTTAACGCTACCGATAGTGTGATTAATCTAAGCGTTAATATTTCATCTGATGCTCTAAACGTAACTGTCAAAGATCTTAAAGAAGACAAAATAATAAGCCAAGTTAAGGTTAATGACAAGGGTATTATTAAAAACGCTGCTGCCTACAGAGCTGAGAAAAGGCTTGAGCAGATCGATAAGAAAGAAGGCAAGCTTGATGCTAAAAAGCTTCAGGTAATAAAAGAAGATCCTACTGCTAAAAGAGAGATAGGCTCTATAAACAGTGAATTGATGGAATTGCAGAATGAAAAGAATAAGCTAACGGGTTATGTTGTTGCTTCTGCTGGTAAAGGCTGGCTTACCAGGTTTATTGAATGGCTGTTTAATGTTGAAATTACAGGCTACTCTGTTGTTGATGTCGAAAATCAAGGTAATATCGCAGAAACAAACACAACCTTTGTCATAATAGAAGACATTGTAGAAGAAGTTGAAATCGAATACTATACAGAAGCTCCTGTTTCTGAAGAAGAGAATATAACTAATGGCAAGAGAATTGTTGTTTCTTCTGATGTGCATTATGAGGATATATTAGCTTATACTTACTTGGATGACGTAACAAAAAACAACATCAAGCTCTACAACATTATAGGCGGAACCAGAATTCCAGTAGAGAACATAACTTATTATGACAACAACAATAATGGATTGATTGACTATATAGAATGGATTGTTCCTTCTTTATCCAATCAGACTTATGAGATAATTTATATTACAAAAGCTGTTAGGCTTGATTCAAATAGAGAATTTGTAGAAGATATTTATGATTATGTTAAAACTTTAGATGAAAATTATACAACAATTAATTCTGGAGAATATGTAAGGGTTACTTTTGAAATTCCTCTTGATAATACGAGAGATATTACCATTTATACGCGAGCAAATGAGAGTTCTGAAATTGAGGTTTATGCTGAAAACTCAGATGAATTAATAACTAAATTTGAAAATATTTCTGATGAAAAAGAGTATAAAGTTTATTTGACTAATTTAACAGGATGCTATGACAATGAAACAAAAATCCTTACAGAAAATGGCTGGAAGCTGTTTAAGGATTTAGAAGATGAGAAAGTAATGGCTTTAAATCCTGAAACTAAGGAAAGAGAATGGCAGAAGCCAGCTGCTAAACAGGTATTTGAGCATGATGGGGAGATGTACAGGATTGAAACTTCTGATGGAAGCTTATTGGTAAGCCCTGAGCATAAGGTTTATGCTTCTGAGTTAGTCAAATCTAATACATCGCAGGTATTTAATACGCTTACAGAAGATTGTTTTTTAAATAATTTATCATTTGACCAAATAGGCAAGCCTAGTTTTAGCGCTAATGCAAAGAAATCTATATCATTAAGAAATTCTTGCCTATCTTTTTCAGAAAAAGATTTAGAGAGCTTTTCTGCTTGCCTAAAAAAGTCTGAATATTCTTCTTCAGGTATAAAGTCTACAAATAAAGCAAGCTCCCTTTTTAAAGAAGAAAATTCTTTAGCAGATATTTTAGTTTTAAGCAGGATTAATGATTCATATTTATTAATTTCTTTTAATGAAGTTTCTGGAGAAACCAGCCTATGCTTCATTAATAGCTCTTTTGTAGGAGAATCCTGCCAAAAGAAGCTAAATAATATATTAGAATCTGCTACAAATAACATTTATAGCAGCCCCTTCTTTTTAAGCTCCTCAAACCTGCCTTTCCTAGCTTCTCTTCCTAATTTAACAGACCATTCAGTAAATCCAGAATCCTCTTCTTGTTTAAGCTTAGATAGCATCTCTTGTTTCCAAGCTAATTGTTTTGCTTTGGATTCTATGCAAGCTCTTACAAATCCAGACCAATTGACTTCTGGAAATTGCTTCATTTCTTTCCTTACTTCCTCAGGAACTGATAAAGTTATGCTTACCATGTTAAATGCCTCCAGTTATGCCAGAAATGCAGAGCATTTCCGACATGTTGAAAAACGTAATTACGTTGAAGTATTTAAACTTTACGGTTTAGACTATAGCTTACAGAAGATAACAGATGTTTATTCTGACTTCAGTCAGAACAAAGAGGTTTACTTCCTGAATTCTGAAAACAAGCCAGTTAAAGTGAAAAGCATAGAAAAAGTTCCATATTCCGGCAAAATCTATGATGTTGATGTTGTTAATGATATTGTATTAGTGAAAAGAAATGGCGGCAAAGCTGTCTGGAGCGGGAATTCAAATAGTTACGATACCTTTGACTTGAAGGTTATTGGAAATATTGAGTTTGATTATATTGTTGATCCTTCTTATCCAGCAGGTTCTGTTAATGTTTCTAACTGCACAACCTTAAGCACAGCAAACACTTACTACACATTAAATCAATCTGTTAATTCGTCAGGAAC
>CAZSRD010000071.1:0-3985 GCA_964609455.1 uncultured Methanosarcinales archaeon
GTAAAAACTAATAATAAACAATCAGGTGTTTATTTACTTTTACTCAAGGAGGCAAAGAAAAATGGCAATGAATGAAAAAATTGAAACAGAAAAAATTGAATACGATTCGAAGAGGTCGACACTTGTCGATTGGCTGGCAAATATCCTAAAGACACATCACCCGCCAGCTGTTCTGATGTTTGCAGTTGACGAAGAAGGCAAGTTCAGGCTTTTGGGCGCAGCGAGCAATTCAGAAAACCTAAGTATAGTTTTGGAGGAAAAGCAAAGGCGAAATCCAATATCATTTTAAAAATGAATGCTAGATTAATCAAGATTAGAACAGAAACAAAGTCAGAGTTAGATAGGCTAATGCTTGAGCGGATGAAAGAACTTAAAACGCTGAAATATTCTTATGCTACTTTTGTTGATGAGTTGGTTCTTTGTTATAAGGAAAACTTTAAGCGGTAAACCTGGTTAACCAACATTTATAAAATCCCTCTTCCTATTACCCCTTTATGAAAAAAGTGTTTATCCCTTTCGAGTTTGAACTCACATCAAACAGTGAGGGCTTATTCTTGAAGCCATCTAAAAAACGCAAGAAGCAGGATTTTGATATATTTGATTTTGGAGGATTATAAAATGCTAACAAGGTTATTGTTAAAAATTGTTTTTGGGAATTACCTAAACAGTTTTCTTTATATCGGTGCAAGAGACCAAGATTCAAGGGAAAAGAAAGCCGCAGCAGAAATAGAACATTTATTGAAAACAGCATTAGAGGAAAGAAGATCATTAACCCCAGAAGAACAGCAGGAAGTCCAGCAGAAAGCAGAGCAGTATGGTGTATCTGCCGCGAGAGTTGAAATTTTGGCAGGGCAGATGGCATCTCCACCGAAGTCTTATGGCTATTCTCCAGGCAAAGCCCAAACTTCTAATGTGATTCTTATGCCTTCTGGCAAATATGAAATATCCGAAACAGCTGCTCAGGGCGGCTGGACAGCAACTATCGGAACCAAGACTTACACAGGCTCTAAGCAATTCTTAGAGCAGAAAGCAGAGCAGTTTCAGGAAGAATATCAATCTGATTATTTATCACGCATTAAAACTACCTTGGAGCGACAAGGTAAAACAGTTGAGTTAAGCGAAGGCAAATTATTAATAACCGAGCCACCACCAACAACAGCCCAAGAGTTCCAGAAATCATTATTTACTAAAATGGGTTATTCTTATGAAGAAACACCTTCTGGCTTGATAGAACTTGGCAAAGAAGGCAGAAAACAGATTATTGATTTAACAAGGTATGGTCATGAGCAGGTTGCAGACATCCCATCTACCGCAACTTATTACAAAGGTTTTGATTTTACCCCAACAACAGATAAGAAATACAGCGAGATGAACTTTTTTGAGAAGGCATTGGCAAAATATAACAAAGTAGAGGGTTTTGTTTCTGAGAAAGTAAAAAGGTCAGGCATATTTGATGTCGGATTTATTAAAGAAGAAGAGAAGAAAGCTAAGGAAAGGCTGCCTTATTGGGCGGGCAAGATTAAAGAGTTTGAGTACAAAGATTATAATCCGTGGCTTACTGAAGTTAATGGCACAAAGCAGCTAAGGCCTATTGAGCTTGCAGATTTTATAAGATGGAATGAAAGAGGAGTAAAAAATATTATAGGAGAACCAGCTGTTAAATATTTTAAGTTTTGGGATGAGACAACAGGCAAAGGCAGATGGTACTCCCCGTATTCATTAGAGAAAGGCTATCGCTTGACATGGTTGGAACGCCCTGTAAAGAAAGGAGTAACCGCAGGAGCTTTTTTTATTTTGCCAGGATTATTAAAACCTTTATCAGTTCCATTTTATAGGTTGCCTAAAGTTGTTACAGAGCCGTTTAAGTGGGTTGTAGGTATTGGATTGCCTACATTGTATGGCCAAGCCAAGTACTCAGAGGTAAAAGAAACCCCAAAAAGCAAGAAAGGCGAGCAAATAGGCAGGATAATAAGCGGTGAAATAGAGCCAATGATTGTAGGCAGCTATGCAGGGCAGATATTTTGGAGCAAGGCTTATGGTTTTTTAAGAACACTTGGAAGAGAGCGTATTCCACCAGAGAAGATAATTCACAAAGATGTATTAAGCAGCGAGGAACTGTTCAAAACCTCAACAGAGCCTCATTTGAAATATTTTCAAGAAGGAAAATACCAGCTGCCAAAAATAAAAGGATATGAAGATGTTATTGGAAGTTGGCACGCAGAAAGCACATCAAAGCCAAGCGCATTCAGCGATGTAATCTATAAGGGCATTGGGAAGGCTGGAGTAATAACAGTTGGAGCAAGAGAACTGCCTGGCGGTTATGTATCTCCATCACTAAGCCCATATTTTTTAAGAACAGTACCAGAAGGAGCTTATGGATTTAGCGGAGTAGATCTGTTTGCTGGAGGAATGCCGACAGCAGCATTTGTTTATCCTAAAGGGTATGAACTAGCACCTTACAAAACACAGGCAGGATTGTGGGATTTTCTTATTGGCAAAGCACCTAAAGGATATGCCTATACACACCCAGCTTCATTCAAATCCGAACTAGAAGCAATAATCCCACCAGGCACAATATTCACAAGGTTAAAATCTCCTTTTTATACCGTCTGGAAAGGAGTTAGAGTTCCAATCGAGCAGTATTCAGTAGCTGGGGTAGGTGATGCATTAGCAAATGTTGGAAAAAATTTAATTAATATAATGAATGTACCTTATACTTCTGGTGGCGGTGGAGCAGTAACCAGCCCTTTTGTTTATGGCTTAGCCTCGAGCCTTTCAAAAACTTTTTATCAGCCTCCATATAAGCTAACTTATGAACCTAGTTACAAGCCAGAATATAGGCTTTTAGCTATTTCTGAATACGAGCCATATTACAAACCTAGTTATAAGCCTTCATATGTTCCTGCATATAAGCCAGCTTATCAGCCAACTTACAAAACCAGCTATAAGCCTAGCTACAAGCCAGAATATGAGCCCCCTTACACACCTGCTTATCAGCCTCCTTACACACCAACTTATGAGCCCCCTTATCAACCGCCATACAAACCACCTTACACTCCTGCTTATGAGCCTCCGTATCAACCGCCATACCAACCGCCTTATACTCCACCTTATCAGCCCCCTTACCAACCGCCTTATGAACCGCCAGCATATGGTGTAAAAACAAAAAGCAAGGCAAAATATGAAGAAGGCTATAACGCTTATGATGTCTATGCAAAAGACAAGGAAACATTCTCAAAGCTAAACAAAAGCCCGCTAACAAGAGAAGGAGCAATGAATTTAGGCGCAGAGGTAGTTGACAACACCAGCTCAGCAAGGTTTAAAATTAAAGGGAAGAGGTCAAGATACCAGCCAGATGATTACACAGGCTTTGCAGATATGAGCAAGTTTAGGAGTTATGCAAGGCGAGGCAGTTTAAAATTACCTTTAACTGAGGAATGGATTGAGCATTCAGAAAACAGGATAGATACGCCAGGAGAACTGCAAGGTATAACAGTAAAAGGATGGAAAGCTAATCGAGAAAAATCCAGCAGCTTATTTGGCAGCTTAGACTTAGGCTTTAATGAAGAAAAATCAAGAAGAAGCAAGAGCAGCAACATTTTTGGTGATTTTGATTTATTTGGAGGTAGGGGCAGGAAGAAATCAAAATCATTCAGCATTTTTTAGGTTTGAAAATGGAAATAAAAGGTTTTGGAAAAAGCAAGGCTTATGGTTTTTTAGGGGCAGATTTATTTGCTGGTGGATTGCCAGAAATAATCTTAACTGAAGAAGAGGCAAAAACAAAAGGCTTGGGTAATTTGATACCCCAGAAGCCAACCATTATCGATTGGCTGCTTAATGGCGGCCATAAATGCATTGGCTATACGGTTATGCCTGATGGCACAAGAGTGCCAATAACGGTTAGATAAAATGAAAAAAATAATAATCATCGGACATCACCTCTCGACAAAAGCAGTTGGGGCAGGGTAACTCTTTCCTGCCCCTT
>CAZSRD010000072.1:0-3982 GCA_964609455.1 uncultured Methanosarcinales archaeon
AGCATCATGCAGTCGCATGAGATACCCCAATCTTTAGATTGGGGAGTAGGTCATTCAAAAAGAAAGGTTTAAATATAAAGAAATAAATTAAACTATGCAAAATGGGAATTCGTGATTTTTTCAGTAAAAAGGGTAAAAACAAGGCAATAGATAGTCCAAAATCCAGAAAGAAAGAAGTTAAAACAATAAAGAAAAGCCCAGAAACAAAGAGTTCTAAACAAAAAGTAATTGAGATAACACCAAAACACAAAATAGAAGATTTGCCAAAAAAACACCAAAAGCACCTTAAGGAAGTTCATAAGGCAATCCATAAGCAGAGTAAGGAGATCAAAGCAAAGCTTACTGGAATGGACCACATAGAAAAGGAAATAGAGGAATCAAAAAAAGAATATGTATGGACTGGCGTTAAAGGCCTGGACGGATTATTTGATAATGGGATTATAAAAGGGAATGCCATAATCATAGCAGGCGGTACAGGAACAGGAAAAACAATCCTCACATTGCAGATAATGCATGAATCTCTAAAAAGGGGAGAAAAATGCCTCTATATGACCTTAGAGGAATCAGAAGGAAAATTAATATCGCATATGCGCGACTTTGGATGGGATGGTCAAGATTATTTAAAGAAAAGACAGCTGGTAGTAAAAAGAATAAATCCTTTTGACCTGGTAAGAAGTGTTGATGCTCTGCTGGCAAGGGCAAAAGGGGAGCTTTTGTTGGACATAAACCCAATAATCCTGCCAGAAGGCTTTATGCCTCAGAGCATATTCATTGACTCATTGACAGCAATGGCAGCAGCATTCACTGAAAAGGACGAAACATACAGAATCTACATAGAACAGTTCTTTAGGTATCTTGAATCCACCGGAGCAACATCTTTCCTGATAACAGAAACAGACCAATTGCCAATAAGGTTTTCACCAACAGGAGTAGAGGAATTCCTGGCAGATGGGGTAATTGTTCTTTATAATGTAAGACACGGCTCAGCAAGGCAGCGCGCCATAGAAGTTCTAAAGATGAGGGGCGTTTCCCATAAGCACAGCGTTGTCCTTCTTAATATAACCAAAGATGGCGTGGATATAAACCCTGCTAAAGAGATTTCTATAGGCTAATAGCCCATTCTTAACATAAACTCCATTGTTCTAAAATTATACCATACAACTAACGCAATAAACGCTCCTAGCGCAGACAATAAAAGATTTATCAATGAAATATTAAGAATCTCATATAAGGATATTTTAGTTATATTGAAAGAAACTAACACCGACATTATCAGCGGCATTATGGCAAAAGCAAGTATAGAGCTTATAATTGCAGAGGTATTATACCTTTTTATTGATAAAATAAAAACATAAAATAACAGTAAAAATAAGGCTCCAACCGCAGCAAAAATATAAATTAATTTAGCGCCCTTAACATCAAATACCCCTATCTTCATTGTTGCTAAAGCAATTATAATGAAGGCTAAAGGTATAACTGTCTCTCTTTGCGTCAAAATGGCAGTAAACACAATAAAGAAGCTAAAGCATAAAATCAAGATGGAATACCTCAAAAATGAGTCTGGGAAAACATTAATTAAATAGAGAAGCCCAACTAATATCCCAGAAAGGCTAATTGTAGCTATAATATCTTTTATGCCTTTGCTTAATATCACTTCATTTTCCCTTCCTTTTTCTTTGCTTTCTTTTCTAAGCCCTTTCTTTACCTCTTTATGTTCCCCTCTTTTCAGCTCCTTTTTCACTCTTTTCTCTCTCATTCTCATTATTTTTTTAATCATACTTGGTATAAATGTCTTTTTTATTGCGCCTCTAATAAAGCCCATAGTCTTCAGAATCGGGCCTTCAACTTTTTTATTGAATCTTATTTGCTTCGCTAATACTGTTTCCTGTACAGGGATAGTAGCCTTTACCGTATTAATCCTTTGGGTATACTCCTCATATTTTATATTATAGATAGAAGTAGGCATAGTGCCATCAGCAAAATGCTCCTTCTGTACCCTTTTAATCAGATTTTCCAGTGTATCCTTCTCCATTCTTGAATTATTAAGCCTTTTTGTTAAAAGCCTCACCCTAAAATTAGTCCAGCTAAAAAAAGAAATAATTGATAACAAAATAATGGTTATTATGATATGGTACTTATACATTTGCAAAAAGCTCAGCCCTTCAACAGACAAAACACTAAGCACAGTTAACCTGGCTCTTGCCAGCTCAAGCTTTGTATTCGCTTCAAATAAGCTGGATTCAGCATCATCATAATTCTCGCTCGCAAACTTAGAAACCGCTTCTCCCAATTTGGTTTCTGACACATTTGAGATTATGCCTTTTGCAGAATAATCCTCAATCTTTTTTGAAAGTGATTTAATAGATTCATCTATCCTATAAATCTGATCTTCCCTGTATTTGATCTCATTAATCGTTCCGATTATAGACCCAAAGTCGACAAATCTGTAATATTCTTCACCGCCCTCCATAGAATTTTTTACAGGAATTAATTCACTGTTTACAAAAATTATCTTTTCTTTTTCACCAGATTTTTCATATATCTTTAATAACTCCTCAGGCTGGAAAGGGGCAAATTTATCATAAACAGAGCGTAATAAGTCAGAAAGATACAAGATGCTAAAATTGCTCGAATTTAATTTTTTTATTATATCACTTGATTCTATTATCAGCTTAATGGTCTTGTCCTCAAGTTCAACCTCAATAGAAAGCGCTTCTTCAAAGGCCTGGTCATATTTATTGTCTGTAAATAATTTTTTGGCATCATTATACCTTTTAAGATACAGCTCGGTCTCTAATTCCTTAAAAGCCTTGTCTTTTTCCAGCCTCTCCCCTAAATTTTCTATAAATGCCTTTATGTATTCTAATTTTTCTTTCCTTTTTGCGGCCTTTTCTTTGAATTCAATCAATTTTTCATAATCCTCATTAATTGGCCTTTCAGAACTTGAGCCGCTGCTGTTCAATAACTCTTTTGCATCCCCCCAAGAAGGCTCTTCTATATCCTCTATTCTTTCAATAAGTGAATAGAAGTTCTTGCTCTTGAAGAAATCCTTCGTTTGCTTTAATATGTCCTCAGCAACGTCATCCTCAAAACCTTCTTTTTCAATATTTTCAAGGATCTTTTCGCACTCTAAAACAACGCCTAATGATCCCTTTTTTTTCTCAACATCCTGGTAAGACTTCAGCTCTATCTCCTTGTTTAATCTTTCAAAAATCTCGCCTGCTTTGTCATATTCCCCCTTATTAAACAGCTCTTGGGATAAATTCAAGGGAGATAAATCCACTTCAACAGACAAGCTATTCCAAAATAAGCCGTTATTTGTTTTCCATCTAAAATTCTTTATTTTTTCTTTCAGCTCATAGATAAAATCCACCCTCTCCAATATGCTGCTTTTTAATTCAATTGCATTATCATAATCCTCATCTGCAGGCTTTTTCTTTAAGCTTAATCCTTTATTTATAAAATGCATTAATTCTGTTGGAATTGTTCTATTAATATTATTTAATTCTTCTATCAGCAAGATATAATTAGACATTTCAAATATAGATTTTATCTCAAGCAATAAACTATCAGCGCGCTCATCTTCCAAACTGCCATTTTTCAGCTCATTTACCTTTTCCTCTGCTTTCTGGACAGCATTAAGAATAAAGATTTGCTTGGAGATATCCAGTGCGCTTTCTTCAGTCTTATTCTCTCCACCGCCTTCAGCCACTTCTGGCCAAACAAAAGGGCTTAGCCAGCAGATAATGATCAATAGAACAGAAAATAAAACTATATTCCTTTTTATCAAATAGTAATCTTTCATCCGCCATTACCTCCTTTCTTCTTAAATCTGCGTTCAAACTTTAAAAACCTTTTTATTATTTCCCTACATTTCCCCACCAACTCCCTGAACTTACCATTCCCATTTATCTTCATCTGCTCCAGCTTAGCCTCAACTATTGTCTTCTCTTTTTCAAGCTCAGCCAAAGTCCTCCTATAA
>CAZSRD010000073.1:0-3972 GCA_964609455.1 uncultured Methanosarcinales archaeon
CTTCTATATCTGCTTCTGTGTCAGATGTTTCAATCTTATCAAGAACATCAACTATCTCTGATTCTGTAAGCTGCGGCGTGTTTTGCAAACCAGCAGATTCTGCATGAGAACTATCTGAAGTCTTCGTCTTCTCAGCTTCTTTTACAGCACCTATTAGATTTGATAAAAGGTTTGCGAGGTTTTGGTTGCCTGATCTATTAGCAACATCATGCATAATTATAAGTATATCTGAAGTTATTCCAAGGTTAACAAGCTGTGCTGCCTCGATTTTTGCAAGAACCATTGCCCTCTTAGAAGGTGCTAAATCTATCTTGCTGTTTGCAGCAATTGTTGATATATCAGATACAACTTCATTAAGCATAGATCTTGCTGCATCCTGTTCTGTAAACGTTGCGTATAATGAATCTGCAGCACCCTGTCCATAAGCCTGGTTATTTTCATTGCCAAACTGGCTCAACAGATTATTTGCATCATTTTGTACTGCAGCAAGCATGGATACTGCAAGCGCCTGCTCTATATGGCTGGTTGCCTGTGAAAGATTGGCTTGGATATTGGTAGTAGCAACCGCGATCATCTGCAATGCAGCCTGGATCTCGCCTCTTATGGTCTGCTTAAACTGTTCTTTTGATATAGTTGGCAGGCCTTTCCTTTGCTGCATATCATTATATTTTGCAACTGCCTGATCCAGATTACCTTTTAATATTGCAGCTGCCTTGCTTAGCGCGTTATGTGCTGCACTGAGCGCTGCTATCTGCTGCATCAGGGACATATTCTGTGCATTTGTACCATCTAAGCTAATAAGTTCAACTAGATATTCCTGCCATTCAGGGCCTGCCCAGCTAAATAATAGGCGGCCTGCTATCTCTTCAAAGAATGCTTCTTCATACACAGCACCTAATCCGCGGCTTATTGCAGCAAGCGTTTTGCTCTTTAAATCATTTGCTAAGCTGCCTGTAATAAAGGCTAGCCCTTTCTTGATTACTAGCGCAGTGGCCTTAAGACCTAACCATGCAGCTCCAGCTAATCCTCGTATTAGCATAACTATGCCACGTGATGCAATAACACCTGCATAACTTATAAGGCCACTTACACCACTCATAGTTCCAATACCTGCTACAAAGAAGGCATCGTGGCTTGCGCTCATAGCCCATTTGTCTATGCTTTCACTATATTTTGAGAGCCCTTTAACAATTCGACTAGTTCCTCTTGCTAATAGTGCACTTGCGACTTCTATCAGTCCACCAAGAGCTACAAAGACGCCTATAAATACCAAGCCTTGCACTCTACCAAGATGCTGCATCATTCCGCTTATGAATGAGCCATTGCCCATCTGATGCATCATTGTATATATTGCTTTCTTAAGGCCTGGTCTCATTCTTGCAACAGCATCTTCAGTTACTCCGGCAGCATTGAGTCCTAGAGTAGATACCTTTCCACCAGCATCTATTATAAGAGGCATAACTATCGCCAAAGACCATGCCCTCTGTGGTGCGCGTAATACAGTGCTTAATCCTATGCGTGCCCAGCTACCTTTACTGGTCAATATACCCATTTTCGCTGCTCTATCAAATTTAGTTAACAATATTCTGCCAGCCCGCATAAAGCTTGCTAACTTTGTTATCATGGTTCCTATAAATGTTAAACCCTTAGCTATATAAGCACCAATCACTGGTATTTTTGCAATTATGCTAACAATAAATTTACATGCTGCTACAATCGCTTTAACTGCTGTTGTTGCTGCGGTCTTAACAGCTGTAGCAACTCCCCATCCGCCAGTTGTAACTATAATCAGTGCTACATCTATAGCTATTGCAGCAACTGTTAATACTACACCGTATGCACCCTTATTGACCTTATACATATTGTCTATAGTTGTATGCTGGATATTGACAAATGGTAAAAGATTGGCCACGAATACCAGTGTATTATGGATCGCATATGCAACAGCATCACCTGCTCTTTGCATAAAGAGCATCGCATCTGTACCAAAATCAACATTAACAACACTGCCACGCAATAGATTGACATCAAACATATGGTATGCAGTATCGCTTCCCCAGAAGTGTTCATTGTTATAAGTTACATTTACATCACCGAACCTGCTGACTGTTATACTGGCATTATTATGGCCTGATATGCATACCCATTCGCCATTTCTGTTTTCAAATTCAAATCTGTTCTTGTTTTCACCAAACACATTCTGCCTTGTAAAACTCATACTTAACAATTCGCCATTAGCAACATGCCTGTGGCTCTCTATTGCGCCGTTTGAATCTATGGATGCGCCTATCCATTCTGTGCGGTCTTTATTGGTTGCGCTGAATGTAATACTGTTTATAGCATCTGAAGAAGCAGATGAATAGGTTGTAACCCATACTGAACCTACGCTAAGTGAATCTGCACCTTCACCTTTAATATCGCTAATAGTATTTCTTATGTACTCCTGATGAATTGCTGAAAGATTATCAAAACCCGGGCTAACTGCAACATTTAGATACGGCATACCTGTAATACCCATTGAAAGTTTTGTAAGGTGCCCGGATTCTCCTAAATATTCAAAATCATTCGGTATGGTAGCATATCCATTTAATACAGCGCTTGACATGAAAGACTGCGGGCTTGCTGTACCAGTTACAGTAACAGAGATACCTACTTTTTCTCTCTCTGTGCTTAAGTTGCCTGCTCTATGCGTATTTATGCTGTATTCATAATCCAATGTCTCACCCTCTGGCGCAGAAGCAGCATATCCTGCCCATGTCATGTTGTGCATATTTAGAGCGGTCTCAAGGCCTTGTTCAGCTCTACCGATCTTTACATCACAATCAGACTGCGTTGCCTGGTGATAATCAGTAAATGTCTCTATATATGTCGGCTGATATGCTGCATCTGTTACTATATCAGAGCCTGCATTATAATCTGCAACTACCTGTTCTGCATTAGGCACATCAAAAGTAAGTGTCATCATTGCAGGGTGCAGGTCAGAATGTTCAGGTGAATTGCCTGAAAAACTGATCACATTAGATTGATAACTTAACTGGCCTGCTTGTTTGCTTTCAACTAAACTAGATATGCGATCCCTGTACAGCCCTGCTAACTCTGATGTCATGTTTCTATATGACTCATTAATTTTAACATTCGCTGGCAGGCTTACTTGTTCAGGATTCTGCTCTACTATCTGCGCTGCAAATTCGTTAAGGCTTACATGGAATGGATTCCAGCTTCCTAAATCTATACGTTCTATACCCCAAGTTTGAGTCTTATAATCGTTATAAAAAGTTCTTAACTCCGAGTCTGAGGTTGCTGTAACTTCTCTTGAACCAGCATTGAACAAGCCATTTGTTACTCCCTTGCCTGCGTTAAATGCTTGCATATCAGCATATGTTATATCAAGCCTTGCTGCAGCACCCATAACTGTAGCTGTTACCCTTGCCTGGACTCCATATAGACCTTCCTTACTCATCTTGGCAGCTAGCAGATACTCTGGTATCATGTTTTCAGTATCAGGGTCAACCTTGCCTGTTGGAACTTCTTCTATCTGCACTGAACCATTACCATCCATGCCTAACATGCTCCTAAACCATGCCTCTTGGAAGTTAGCCAAGCTTCCAGATTCTTCAGGCGGAAGAACCCCTGCTTTTTTGTTTGACAGCTTTCTGCTATAATCAACCATGGAATCGACATCTGAGTATACAATATCTTTTCCGGTGTTTGGATCTTTTTCTGATGAAACACGTATACTTTCCTGGTCTAAGCGCTCATCTGTCATTGCCCTGTAAGCAGTCTCTTTCTCTGCTAACGCTACTCTATCTTCAGTGCCAGCAGTTTCGTCAGCAGCAAGTACCTCAACGTCTCTTCTAATAGCTTCTGTTATATTTGCGGTATTTGTAATTGTGCGACCTCCGATATTTATAGGGCCTACACCGGCTGCAAGCTGTATCCTGCTGCCCTCGCCTCCTAGGAGCGTGGCATTGC
>CAZSRD010000074.1:0-3249 GCA_964609455.1 uncultured Methanosarcinales archaeon
CTTCATCATAATAAAGCCCAAAAGGCCTAAATGGGTCAACTTCAAGGCAATTGGTTGGCCTACTTACACATTTGGTAATGTCATTTTCATCAGGCCCTATACAAACAGCATCAGGGGAATTTAAGAACTCCCTGCAGCTTGGGGTGTCCAGTGGCAGCTTATTATAATGGGTATTATTGCCATTACAACCATACCTATAAATATTAACATCTGATTTCTCTAAAGCCTCATTTAAACAAAACTCCTCATCACCAAAAATGCCTTCACATAAAATGTTTCCTAAAGTTATTGAAACACTAGCCCAATTGCTGAAAACCCCAGTTGTATAACGTGCCCTTATAGAATAGGTATAACTTTGGCTCCAATCAACATCAGTATCAATAAAAAATAATTTATTTGTTCTCTTCTCCACTGGTGCAAAAGCAGGGGTACGCTGGATTATAAATTCCTGGACATTTGGGCATTTTATCCCCCAGTCTAACCTCACTTCCTTTTTTCCCTTTACATGTGAAGCAGCTGCATAAGGAGAGGGGGGATTGCCTGAAACACAATCAGTTAAATCTAATGAAGTTAAATTAATATTCTTTGTCAACTCTACAGGAAGAGTTAATGAAACAGATTCATAATTTTTAACAAAACCTTCTTTATCAGCAAAAACCTTATAATCTTTTCCAACTTCTAAGCCTGTAAATTTGTATTGGCCTAAAGCATTGGTATACATGCTATTAATTTCCACATTAGGAGCGCTGCTCAATTCAATCCAAACTTTAGCGCCAGATATCTTATTATCTGTTGAAAAATTATAAACATAACCCGTTACATTGCCATAATTGATTACACCACAATAATTATTGCATGGTTTTTTATCTGGGTATAATGCATTACAGGAAGCATAAGTATAACCTAACGCACTCCCTGTACAAGTTTGTGTGCTTTCACAACATCCCACATAACCAGCAGCAGCACTCTGGCAACAATAAGGCTCAGTTGTAGGGCAAGCATAATCTAACGTTGTATAATGAGCGCCACTACAACCATCAGCGCAAACTTTGCCTGCTGCCTCACAAGCATTAACATCAGTTGCACAAGTATCACTACAAGTTACACCAGACAGCACAGATCTAACTGTAAATCCGCTATTCTCGCATGCCCCCCTTTGATAACCTGGATATGCTGTTATACCATCACAACAACATATAATATCACATTCAGGTATATTACCACATGTTTCATTGTAGATTCCTGGTTCTTCTGGTGCTGGAGGGGTTTCACAATCTTCCTCTGTTCCTGAGAATTGATCTTCACAAGAGAATAAGCGGTAACAACAACCACTGCCAAAAACAAAACTAGAGCCCAATATAGCCATAAATATTAAGATCAAAAGAATAAAGCTATGCCTGGCTAGTTTATTCATCCTTCCCCTCCATTTTACGTTTTATAAGAAATTCTAGGCCATGAGACCTATTTGCAAATACCTTTTCATCGATTTTTTTATCTAACCAATCAAGAAGTTCTTTGTCAATCGTAATAGTAATTCTCTCTTTCACTCTTTCCTCTTTTGCCCCTTTAGTCTTTGTGGTGAGAAACTTCTTACCTTATGATTACTACTACATATTTTATGTTATCTCATATTATTTAGTAAGTAATATTTAAACTTTGCGATTCGAATAACACAAGAATCACAAAACAATTGGATTAATTTTCAAACTTCACAAATAAACTAATATTATACCTTACTTACTAATACATACTAATTACTCTAAAATAATATTAGATAATACTATTTATTATCAAATATGAAAAAATAATGTATAATCTTATAAAATAATTAAATATAAGCAATAGTATTACAATTACTTATTTAGTATGTATTTAAATCTTTTGTTTTCAGAATTATTAATTAACTGCTATATCCAATTCTTGATAATCATATAATTTTTCATTATCAGAAACGTTTATTATAAGATTATATTCTCCGTCTTTTGTAGCATTAAACACATTATACCCTATTTTATCAAAGTCGCTGCTGTTCATACTAAAAATTAAATTGTCTTCATCTGGATCAAGAGCAAAAAAGGTTATGTTTTCTCCTTTATCCAAAGTAACCTTGCCCCAACCATCATTACCCTTAGTATTATTCAAAGCTGGGATTCTATTCTCAACAGCAAAAAGAAACATCAAGGGTTTTCCATCTATCTTAGAGTTATCATCAGTAATATTGATAATATCTGTATAATTATAATGATCCGGTAACTGATCGCAAAGATTATTTGGTCTGCCTAAACAATAATCTCTTATTCTGCTTACAGTCATTCCATTTAAAATGCAAGATTCATTAAAAAAACGGGTGTTTAAATGAATTCTGCAATCATATGGGTCATCCCTGGTAATATTAAAGAAGATATTATCTGATTCTGTTTCTGCTGTTCTAGTTGTAATCGAGCTTCTGTAACCAATAAGGTGCATAGCAAGTTCATGGATTTTTTTTAACCTAACATCAATTCTTGTGTTAAAATCAAAAAACCGTATTATTGGAGGCTCGTTTTTTAAAGTTAGTAATATTGGGTACTTAACAAAAACAAAAACATCAAAATCACCAATCAAAACATAAGTGCTTACTTCCCCTTCTGTAATATTATAGGTCATTTTATCTGTAAACTGAGAAAAATTTACACAGCGCGTTAACCCTTCTGTAATATAAAGCTCCATATATTTTTGTATAGAGTCATTAAGTATGCTGTCTCGTTCACAAGAAAATGTTGCGTTTGTTATATTCCAATAATTTTGGCCATACCTGCTGCACAAAGCAGTTAATGTATATGGGTATGATCCTGTATCATTATAATGCGCAAATGCGCTTTTAATCGGAGAGGAATTGACCAACTCACCAAAATAAGGATAACCCGGTGCATATAGATTTTCACCAAAACCAGGAACTGGCGCTTTTATTCCATAACCAACATTATATGTATAGCCTAAATAATTAAAAGGTATAACCCCTTCATTAGAGGTTATTTTGTACCCGCCAGTTGCTTGGGTATCATAAATCTTACCCCCCTGCATAGAAACCAAAAAAATTGCGTTTTTTGCTGACATGTCCAAACAGCTGGAAACATAATCCTTAAGTGAAGTAGAGCTCAAAAACTCCCCATAAATCTTATTTATCTTTTTCTCCAAAACAAGATCTGAAGTTTGGCTAGAAACAAAAAACATCAATCCAAATATTATCAGAATAACAATTCCAAGAAC
>CAZSRD010000075.1:0-3138 GCA_964609455.1 uncultured Methanosarcinales archaeon
GGCATGAGTATGCCTGCGGGGCTAATGTAAAGAAAGAGGATTTTGATAGATTTGTACAGAGTATTAGAGAGCAGATTTAATTCTTTTGGGGGGCGTTTATTATGTAAATTTTAACAACAGTAATGGCTTCGGACGGCTAAAGCCTACTCAGCACCCCGACGGGGGCAACCCCCGCTTCGTCCTCGCCATTGTTGTTAAAATTTTTAGTTAATTTTATATATGGATAGTTTATTCTACAGTTTTAATGCGCTGGTGGTCTAACCGACACTAGGGGTCTTACCCACTAGAGTCCCACCTCCGGTTTGTGGGACTTGCAGTCCCACGAACGACGAAAGATTAGAGTAATGTTTTATGCGCTGGTGGTCTAATGGCTATGACTCGAGCCTTCCAAGCTCGGTATCCGGGTTCAAATCCCGGCCGGCGCATTCATTAAATTTATATAGTTCTCCTATTTGTTTGTGTAATGATGTTGATTAAAATTGAAAGGAGATTTAAAGAAGAACGAGAAAATTTCATAAATCATGATAAATAGTGAAATTTTCCCTACACGAAAAAATTCCAAAGGAATTTTTTGTGTCTCAGAAATGCTTTACATTTCCGAGAGTTTAGTAAAGTATCTTATACTTTATAAACAACAAAAAAATGATTAAAATGAAGCGAAGGCATAGCAGGAAAAAAGCACTAAAAATATCTATTGTGATACCTGCAAGAAATGAAGAAAAAAATATTAAAGAGGCTATCGCCCAATTTACAAAATACAAGAAAAGATATAATTTAGAAGTAATTGTTTCTGATGGTATTAGCACTGATAATACTGTGGCTATAGCAAAAAAATACGCAGATTTGGTTGTTAAATACAAGGGTGGATTAAAACATACTATTGCTGAAGGAAGGAATAGGGGAGCGAGCAAAGCAAAAGGGGATCTTCTTATTTTTGTTGATGCAGATATAAGGGTTCCTGATCCTTCAAAGTTATTTGACAAAGCATTAGAAATGTATGGCAGAAAGGATGTTGCAGCAGGCACCATGGACATGTATATTTATCCCGAGGAAGAGAACATATTAGATAGAATTTTATTTTTTATTGGAAATATGATTGTAAGACTATCAATTTTAGTTAAAAAACATATAATCAAGGGAGAATGCCAAGTTGTTAAAAAAGAATTTTTCGATAAGGTGAAAGGGTATAATGCACATCTTGTTGCAGCAGAGGATTCTGACTTATACCAAAGGATTTCAAAATATGGTAAGATTGTTATTTTAAAAGGATTCAAAATTTATGATTCTCCAAGAAGATTTAGGCAGGAAGGATATCTGAAGGCTATATGGGGGTATTTTATAAATAATTTATCTGTGCTTTTTAGAAAGAAAGCGGTAGCCAAAGAATGGAAACCGGTAAGATGAGGCCAATAAATAATTGCGAATCCGGGTATGTTACTTCTTATGATAATTATAAGATTTATTATGAAAAATATACGCCGGAAAATATTAAAAAAATGCCCATTCTTTTGATCCATGGATTGAGCTGTAATATGACTGTCTGGAAAGAGTATATACCTATTTTTTTGAGTTGGGGGCACCAAATTATAGCCCCTGATTTACGAGGCCATGGCAAATCAGATAAAAAGGCAGATATATCATTTGAGAAGGCTGCTAAAGATCTTAAGTTAATTCTAAAGAAAGAGGGAATAGAAGGGGTTATAATACTTGCAAACTGTTTTGGAGTAGGAGTTGCCCTAAATTATTGCAAACTCTATGGGGAAAGTGTAAGAAAGATGGTATTTATCACACCAACGTATGTAAATCCTCTTAAATATAAAAAAGTGGTTAATAGATTTACAAAATTATTCTACAATATGCTTAAGACTGGATTGAAATATGCAAAGGTTGATGAAATTAAATATCCGTACAGCGATCATACTAGAGATAAGAAAAGTAAATGTTTGACACTATACCTCAAAAATTTCAGAGACAATCCTGTGAGAACTCATTTAGCCTGTTTTTATCAGCTAATAACACAAGACGATTCAAACATTTTACCAAATATTGATTGTCCTGTGCTTATTATAGCGGCTGAAAAAGATGTTTACACCCCACTTAAGATATCTAAAGATTTAAAGAAGATGATTTCCCATTCAAAATTAAAAGTAATAAAGGACATGGATCATGCAATGATGATAAGGATCCCACATAGGATTAGCAGGCCCATTTATGAGTTTGTAGAACAAGATTAATTTTTTCATTAATACCACTTATTCATCAATTTTTGTATAAAATTGCTCTTATGATAACCTAACATTACAATGAGGTATAGCATCAATGTAATAATCCCAAAATAGAAATCAAGATTTTTTGAGATTAATGTTTTAATCATAATAATGGCGCCTGTTAGCACAATAAAATTTCTTAGTGAGCTGTTAGTATAATATTTTAGAGGTATACTAGATGCTTTAGCCTCTGCAAGTTCTTTTTTTCTCTTTAAGGCAGCTATGCCCAAAGCAAAAAGCCCGATTAAAAGAGCAATACCCTGAAAGCCATTAAAGTTAGAAGAACCAGCGGCAATAACTCCTGTATAAAATCTTAATGGATGAGTTAATGAGTTAGCTATTATTTCTAGATAAAGTATTTTTTTGAGCATTAACGTGTATATTAGGTTTATTATTAAAAATAAAAAGCAGATTATAACCAGAGTAAAATTAATGTAATATGAAAAAACCAGGGCTGCTGTTATCAAACTGATTGAGAAAACATATGCTTCTTTTTTGGTTATTTGCCCTAAAGCCAACGGCCTATTTTTCTTAATCGGATGTTTTTTGTCCTCCTTCAGGTTAAAAATGTCGTTTAGGGTATAAATACCGCCATGCAATAAAGGGCCAAATATGATGAATAAATATGCCATCTTGTAGAGGTCACCTAAACTAAAATGAGGCCATACCACTAATAAATAGCCTATGAAGATTTGAATAGTTGTAAAATAGAATCTCCACTTCATTGACCTTACAAAAAAGCTTATTTTTTCTAACCCCATCTCATTGTTTGTTTTTAAGATTACTATAAAAAGTTAACTATTTAAATAGGAATAAAAATGACCTACTCCCCAATCTAAAGATTGGGGTATCTCATGCGACTGCATGATGC
>CAZSRD010000076.1:0-3097 GCA_964609455.1 uncultured Methanosarcinales archaeon
GTCGAGGAATTGCCGAGGGATTATTCAATGTCCCTCAGCGATTCTGCCCCTGAAAGAATACCGGAATTAAACATTGAAAGAGAAAAACCTATGTCTCAAATGCAAATGATGCCTGCATCTAAGAGCCCAATATTCATAAGGGTTGATAAATTCCAAGCAGCTCAAAAAGACTTTGAAGACATGAAAAAGAAAATCAAAGAAATTGATGATGTTATCAGCAGAATAAAAGAAATTAGCGCAAAAGAGAACAAAGAGATAGAAGATTGGACGAGAAATCTTGAAGACATCAAGTCTAGATTAATTCAAATTGACAATACTATTTTTGGAAAAATTTGAATCTAAAAAATGAAGGAAGAAACACTGTATATCTCAATGGAACCTGAAGAATTCAGGAATGGAAATTCTTTTTTGCTAAATACTCAGATTGCACTTCTAAGTTTAATTAAACAATTATATAAAATTCAAAAATTAAGAAATAAAAAAAACAAACTGAAACAAGAATTAAACGGCATTATTGAAGGCATTAATGGGGATTTTGACAAGATAGATGAAAAGCTTCCAGAAATGCCTAAAACAAAACTAGTAAGGGAAGTTCACAATGAAACTTATAGAGAAATTCGTCCAAAGAAATTCGTCTTCACAGAAGAAGACCGAAGAATGGCCAATGTTGATGAAGAACTTCAGGAAATCCAGGATAAGTTAAGGAGATTGAATGGGTAAAGAATAAACAACATAATAATTCATCAGCCATAATTCTTAAAAACCCAGTAAACCTATTCAAATCATGAAAATAAATAGAAAACAATTAATCCAAAAATATATAGAGTTTTTCAAATCAAAAGGACATAAAGAAATACCCAACTCATCCCTTGTCCCAGCTAATGACCCCACAGTCCTATTCACCACAGCAGGAATGCATCCAATTGTCCCATTTCTCCTTGGACAAAAACATCCCCTAGGGAAAAGACTTGTCAACGTTCAGAGATGTATAAGAACTGGAGATATAGAAGATGTAGGAGATACTTATCACCATACTCTTTTTGAGATGTTAGGCAATTGGTCGTTAGGAGATTATTTTAAAAAAGAAGCGATTCAGTTCACATTTGAATTTCAAAATAAAGTTCTCGGTATTCCATTAGAAAGATATGCAGTAAGTTGTTTTTCAGGAAACAAAAATGCAGAGAAAGACGAAGAATCTGCAAAAACTTGGGAATCTCTTGGCATCAATAAAGACAGGATTGCATTTTTAGAAGAAGATAATTGGTGGGGACCAGCAGGAAATATAGGCCCGTGTGGCCCTTGCACAGAACAATTCTACTGGAAGAATAATTCAAAACCAGCACCAAAGAAATTCAATCCTGAAGACAAAAACTGGGTTGAAATTGGAAACGATGTTTTAATGCAATACGTAAAAGATAATAATGGAAATTATAATCTTGCAAAACAAAAAAACATTGACTTCGGTGGGGGAGTTGAAAGAACAATAGCAACACTAACAAGCCTAGAAGATAATTATCTTGCTGACATGTGGCAACCAATAATAAAACAAATAGAAAAAATCTCAGGAAAAACATATCAAGGAAATGAAAAAGCAATGAGAATAATCGCAGACCATATCAAAGCTTCAGTCTTTATTATTGCAGATGGCG
The DNA here is from genome assembly GCA_964609455.1 of uncultured Methanosarcinales archaeon. Lineage (GTDB taxonomy): Archaea > Nanobdellota > Nanobdellia > Woesearchaeales > JACPBV01 > CAZSRD01. The sequence goes on from CAZSRD010000076.1 coordinate 1,650, forward strand.
TCGTTCCAAGCAACTCAGAAAGAGGTTATGTCTTAAGAAGATTAATAAGAAGAGCGATAAGATATGGAAGACTTCTAGGAATTGAAAACTTTACTCAAGATATTGCACTCCCTGTTTTTGATATTTATAATGATTATGAAATCCTCCAAGACAATAAAGGCCAGATTCTAATTGAATTAAAGAAAGAAGAAGATAATTTTATGAAAACAATTGAACAGGGCATGAAAGAATTTGATAAAGTGGCAAAAGATAAAAAAGCAATTTCAGGAAAAGAAGCATTCTTGTTGTACCAAAGCTATGGGTTCCCAATAGAAATGACTCAAGAGCTAGCAAAAGAGAAAAACATTAAAGTTGATATGAAAGAATTTGAGCTGGAAAATAAAAAACATCAGGAACTAAGCAGAACAGCCTCAGCAGGCCAATACAAATCAGGCCTAGCGGATAACAGCGAAGCAACAACTCGCCTTCACACAGCAGCGCACTTACTAAATCAAGCATTAAGAATAATATTAGACAATCCAGATATTCATCAAAAAGGCAGCAACATCACTCCAGAAAGATTAAGATTTGATTTTAACTTTGATAGAAAATTAACTTCTGAAGAAATAAAGCAAATTGAAGACCTTGTAAATAAAGAAATACAAAAGAACCTAAAAGTCCAGGTTGAAGAAATGACAGTTAATGAAGCAAAAAAACAAGGTGCCCAAGGTATTTTTGATAGCAAATACGGAGATAAAGTTAAAGTCTACAGCATTGGAGATTTCAGCAAAGAAATTTGTGCAGGCCCACATATTAGTAATTTAAAAGAGCTCGGACATTTCAAGATTACTAAAGAAGAATCATCTTCTCAAGGTGTTAGAAGAATTAAGGCTATACTGGAATAATAAGTTAAAGCCAAATTAAATATCTCTAGCTCGTTTTATATAAATATATGCAAGATTAATACTTCAATAAGTCTCTAAATCGTCTTTGAACTAATCCCCTAACAAATATTTAAATAAAACCTAAGCCGAATAGAATATCAGATACTAAATCTTACCTCAACCTTCTCTCAATCCTCTTCAACTGATTCTGTATCTCCTCAATCTCCTTTTCAGCCTTAACATTAACTCTGTAATCATATTCCGCTTTCCTTCTGTCTTTCTCAGCATGCCTATTTTGGCTCATCAAAATTATTGGTGCTTGAATAGCAGCTAAACAAGATAATACTAAATTAAGCAGGATAAATGGATATGGGTCAAATGGATCTCCAGAATGATAAACAACAATAAAATAACCATTAACCAAAATCCAAATTAATAAAAAAGAAAAAAATAGAATAATAAATCCCCAGCTTCCAGCATACTTTGTCAATGAATCCGCAGCCCTCTGTCCAACAGTTCTTCTAGCATGGAAAATCTTATGAACCTCTTCTTTCACCTCTACCATAAACTTTAATGGTTTGAGGG
>CAZSRD010000077.1:0-3096 GCA_964609455.1 uncultured Methanosarcinales archaeon
ACCTTCCGACCTTAGCTGGATACTGTGGACTTTAGTCCACAGAGGAGGTCATTTCTGTAAATTGGTTGAGAACTGTAAAACTTAGCCTTCCTGCAGCTCTTTCTGTAATTCATAGGAGGTTTGTATGTTCTGTTCGATACACAGCTCTACCCTAAATCCCATATCCCTTAAGGTTTCAGCACCTTTCCTTATGTAATCTACAATCTCAACAAGCCCCATATACCTTACCACTTGGCGAAGGAATTCTCTTTGCCTCAATCTGCATAGCACTATTTCCCCTGTGCTGCTTACATCAATATGCAACCCTCTTCCGGTCTTCCTGTTTGAATAGCAGATTATAAAACCACCTGGAGAATTATAAAGGTCGATGCAGACAGCACCCAAATCCTTTGTTGCCTTTGCCATAAGCTCTACATTTCCCACAATCATGTTTCGTTCTGCATTATTATCCATAAACTACAAGAATGAATTTCCATTTAAAAATTTATCTGACTATAAAACCATCTAACTTTTCTATGGCGTATTTTGCAAATGCCAGCTTACCCTTGTTGTGGCAGTATATTGTATAAAGTGGTTCTCCTCTTTTTACTTTGTCTCCAATGTGCTTGTGAAGGTAGATGCCAGCTCCTTTGTCGTCAGGAGCTCCTGCCACTCTTGCGACTTTGGAGATTGCCCTGTTGCTGATCTCTCTGACAGTACCGCTTTTTTTGGAAATAAAATCATACCTTACGTTTCCAAGCTTGATTTTAGAAGGCTCTGTTTTTTTCTTGCCCTGAGCGTTGATTATCTCAATCATTTTCTTATAGGCTCTGCCGGATTCAAGGATTTCTTCAGCTAATTTTAAACCATTTTTCTTTCCAGCCATCTCTAACATAATGCCTGCCATCCTGAGCGCTTTTCTCTTCAAATCCTGCGGAGCTCTTTTATCGTTCATCAATATCCATAAAACATCTCTGGCCTCCAATGCAGGCCCTATACCGTTGCCTATTGGCTGCCTGCCATCTGTGATAATAACTTTTACTTTTATCCCCATTCTTTTGCATATGCTTTCAAAATCCTTTTTTAGGTGCAATGCCTTTTTCCCGCTTGGCAATTTAGCTCCCTTGCCTGTTGGTATGTCAATCAATAAGTGAGTAGCGGAAACAGAAACTTTTTTTGCAATCACAGATGCAAGAAGCTGGGATTTAGCGTCTATTGAAAGAGGCCTTTCAACTCTTATTATCTTATCATCTGCAGGAGCAAGATTTAAAGAACCGCCCCATATTATACAGCCTTTGGTTTTTTCAACAATTTTTTTCATTCTATTAATAGGGATAGTGACGTTGGCTAAAACTTCCATTGTGTCTCCTGTTCCAGCAGGGCTTGTAATAGACCTTGAACTTGTTTTGGGTATAATTATCCCTGCTGCAGCAAGTATAGGAACAATAATCATAGTTGTCCTGTTTCCTGCTACACCCCCAATACAATGTTTGTCCATTATTGGATATCTTTTTATATGTAATATATCACCCTGAGAAGACATAGATTTGGTTAGATATATTGTTTCTTCTAAATCTAATTCTTTTGAATAACAGGCAGCAACAAAGTATGTAATTTCTATTGAGCTTAATTTATTATGCACAATATCCCAGACTATCTGGTCAATTTCCTTTTTGGTTAGCTTAAGACCATCCATTTTTTTCTTGATGTACTCTATTGATAAAGGCTTTCTTGCAGGTATCATCTCTACAATATCTCCACGCTTAAGATTAAGGGAGTCAAGAACTTCTTCATACAGCCCTATCTTGCCTTTTGGCACTGCTTTTTTGCTCTCACCAATACTTAAAACAACTGTTTCTTCTTTTCGCCCTTTTAATATCTTTATACGGTCTAAGGAATGAAGGTCCATATTCTTAGCGTCTTTACCATTGAGGACAGCAACTAAAGGGCCTCCGCTAGAAATATCCATATCTTTTACTTTAAGCTTCATTTTACCGCTGTTTTGTCCCTTTCGTATGCTTTGATGAATGTAACGAATAAAGCAAGGATAAGGGGACCAACAACCAGGCCTATTGCTCCAAGAAGATAAAGGCCTCCAAGAACTCCTACTAATATCAAGACAGGATGTACGCTTGCTTTGTCCCCAATAATCTTTGGCCTTATTATGTTATCTATCCCGCTTATGATCACAAGCCCATAAAGTATAAACAGAACTCCGCCAATTGTTGTGCTCATATTACCACTTAATATTCCGTCAAGCAGTTTAATAAAAGCAGCTGGAAACCATACTATACTTGTTCCTATAAATGGGATTAATGCTGCGAAAGCCATAATTATACCCCATATTATTGGTGAGTTTACACCGAAAATGAAAAATCCTAACCCCCCAAGTATTCCTTGTATTACTGCGACAACTATATAGCCATAAGTAATTGCAAATGTTACATCTCCAAATTTTTCAAAGAGGTGAACTTTGTAAATGTCTTTTAAAGGAAGCAATCTCTTCAATTTTTTAAGGGCATCTGGGCCATCTTTGAATAAGTAAAATGTTGTGAATATAATGACAAAGAAATTAAGGATAAACTTAGGTATGGAAAAAACAAGCCCAGAAGCGCTATCTATAACATAAGAAGTTGCTTTTTCAACAGTGCTCTGTAAATGGTATTTAACCTGCGGGTCGTTGAGGAATTTGCCAAAATAGGTTATTAAGCCGCAGAACCTGTTTGATTCAGGGCAGTTATCAAAAAGTTCTCCAACGCTTAATATTTTCTGTTTTGATGTAAGATATGTAATGTATGCTTCTTTTGTAAGCGTGTTCAAAACAAGGAAAAGCGGAAGAAGCAGCAATATGATTATCATGAATGACACAATCAAAGAAGCAGCAGTTTTATTTTTTATTTTTTTATGAACCCATTTGTAAAGCGGATAAAATACATATGATAAAAAGACGCTTGCCAAAAGAGCTGAGAGGAACGGCCTTATCACTAAAAATACAACGCCAACCATCAAAATACTAAAAAGTATGAAAAAATACTTTGAATAATCCTCTTTTTTGATTTTAATTCACCTTTATTCTAATTATAACAGGATTATACTATATAAATCTTATGATTAAGG
>CAZSRD010000078.1:0-3062 GCA_964609455.1 uncultured Methanosarcinales archaeon
ACAATCGCATGCCAATTGTCACCAGCTGCTTTTGCTCCTTCTGTTAAAGAGCCGCCTTGAGCTATTAATCCAGGAGAATAAAATGTTGGTTTTAAGCCAAAGCTATCTAGAAATCTTCTGTATTCTCCAATCATGAATGGCTTGTTGCCAGGAACAACAAAATCCCTTACGCCAAGATTAGCTGCAATCTTAAAAATCTGCTTTGGGGCCATGTTATGGATAAAACCTCCTGCCCTTTCCAAGTAACCTTTATGTGTCATATCACCACCAATAATTACATGCAGCCTTTCTTTGAATGCTGCTTTTATCCATTTTTCCTCTGTTACAGGACCTGCCATTGGAAACAAGATAACATAATCAACACCTTTTATGGCTTTCATGAACCTTTCTCCCATTTCAGGTATATCTGTTCCGGCTTTCTGATGGTCGTATATTATTGGAAGTTTTGTTCTCTTTCTTATTGTCTTTATGACTTCTTTTATGCCGAATGGAATAACAAGCTCAAATCCAATCTTATATGCACTAATCCCGGGCACTTTGCATGTTTCTTTCACTAGTTTATCTAGAAGTTTAAGATTAGGCACATCACATGATGGAATTATGCTTCTCTTTAGTTTTATCATTGCCATAGTTTAGATTTAGAAATTAGTAATATATAAAACCTGCGGTTTTTATTTAATTGAAAATATGTAACTACTAGTGGGTAATATTATAACGAAAGATTTATAAATAGTATATTGTTAACAAGCATATTATGGGAAAGATAATCGTTCCTAGATTAGAAGATATTTTAATGTTATTTAATGATGTCTCTCTAGAGGTAGGTGAATATTTAAAAGAACATTTTGGAAAGGTTTCTGCTCAAAAAAAATTCGAAAATTCGCCTGTTGCAACAGATGACTCTATAATCAATGTTGTAACTACAGCTGATTTAGAGATGCAAAGACTAGCAGCAATAAGGTTACTGTCTGCACATCCTGGTTTTGAATTTTTTGGTGAAGAAGCTCCTTCAAAAGTATTTGATCCTGAAAGAGATTCAGCGATTCTAGAAAGGATAGCTTCTAATCAGAACGAATATCAGTATGTTGCTGATGTTCTTGATGGCACTGCAAGATATGCTGCAGGTGATGCAAGATATGGAACATTTTTGGGTTTGTTAAAAAACAAACAATTTGTAGTGGCTCTTGGTTATATGCCCCATCAGGATTCTATGATAACTGCGATAAGAGGAAAAGGGTGTTGGCGTAATGGAAAACCATTTAGGTTTGATTCTTCAATAAGTGATCATGTTGCGGTTAATTCAAAAATTGAAAGGGAGTATAAATCATTTAGTAGGGCTTTATTATTTGAAAGGTTGGAGTCTCATAGTATGCGTCCAATAATCCCTAAGCATACTGGCTCTATGTATGACTTGCTTTTCCAACAACAAATATGTGCAATGATCTCTTTTAGGACAAATACCCATGACCATGTTCTTTCTTTAGCAGTTGAAGAAGCAGGAGGATATACATTAGTTTATCACAATGGTGAATTTGTGCCTGGCAGTGAATTTGATTGGAGAAGCGAACAAGCTAAGAAAGATGCTAATATTATGTGCTATGTAGCAGCAAAAGATAAAGAAACCGCATTAAATGTCGCTGAACTCGCTAGGCAATTCTTTATTTTTGGAAAAGAAACAGATGATTACTGGAAGGTTACCTATCTTGATGAGGTACCCACAAACATTGGAGATGTCCCAAATTGGGTACAGCTTTCCCCAAGAGATAAAGAATTTAAAGCTTTTGTAAATTTCAGATATGAGCCTAGCCCACCATGCATACGCAAAAAGGGCGATCTTGGCAGATATATGTTTGAGCTTGTAGTGCTAACATCTGATAAGGATCACCCTTTATGGGGCCATAAGCATAGAACCAGACTTTGTTTTGACTTGAATGGAAATGCTTATCTTACAGATTTCATAACAGATATACCAGGACCATTTAATCCAATTCCAGATATAACAACAGAAGATGTTGAAAGAGAACATCCTTGGCGCCCTGATGATAGAGAAACCCCTATATATGATCATTTTATAGAACGCATAGAAATAATAAGACACCTACCTGATTTTATCGTAGACAGAATTAGAGCTAGCAAACCTTATTATAAACAAGATGAAGGACTTGCCAGATTCCTAAAGCTAGTTTAATTATAAATTCTATTTATTCCACTGCTCAGGATTATTCAAGTAGTTTATAGTTATCTTGTAATTGTCATCATCAACTAATTTCTTTGATTTCATGTATTCTAATACTTCTTTTAATGTGCTTAGAGAGTGTAGTTTGGCTTTTTCTGCTGCAAGGGTGTCTGTTCCACCTTGTTCCCTGTCTATTATTACTAAGACATCTTCGCAGATTGCTCCTTCATTCCTTATGCCTTCTATAAATCTTACTTTTGACCTTCCGTCTGTTATCATATCATCTATTAATACAACTTTTTGGTCTTTTTGGAGAACTCCCTCTATAAATGAGTTTGTACCATAACCTTTTGGCCTTTTTCTTACATAGATCATAGGCAGCTTAGCTTTGATTGCAATTGCTGCTGCTAATGGAATTCCGGCTGTTTCTGCTCCTGCAACAACATCTATTTTCATATCTTTTACTTTCTTAACTAGTTCGTCTACTACAAGAGAGAATGAAGCTGGTGTTGATGGCAGAACCCTAACGTCAACATAAACTGGGCTTTTTCTTCCTGAAGCCAAAGAAAACAAGCCAAATTTCATAATTCCAGCATCACATAATGCCTTAGACAATTTATCAGTCATTTTTATCACCTACATTTTGTTCTGATTGGGATTCTTGATCAATTTCTTCTGATGTTGATTCATCAGCTACTTCTTGAGCATGAGCTATTTTTTTGCCAAAACCTTTTGGTTTAGGCTTTTCAATCTTAATCTCTTCTGCCCTTATCTCATAAACATTTCCGTTATCGTAAACTATGTTCCCCCTAACGATTGTAGTAATAGGCCATCCTTTTAATACTTTTCCTTCAAATGGGCTCCATTTTGTTTTTGATAATAATTG
>CAZSRD010000079.1:0-2841 GCA_964609455.1 uncultured Methanosarcinales archaeon
TGTTATCTGGGAATCATCCAGCCTTTTCACAACAAGTGCTTCCTCTTTTTCATCAGAAATCTGCTCAAAAAAATTATGCTTAGCATAATCTACAATCTTCTTTTGGGCTTTTAAATCAGCTTTGAAGCTGTCAAGCGAATAGTAGTTCTCTTTTCTTTTGAAAATCTTCAGGGCAATCAAGGACTTCTTTTCCTGGATTTTTTCCAACTGCTCTTTTTCCCATTCACTTCGATTTTCATTTAACTTGAACCTTTTTTTGAATCTGATTGAGGATAATCTGGATATACAGTAAGCTGTTCTTTGGTTTAAGAGCTGAAGTGCCTCAACATATGCTTCTTGATTTTTGTGAAGATTTGTACTGGATTGAACTGAAACAACAAAGTAGCACAAAAGCATTGGTCTTACTGACATCTCCAGAAAGCACTTCAGCCAATCTTTGAATTCATCACATTCAGCCAGAACATCCTTAAGGTTATGCTTGCAGTTTTCTTTTATTGCCTCTTCAACATTTGCAATTCTTTTTCTATACAGTGCTTTCTCAGTATTCTTATTCACAAATCTTAGGGTAATCTGGACTGAAAAATTCAAAGAGCGGATGAAGTATCGATACTGGAAAAAAAGCTTCAGCTTTTCATCCTGTTCCAGTTCAAGAAGGTTTATTGGATTTATCTCTGTAATAGAAACTAAGGTATTGGCATCCAGCAATACAGCATTATCCCTAACTGCCAGCTTCTTTAGAAATAGATTGTTCATTTTCCTCCCTCGATTTCAATAAGCTATTGAATAGGTCAATTTCCTCTACATTCAAATCAGCCATAGCATCCTTCTTTTTGCTGTCGTAAGCAGTTAGCTTATCATAGACTTTTCTCATTGTGAATTTCTTGAACGCATCTTTGTTGTCCGCTCCCTTAAGCCACATTACAGGGCTTAGGTATGATGTGTCAATTTCAAATAAATCAGTGAAGTAGCTTGTATAAAGAGATAGAAGCATATTGGAATTCATCCGTTTAGCCTTTACTCCAGTCTTTGTGATTTTGGATATCACATCATTAACCCTGTCATCAAGTTCATTTAGGGACTTTTCATATTCCTTTTTTCTTTTTCCTGTAAATTCCACTTCTTTTCCAAGCAGATTGAAAAACAACTCCTTCATTGAGTCTGAAAATCTTTTCTGCTCTGAAAAATCCTTGTAGGGCACAATGATGTAAAACAGCCTGTTTCTCGTACCTGACTCCGCAATTTCCTTGTCAATCCATTTTGTAAGTGATTCTATTCTTTCTAAGGCAACTGGATTGTTGTTGCCTTTTACTACGATGCTTTTCAGGTTAGACAACCACTCTGCAAGATTAACCTCTGAGCTTCTGCAACATATCTGAAGAGGATAATCCAAAGAACTAAGAAATGCCCTATAGTTAGCCAGCACGTCTTCTTTTTCTGAATCTCCTAGTATTGAGAAGTCAATAGGCTTGACTTCAATTATGGCAAGAAGAATCCCATTCTTAAGATAGATAGTATTGTCCTTAATTGATGATACTGGAATGAATTTCTCCATTCTTGGATCATAGTATCCTACATTGCTTAAGCTGCTTTTCAGGTTAAACCATGAAATAAATTTTTCATCAAATTTTATATGGATTAATATTAGCACTATTACAGATATTGGGGCAATAATGATAAGCTTAATCACTATGTTGACAGGAATGAAATGATACATTGATGCAATAGTACCTAGCAATACTAAGAAATATATGAATTGGCGGAAATTCCACTTAACAAATGGAATAAACTCGTCTTGGTATTTGTTCAGGTTTTTTGGTATTTCGTACATTATCTTTCCACCGCTTCCCCTATTGGATCCCTATAACTGGAATACGAGACATCTTTTCCTGCATTCCACTTATCCTTCATCCTGCCTCCAAAATGTTTCATATCTGATTTCATCTTTTTTGGCACTTGCTTGTAGATTGTCTTAACAGAATGAACAGTATACATGATTGGGCTGGCAACATTGAAATTCAATCCTAGCTGCGTATAGAGCTTATTGTTAACATATAATGTCGAGGTTAATGCCAAGAAGCTTAGTATGCCTAAATCAATAGGAAGAAACATTGCCTGGATTGCACTGACAACGACCTTGCCCATGGCAAATATCAGCATCCAGATAAAAGGAAATGCTGCGTTTATTACCAGAATCTCAATAAGCTTTTTGCCGAATTGCTTTGTAGGTGCAAAGTAATATAGAATTATTATGATGGGTAATAAGCATATTAATATCATGACCACTAAATGCCTTGTGATTATTTTTATGAAAAAAGGAATGCCTATTACAATGAACACTATCAAATAAAGCATCATTAAGATAAATGTCGAAGCTCCATTCAGGATTATTTCAGTTATAGAGAGGTCTGATATCTGCTGGTTAAGAAATGCTCCCCATACATACGATACAATTGAATTGGTTATTTCAATAAGCAGCCAACCAAATATTAAGCTGAGGTTGATGAATATTACAACATAAATCAAGTCCAGTGTCTGCTGCTTGGCCAGCCTTCTTTTTTCTGCATCTACTGCTGAGAAAATCCAGAGATAACCTGCATAAAGTATCATCAATACTATAAAGGCAGATGCAATATAGTTTATTTTAGCCCAATATGGGCCTAGTGTTGAAATGTCTATCTCTATTGTCATCAACTCGCCGAAAGCCTCAGTAACCTGCTCTAAAGGCATTATAAGAAAATCAACTGCATTTTGATACATCTTTGCAAGTCCGCAACCCATCCATGTTGCAGGATTGTAAAAAGTGACATCCTCGCATTCTTCAGGCTCTTCATCCAGGCTTAA
>CAZSRD010000080.1:0-2750 GCA_964609455.1 uncultured Methanosarcinales archaeon
ATGTTCAAAGATCCGTCTGTATTCTGGTTTCTTGGTCCAGTACTGCTATTCTGGCTGATTCTTGAGATATATTTCAGCAAATATAAAAAAGAAGAGCTTGGCTGGAACACCGCATTAGGTAATGGGCTAAGTGTCTTCTGGATTCTAATCGTCTGTATAAAATATCTTTTTGAAAATCATATGGCTAATTTTGAATGGCAAAAATTTATTGCTTTAATGGTAATTCTGGTTTATGCATTTTTCATAATAATAAACTCATTCTCCCACAAACTAAAAGAGAACGTCTCTTTTTTATTAGCTTCTCCCACAATCACTTACTATCTGTCTGGAGTTGCCATTCTATGGACCTATGGGGAGCTAAAGATTACTATTTGGGTATTGATAGTATTGATACTATGTTATGTTTTAGTTCTTATATTTGAACTAATACTTAAAAGATTGATAAAAGGTAAAGAAACAAGCCTAGGCGATACGAACTTTGGAAAAGAGAGTGAATTTAAAGAAACAGATCTCAACAACCAAGAAAATAATTTTGGTGGTGGGTTTGGTGGTAACCTAGGGGGTGGATTTTAAGCCGTTTTTTCTCTCTATGGCTTCTTTAACTCTTTCATTACCAATAGGCTGTGCTTCCGCACCTAAAGAATAGTATATCTTTTCAGCTTCTGAACCCCAAGAAAAATTTCCATTCTCTTTTATGATCTTATTAACCTTAAACTCTCCTAAATCTGCTCCTTTCTTTAAATGATAGTAAATAACCCGCATGCTTACAAGAGGAAAAATCTCTTTATACTGCCTGTAGATATCATAACCATAACCTTCTTTCAGAAAAAAAAGAATTTCAATTATATTCTGCCGTATCTGTGATTTAACTGGTCTCCCCCTAGCCATAAAAAAGGTGGTTATTATGTTATTTAAATAGTTTGTGTCATTATTTTTTTGAAGTAAAAAATTTAAAGAAAGATTTATAAACCATGCAATATTAGTTTATACCATGGCTTTTGAGATATCTAAGCTAAAAAGGACAATTTTAGGCATAAGTATAGCTATAATCTTAGCTTTATTCGTTGGTTACGGGATAAACACATTCTACAAACCTCCAAAATATGGGGACTTCTGCAATGAATCAATAAGGGTGAAGATAATAAGCACAGAAGAAGAATGCCTTTCTGTTGGGGGCCAATGGAATGTTCAGCCGGAAACTCCAATAGGTGAAGACAAGCCGATAATAAAAGGTTTCTGCAATCCAAATTTTACTTGCGAAAAAGAATATAGGGATGTTAGTGAAATCTACAACAGAAATGTTTTCATAATAGCAGTGATAGCAGGTTTAATATCAGTTATTTTAGGTGGGATAATCCTAAAACTAGAAAGTGTATCTTCAGGGGTAATGGGTGGTGGCGTTTTATTGATCATATACGGAACAATAAGATATTGGGGGGACTTGGCAGATGTTGGAAGATTTATCATTCTAGGCCTAGTCTTAGCGGTTCTTATCTGGATAGGCTACAAAAAGTTCAAGAAATGAAATATATATTTCTATTATCTAAAGAAGATTTAAAACTAGCAAAAGAAGAAGTTTTAGCCTTATTAAATATTAAAAAATCTAAATTAGAGAATAACCTGTTAATTCTAGAATCAGATGACATCCAATTGGCAGATAGATTAGCTTACACAAGAAAGGCCTATCAGTTCTTATTTGAAACGACGAAAAAAGATTTAATCAGGGAAATTAAAGCATTCAACTGGCAGTCCATCTACAAAAAAGATTTCTGTGTTAGGATACACACTCTGTATAAGGAGGGGGTAGCTGGAGGGGGTGGGTTGGGTGGGATAAGTGAAAAAAACATAGCAGGACATATTTGGAGAACTCTAAAAACCCCTAAAGTCAACCTGACTAACCCTAAAACACAAATAGAAGTTTTAATAACAAACGGGAAAACTGATAAGCCAATTTTCCCTAGTTCAGCAAAGTCTTCACGTCGTTCAGACTTTGTGAACAAAGACAAAATCTACGCAGTAAAACTGTTAAAAGAGCTAAAAAACACATTCACATCAAGAAAAGCTCACAAAAGACCTGAACTACACCCAAGCGCATTAAACCCAAAGCTTGCCAGAGCTTTAATAAATCTTTCTGGAGCACAAAAAGAAATAATGGATCCTTTCTGCGGTGCAGGAGGAATTTTGATAGAAGCCGGCTTAATGGGCTTAAAACCTATAGGGTATGATTTGTACAAAATAATGATAAAAAAAGCAAAAATCAACCTAAATCATTACAAAATCAAAAACTACAAACTAATCAATCAAGACGCATTAAAAATAAAACAAAAATATGAATATATTATAACAGACCTGCCTTATGGTTTAAACACGTCTATTTGGGTTAAAAAAGGAAGTAAAAACAAAAAGATATCTCTAAAGCAAACAAACAATAAGCAAAGAATAAAGAATTTAGAAGATTTCTATCTAAAATTCTTAAAAACATTAAAAAAAATCCTAAAAAACAAAGCAGTAATTATATTCCCACATTACGTAGATTACAGAAAGTTGATAAAAAGAGCCAAATTAAAGATTGAGAAAGAATTCTCGCAATATATCCACGCAAGTTTGACAAGAAAAATTGTAGTTCTATCTTAATGCCGTTTCTTCAACTTCTTCTCAGCATTCAATATAGTTAATGTAGTTTTAATAACTGCATCAGGACTTAAACTTATACTATCTATGCCACACTGAACTAAAAATTCAGCAAATTC
>CAZSRD010000081.1:0-2517 GCA_964609455.1 uncultured Methanosarcinales archaeon
GCCACTAATGCAACTGTCTTTGCTGTTTTCCAAATCGTTACACCAACTCCAACAGCCCTTGAAACTGCATCCTTGAAGCTAAGATTTAATGCAAGTGACTTGTACAGGTAACCATTCAAATAGAGGCATCCTGCAAATACAAGGATCTCTGCCAGTTCAGCAATTATTATCCCGCCAGAAATTATTGTGACAATAACTTTTCCGAATAAAAAAACAAGAATCCAGATTATTGGAAAGAATGCATTAATGAAAAAAAGCTTCAAGAATTTATAGCCGAAATTTTTTGTAGGGAGAAAGAAATTAAAAGTTACAATTAGGGGTAATGCAGCTAAAAAAGCTATCAGCAGGATAAACCTTGTAACAATCTTTATCAGAAATGGTATGCCAAATACAAGAAAAATCAGAAAGTAAAGCAGAGAGAGCACTGGCTGCACTCCATATATGATTTCCATGATGCTGTGCAAGGATATTTGTTCATTAAGCATTGATGTCCAAAAATATCTAGTCAGGACATTTGCCAATTCTAAAATCAAAAGAGCTAAGGCAAGGCTGAGGTTCGTGAACAAGATTATTAAAAAGAGGTTCCATATCTGCTTCTTGGCTTTTATTCTTTTTTTGATATCAATTGCAGAAAAAATAAGCAAATATCCTGTATAGATAATTACTATGACAAATATCACTCCAGCAAGATAATTCATTCTAGCCCAATAAGGAGCAATAGATGCTGCATCTATGCTTACTATGGATAGCTCTGTCAGCAAAGTTTCAAATTCAAAAGCAGGGCCATGAAGCTTAACCATGTTGTGCTGTATTGCTTTGTCTGATAGGCAGGGAAACCATGTTGCTGGATTGAACCACTTGGTATTTTCACATGATGTGGGGTCTTCTATTAGGTCTAGAGCGTTAACACTGCTAAAAACTAAAAGGAATGCCAATATCCAGATAATGCCCTTATTCATTCTTAACTCCAAATACTTTTATCCAGCACATCCTTAATGCAGAAATAAAAACCAGAAATGATATGACAAACCAGAATATCATAATGTAATAACGTGGATTCTCTCCTGAATATACGCTTATTGTCTTAACAGCAGATGCTGACTGCTGAGTATAGTCTGTTTCATAAACAGATTTTATCTGGTTTGCAAATCTTTTCGCAGGAATCTCAATGCTGGCGTTGCCTGTTATATTGATTGAGAAATTTCCGTACCTTACATTGATTTTATTAGTAATAGGCTTCTGGGACTTGATTGATATATTTATTTTGATTGTCTCGTTAGGCATGTAAAAAAATTTGTCAGTGGTTATGTTTAACTCAGTTAATGGCAAGGAAGTAACATTGCAATCTAAGCTGTATTTGTTGAAATATGAGAAAATATCAAGGCTGCAAATATAAGAATCCTGTTCAGCCATGCTGAAAGTAATCAAATCAGAATTTCCTTCCAGTTCCCATGAGGAATAAACATTTGCATTCAAACTTGGATTGTAAATGACTTTTGCAGTCAGAATGTTATTGGGGAGGTAGCTGTAGTCATAAGTGTACTCTAAATTATTCTTGATAAGCTCCAGCCCATTAAGATTAAGTGAATATCTATCTATATTTGTTGTATTGATTGTAAAATATGCGGTGTTTCTAGAGTCATCAAGAAGTATAGTAGCATTTGAATATGAAATGCCCTCAAGCGTAGAAGTCTTGCTGTCTGTCAAAGTTAAATCATCATACCTGTAATCAGTTGAACTGTATTCACAATCCTTATCATAAGTCTCGCATCCGCATTTATTACAGCTTCTACCACAGCATGTATCATCATCTCCGCATGACCAACAGCAATAATCACATCTGCAACAACTCCCCCTTTCCCATTTATAATGATCTCTTTGTATTTTGTTTTTTATGTTCAATGTAGACTGAAAATTATTTGATTCATCTGTTGTTGTGAATGAAGTTAATGCAGAATTTCCAATCCATCCACCATTCAAATAAACATTTAGGGATGATTGGTCCCAATTTGCTGGATATTCAGTTCTGCAATCTCCTTGCTCGCCGTCATTCGTGCTTGTTGGCGGGCTGTCGGTGCATCTGCTCCATGCTCCATTGAAATATGTTGAAGGCCTTGTTAAATCATAATCATAATTAGACTGGACATAGCCTGAATAATTATTGTAGAGGGTGTTGCTATAAAGAACACTCGGCATAATTGCACTTAGAATATGCCAAGCATCCCTTATAGTTTTGTAGTTCCTAGGCGATACAGTGTAAGGAATCTGATTGAAATCTAGATTAGTGTTCCAATCGAATATGAAATCGTGTATGTTGTCACTATCTCTGATTTCCAGGAGGCTTGAGAATAGCTCTTTTTGTTCATCCTCTGTCAAATCCAGCTGTCTGAATCCATCGCAGTCCTCTATCCCTAAATTCTCACAGTTCTGAAAGGTTAATGTATCCTCTGCCAAGACCAATTCCATAGCTAAAGCTAACAAAAAAAAGAATATGAGGGCCTTCATATTCAACCCCCA